>NZ_SMKK01000144.1 GCF_004348425.1 Actinomadura sp. 7K507
GGCGGTAGCCGTGTCCCACGACGGTCTCGATGACCTGCGTCTCGTCCGGCGCGGCGAGCTTGCGGCGCAGGTCGGCAAGATCGCGCGTGCCGCCGAGGAGATCCAGGCGACCGACCTGTCCCGCCGGATCCGGCTGTCGGGCCCCAGGGACGAGCTGCGCGACCTGTCCGACACCATCGACTCGATGCTCGACCGGCTCGACTCCGCGTTCCACGCGCAGCGGCGGCTCATCGACGACGCCTCGCACGAGCTGCGCAGCCCGCTGGCGATCATCCGCGCCAACGTCGACACCGTGCTCAGCGAGCCCGGCGCCGGCGCCGAGGACCGCCGCCGCGCCGTGCAGGTCGTCGACCGCGCCACCACCCGGATGACGCGGCTGGTGGAGGACCTGCTGGCCACCGCGCGCCGGTCCGCCCCCGCCTTCGAGGACACCGACGTCGACCTCGGGCTCGCGGCGGGCGAGGCGGCCGAGGAGTTCGACACGCTCGCGGCCGCGCGGGGGCTCACCATCGAGCGGAGGCTGCCGCACGGGCTGCAGGTGATCGGTGACCACGACGCGCTGCGCCGCGCCGTGGCCAACCTGGTGTCCAACGCGGTGCGGCTGGCGCCCGCCGGCACCGCCATCACGGTCGCCGCCGGCAGGACCGGCGGCCGGCACGGGGCCGGGCAGGGAGGCTGGCAGTGGATCGCGGTGAAGGACGCCGGGCCCGGCATCCACGCCGCCGACCAGGACCGGGTGTTCGACCGCTTCTGGCGCGGCTCGGAGACGCGCCGCACCCGCGACCGCCGCACCGGGCTGGGCCTGGCGATCGTGCGGAGCATCGCCGAGGCGCACAACGGCCACGTGGGGCTGTTCTCCGCGCCGGGCGTCGGCAGCACCTTCGTCCTGTGGTTCCCCGTCTCGGTGTCCGGCGGCCGGGCGGCGGGCTCCCCGCCGGACGCCGATCCCCTGGCGGGCGACCCGGTTCCCGGCGACCCCGTCCGCTGAGCCGCGAAGGACCCCGGCGTGCCGGGAGGCGGCGGGTCAGAGGCCGAGGCGGCCGGCGTGGCGGGCCAGGAAGGCGGCCACCTCGTCCTCGGGCTTGTCCGGGAGGCCCCAGATGATCTCGGTGACGCCCGCCTCCTCCCAGTTCGCCATGTCCTCGGCCGAGGGGCGCGTCGCGGCCAGGACGGAGATCTCCGGGCGGCCGGTGCGGCCCGCCTCCTCCCACGCAGCCTGCAGGGCGCTGGTCTTCGGCAGGATGTCCTTCTCCACCGGCGTGGTCATCCAGCCGTCGGCGTTGGCGGCGATCCAGGCGAACGTCTTGGGGCCGCCGCCGGCCCCGATCATCAGCGGGATGTGCGGCTGGACGGGCTTGGGCCACGCCCAGGACGGGCCGAAGGAGACGAACTCCCCGGAGTAGGACGCCTGCTCCTGCGTCCACAGCGCCCGCATCGCCTCCACGTACTCCCGCAGCACCGTCCGGCGCTTGCCGGCCGGCACGTGGTGGTCGGCGAGCTCATCGGTGTTCCAGCCGAACCCGGCGCCGATCGTGACCCGGCCGCCCGACAGGTGGTCGAGTGTGGCGACGGCCTTGGCGAGGGTGATCGGGTCGGACTCCACCGGCAGCGCCACGGCCGTCGCGAGCCGGATCGTCGAGGTGACGGCGACCGCGGACGCCAGGGAGACCCAGGGGTCCAGCGTGCGCATGTAGCGGTCGTCCGGGAGCGACTCGTCCCCCGTGCCTGGGTGCGCGGCCTCGCGCTTGACCGGGATGTGGGTGTGCTCGGGAACGTAGAACGTGTGGAACCCGTTCTCCTCTGCGGCCTTCGCGGCGGCGGCGGGCGTGATGCCCCTGTCACTGGTGAAGAGGACGATGCCATGGCGCATGCGTCCGATACTAGAACGTGTTCTAGGAATCGGGACAGGGGCCTCGCCCCGGCGGGTGCTACGGCTTGCGCTTGCCGCGCAGCGCCCTGGGGAGCGCGGTGGCCTTGCGGCCGACCTTGAAGCTGACCGAGTTGCGGACGGAGCCGAGCTCCTGCCGGGTGCCGGCAAGCCGGTCCTCCGCCTGGGCCAGCTGCTCCTCGGCCTTGGCGAGACGCGCCTTCAGCTTGCGCACCTGGTCGTCCTTCTGGGGCCGGTTCGCCGGCTTCTGCTTGACGCGGACGAGCTGCCGCCCGGCGACCTGCTGGATCTCGTGCCAGACGTCCTCCTGCTTCTCCAGCCAGTTCAGGAGGTCGTTCTGGATGGGCCCGATGTCGCCCCAGGTGCCGTAGAGCTTCTGGGGGGTGATGCAGATCGGGCGCAGGCCGTCGACGGTCACCGACTCCCAGACGGCGGCCGACACGCCGGGAGTGTGCTCGGAACGGTAGTCGTCGCAGACGATCACGCCTCCCGCCGGGAGCATCACGTGCGCGGCCTGGATGTCGCCGTGCACGTGCTCGTACAGATGGGACGCGTCCACGTGCACGAAACGGCACGTCTCCGGCTGGACGTGGTCCAGGATCAGCGACGTCGGTCCCTGGATGATCTGCGGCAGCCGGTCGTGGAAGGCGCGGTAGTTCGCCTCGAAGGCCTTCCGGGTCAGGCTGGAGTACGAGCGGGCCATCTCCTCCTGGTTGGAGTCGTCCGACGCCTCGGAGTCGAAGAGGTCGCACACGGTGAACGTCTCTCCGTCCCGCATGTGCCGCCCCATGAGGATGGCGCTCTTGCCGAGGTAGGAGCCGAGTTCGACGAGGTCGCCGGTTTCACCGAGCTGGTCCTGGCGTTCCAGGAACCAGGTGAAGAGCAACTGGTCGACCTTGGGGAACCATCCCTTGACGTCGTCGAGTGAGGCCGGAGGGCCGGGCTCTTGGCTGGACATTCATGACTCCAATGTCACCGTGCTCGGGAGCGGGGGGAGCGCAATGAACTCGCGCACGTCATCGTGGTCACACCACCAGGATCGACACTATAAGGGGCAAAGGCCATCTCTTCCGTGGACGTTGCCCGCGATCCCGCGATCCACACCACCGCCAACCCTCGGTAGTCGGTGACGCTGCAGTTCGGTGGCGCCGGAGTCAGTGGCGCGCGATGTCCGGCTACCAGTACTCTGGTTACTGGCTAGTCAACAATGTGACTATCAAGGTGAGCGCATGCATCCCTTCCGAGCGGCCGCCGAGGCCGGCGACCGCGCCGCGATCGAGGCCCTTCTCGCCGACGACGTGGTGTTCACGAGCCCCGTGGTCTTCAAGCCGTACTCCGGCAAGCCGGTCACCGCGGCGATCCTGCGGGCCGTGCTGCGGGTCTTCGACGGCATCCGCTACGTCCGGGAGATCAACGACGGCCGCGACCACGCGCTGCTCTTCGAGGCCAGGGTGGGCGACCTGACGATCACCGGCTGCGACTTCCTGCGGATGAACGAGGCGGGCCTGATCGAGGACCTGACGGTCATGGTCCGGCCGCTGTCGGCCGCCAAGGCGCTCGCCGCGGCGATGGCCGTGGAGTTCGAACAGGTCGAGCGGGAGCTCGCCGCCGACTGAACCGGGATCACCGAGGTCGGACGCATCTTCGGCAAATGTTTGATCACCGTCGGCGTTATGCCTAGATTGGCAGCGTCCATCTCTGATCCCCGCTGAAGGAGCGACCCGTGTCCGTGCGAACCAAGCCCCCGTTCCGGGCAGACCATGTCGGCAGCCTGCTGCGCCCGCCCGAGCTCCTGACCGCGCGAGACGACCTCGCGCAGGGCCGCATCGACGCCGCCCGGCTCGCCGAGGCCGAGGACGCCGCCATCCGCGACGTGGTCCGGATGCAGCGCGAGGCCGGGCTGCGGTCGGCCACCGACGGGGAGTTCCGCCGCACCTCGTGGCACATGGACTTCATCTACCAGCTCGGCGGGATCAGCCCGGCGGACGAGAAGATCAAGGTGCAGTTCCACAACGAGGCCGGGGACATCGAGTTCTCCACGGCCGCGCTGAGCGTGCACGACAAGGTGCGGCTGGAGCACACGATCTTCGCGGACCACTTCACGTTCCTGCGGGACGCCGCGGGCGAAGGGGTGACGCCGAAGCTGACGATCCCGTCGCCGAACATGGTCCACTACCGGGGCGGCCCGGCGTCGATCGACCCGAAGATCTACCCCGACATCGAAGAGTTCTGGGGCGACCTGGCCGCCGCCTACTCCGAGCAGGTGCGGCGGCTGGGCGAGCTGGGCTGCCGGTACCTCCAGCTCGACGACACCAGCCTCGCCTACCTCAACGACCCCGCCCAGCGGGCCATGATCTCCGAGCGCGGGGACGACGCCGAGCACCTGCACCTGCGCTACATCCGGCAGATCAACGCCTCGCTGGCCGGGCGGCCCGAGGGCATGAACGTCACCACGCACATGTGCCGGGGCAACTTCCGGTCGTCCTGGACGGCCGAGGGCGGCTACGACTTCGTCGCCGAGGCACTGTTCGGCGAGCTGAACGTGGACGGCTTCTTCCTGGAGTTCGACGACGAGAGGTCGGGCGGCTTCGAGCCGCTGCGGTTCGTCCCGCCGGGCAAGATGGTCGTGCTGGGCCTGGTGACGACCAAGCACGGCGAGCTGGAGTCCAAGGACGACCTGAAGCGCCGCATCGACGAGGCGGCGCGGCACGTCCCGCTGGAGCAGCTCTGCCTGTCGCCGCAGTGCGGGTTCTCCTCCACGGTGGAGGGCAACGCGCTGAGCGCCGAGCAGCAGGCCGCCAAGCTGCGCCTCATCGCCGAGACCGCCGAGGAGGTCTGGGGCTGATCCCGCCCGGTCCCGCCGCTGCCGCCCGCCCGGCCTCTCCTCCGGCTGACCTTCCGGTTAACGGTCGGTGAAGTCCCCCCTTCCTCACCGACCGTGACCGGCCGACCGCAGTAGGCTCGCCGCGGACGGACGCGGGTCAGGAGAGGAATCGGGGCATTGAGCGTGATCAGTGTCGGGCAGGCCATCGTGCTCGGGATCGTGGAGGGCCTGACCGAGTTCCTCCCGGTGTCCTCGACCGGGCATCTCAAGATCACCGAGGGCCTGATGGGCATCCCGGTGGAGGACCGCGCGGTGATCGGGTTCACCGCCGTCATCCAGGCCGGGGCGATCGCGGCGGTGCTGGTGTACTTCTACTCCGACATCGTCCGCATCGTCGCGGCCTGGGGGCGCGGCATCGTCGACAAGGACGAGCGGTACCACCACGACTACAAGTTCGGCTGGTGGGTCATCTACGCCACGGTCCCCGTCGTGATCGTCGGGGTCGCCGCCGACGACCTCATCCACGGCCCGCTGGCCTCGCTCTGGGTCGTCGCGGGGTCGCTGCTCGGCGGCAGCGCCGTGATGTGGCTCGCCGACCGGTACGGCAGGCACAAGCGCGGTGAGGACGACACGTCCCTCACCGACGCCATGCTGATCGGCTGCTCGCAGATCCTCGCGATGCTGTTCCCCGGGTTCTCCCGCTCCGGGGCGACGATCTCCACCGGGCTCCTGCTCGGCCTGGACCGCGTCGCCGCGACCCGGCTGTCGTTCTTCATGGGCATCCCCGCGCTGACCGGCGCGGGCGTCTACGAGCTGCCGAGCGCGCTGTCGTCGGGCACCGGCGCCCTCCCGCTGGTCGTCGGCGCCGGCGTGTCGTTCGTCGTCGCCTACGCGTCCATCGCCTGGCTTCTCCGGTTCGTGTCCAGCCACAGCTTCACCTCCTTCGTGATCTACCGGATCGTCATCGGCCTGCTGCTCTTCGGCCTCCTCAGCGCCGGGACGCTGCACGCCTGAGCCTCGCGGTATACGGCCGGCACCTCGCGGTATATCGGGAGCACGCATATGAGAAACACTGGACTTCTCGTCCAGACGATCACCGAGAGGACGGAGCACCGATTCAATGAAGGACGCCATGTGGGCGGGGACCGTGGCCATCGCCGGGCACGAGGGAGCCGAGCTCGAGGCGTATCTGGCCAGGCCGCTGAGCGACGCCCCGCGCGGCGGCGTGGTGGTGATCCACCACCTGCCCGGGTACGACGCGCCCACCAAGGAGATCGTCCGCAGGTTCGCCGCGCACGGGTACGCGGCGCTCATGCCGAACCTGTACTCGCGGGAGGGCGCCGCCGACCCCGACGACCAGGCCGCCGCGGCACGCGCCAAGGGCGGCGTCCCCGACGAGCAGCTCGTCGGCGACGTCGCCGGGGCCGCCGCCTACCTGAACATGCTCGACCACGCCAACGGCAGGATCGGGGTGATCGGCTACTGCTCGGGCGGGCGGCAGGCGTTCCTCGCCGCCTGCTCGCTGGACCTCGACGCCGCCGTCGACTGCTACGGCGCGTTCGTGGTCGACGAGCCGCCGGAGGACGCGCCGCTGGCCGTCAAGCCGATCGTCTCCATGGCACCGGACCTGTCGTGCCCGCTGCTCGGCCTGTTCGGCGAGGACGACAGGTTCCCGGCGCCGGAGGAGGTGGCGACGCTGGACGCGGAGCTGACCAGGCTCGGCAAGGAGCACGAGTTCCACAGCTATCCGGGCGCCGGGCACGCGTTCTTCGCCGTGGAGCGCCCCGCCTTCCGGCCCGAGGCCGCCAGGGACGCCTGGGCGAAGATCTTCGATTTCTACGGCCGCCACCTGAGCGCCTGAGAGGAGACCGCCATGTGCACCTACCAGACCTTCAAGGTGGAGCTCGACGGCGCGGCGAAGGGCGCGTCCGGCTGGTTCACGCCGACCGAGGGCGCGGTCTACGTCGACCATCCCTTCCACGCGTGCCACGAGCACACGGTGAACATCGACTTCACCGACCCGGCCGCCGGCCCGTCGGCGCGCGTCGCGGTCGAGCTGACCGAGGAGTCGGCGCTGGCGCTGGTCGGCGCCATCCAGCAGGCGCTGGCCGCGGCCCCGCCGGGCCTCGCATCGGCGGGCACGCCGGCGGGCGCGCCCGTCCGGAGCGCCGGCGCGGCATGACGGCGCTGGGGCGGCGCCCGGCCGCGCCGCCCCACCGCGATCAGGTCCCCGCGTGGGCCCGGCGCAGCTCGGCGATGTCGAGCTTGCGCATCGAGAACATCGCCCTGGTGGCGCGCTCCGCCTTCTCCGGGTCGGGGTCGCCGACCAGCTCGTACATCCCGGCCGGGATCACCTGCCAGGACACGCCGAACTTGTCCTTGAGCCAGCCGCACTGGGATTCCTCGCCGCCGCCCTCGAGGAGGCGGTACCAGTAGTGGTCGACCTCGTCCTGGTCCGCGCAGTGGATCATGAAGGACACGGACTCGTTGAACGTGAACCGGGGTCCGCCGTTCAGGCCGAGGAACTTCTGGCCGTTGATCTCGAACTCGACGGTCAGCACCGCCCCGGCCGCGCCGTCGTGCGCGGCGGTCGTGCGCATGACGCCGCCCAGCCTGGAGTCCTTGAAGATCGAGACGTAGTGGTTCGCGGCCTCCTCGGCCCGCCCGTCGAACCACAGGCACGTGGTGAGTCCCCCTGCATCCATGGGTCCGGTGACCATGGGTACCTCCCGTAGACGGATGTCTTCGGGAGTGCAGACCCGCCCGGCCTCCGGAACTCATCGGTCGGCGCGGCCTTCCCGCCAAGGCCGCGAAGCGGTGGCGGAACCACGGGTTCCGGGTTCAGCGGGTTCGGGTCGAGGCGCTGCGGTAGTCGGTGTAGGTGTAGGGGTTGTCGAGGATCTTGGTCTCGGGAACATCGGGGTTCATGCCCTTCACCCACTCGTCCTCGCCCATCGACGCGCGCAGGTACTCCACCGTCGACTCGATCTCGCGGCGGGCGGCGGCGAGGTCGGCGCCGACCAGGCGGTGCTCGTGCTTGACGACCCGCCCGTCCACCAGGACCGTGTGGACGTCGCCGCGCTGCGCCTGGAACGCGACGTGCCCGTAGGGGTTGAGGACGGGGAACGACACCGGCGAGTCGTCGTTCTTGATCAGGACGACGTCGGCCTTCTTGCCGGGTTCGATGCTGCCGAGGTCGTCGCGGCCGATCGTCCGGGCGCCGCCGCGGGTGGCCCACTCGACGACCTGGTCGGCGCGCAGGTTGCAGTGCGTGACGGTCTCGCCCTTGTTGTGGGCCTCAAGGTGCATGCGGCAGCGGTCGGCGCCGAGCGTGGTGCGCATGGCGGAGAACAGGTCGCCGCTCCACCAGACGCTCGTGTCCATCGACAGCGAGATCGGGATGTCGTGCGCGCGCAGGACCCAGGTGGGCGGGTAGCCCTGCCCGGCGCTCTGCTCGCTCTCGGTGGAGACCGAGATGGACCCGCCCGTGGCGGCGATGCGGTGATAGGAGTCGGCGGACAGGGACGCGGCGTGCACGTACACCGTCTCGGGGGTCATGAACCCGTGGTCGTGCATCTGCTTGATGCCCTCGTCGCTGGTCGCGCCCCAGACGCCGGCGTGGGTGGTGACGGGGACGCCGAGTTCGCGGGCCACTTCGAAGGCGGGCTTCTCCGGGAAGGACGGGTCGCCGACCACGTCGAACGCGAGCTGGAAGCCGAGCATGTCGCCGCCGATGAGCCTGCCCGCGAAGTCGCGGAACTCCTGCGTCCCGGTCCATTCGGCGGGCGGCGCCTGGATGTTGCCGTAGGCGAGGACGAAACGTCCGGGCACCGAGCGCAGCGCGTCCACGGCGGCGTCGGCGTGGTCGAGGGTCTGCAGGCCGTGCGACCAGTCGACGACCGTGGTGACGCCGGCGTCGATCGCCTCCAGGGCGGCGAGCACGTTGCCGGCGTGGATGTCGTCGGGCCGGAACCGCTTGCCGTGCTCCAGGTAGTACCAGACGAAGTACTGGGTCAGGGTCCAGTCGGCGCCGTAGCCGCGCATGGCGGTCTGCCACATGTGCCGGTGGGTGTCGATCATCCCGGGCATGACGATTCCGCCGGTCGCGTCGATCTCGGCGGTGCCCTCCGGGACCTGGAGATCGGCCCCGACCGCGGTGATCTTGTCGCCGGTGACGAGGACGTCGGCGCGGTCGAGGACCTCGCGCCCGTCGGCCATCGTCAGGACCATGCCGCCGCGCAGCACCACGGGACGGCCCGGCTCGAACTCGCTCGTGTTCGGCATCGCATGCACTCCTCGTCCTCGGGACACTCCACTCCGGAGCAGTCACGGACTGATGTCCGCTCTACGGTCAAACCTGCATGTGGCTACTCTTCCGACCGGTAGTCAAAGTGTCAACCACTTGACCGGCTTCGATATCGACATGGCAGAATCGATAGGGCGGACGAACGTCCGCTCAACGGACTCTACCGATCGACGAGCAGGTCCAACCGACGAGCAAGGGAGCCGGATGACGGACGACACCACGCGCGAAGGGCCGGGCGGCCCCCTGTCGGGGGTGCTCGTGGCGGACTTCTCCCGGGTCCTGGCCGGGCCCTACGCGACGATGCTGCTGTCCGACCTGGGCGCCGACGTGATCAAGGTGGAGGGGCCGAAGGGCGACGACACCCGCTCCTGGACGCCGCCCGCGCGCGGCGAGGAGTCGACCTACTACCTCGGCATCAACCGGGGCAAGCGCTCGATCGCCCTCGACCTCCGGGACGAGCGGGACGCCGCCGCCGGCCGCGAACTGGCCCGCCGCGCCGACGTGCTGATCGAGAACTTCAAGCCCGGCGGCCTCGCCAGGTTCGGCCTCGACTACGACTCGGTGCGCGCCGCCAACCCGGGCGTCGTCTACAGCTCGATCACCGGGTTCGGGGCGGGTGCCGGGCGGGACGTCCCCGGCTACGACCTGATGGTGCAGGCGATCTCCGGGCTGATGAGCCTGACCGGCGACCCGGACGGCCCGCCGTACCGTGCCGGGATCTCGGTGTTCGACGTGATGGCGGGCAACCACGCCGCGATCGGCATCCTGGCGGCGCTGCGGCACCGCGACGCGACCGGCGAGGGCCAGCTCGTCGAGGTCAACCTGCTGTCGTCGGCGCTGACGGGCCTGGTCAACCACAGCTCCGCCTACGTCGCGGGCGACACCGTCCCGTACCGGATGGGCAACGCGCACCCGAGCGTGTTCCCCTACGAGCCGCTGCCGACGGCGGACAACGACCTGATCGTCGCCGCGGCGAACGACGGCCAGTTCCGCAAGCTGTGCGAGGTGCTCGGCATCCCGGACGTCGCGGACGACCCGCGGTTCGCGGCCAACGCCGGCCGGACCGCCAACCGGGCGGAGCTGCGCCCGGTCCTGGTGGAGCGGCTGAAGCGGCGCGGCGCCGTCGAGTGGTTCGAGCTGCTGGTGGAGGCGGGCGTGCCGAGCGGGCCGATCAACACGATCGACGGCGGGTTCGCGATGGCCGAGCGCTTCGAGCTCGACCCCGTCGTGGCCGTCGGCGAGGGCGATCACGCGGTGCCGACCACCCGGAACCCCATACGCTTCTCCCGCACGCCCGTGGCGTACCGGCTGCCGCCGCCCGGCCTGGACGAGCACGGCGCGGAGCTGCGCGAATGGCTGGCGAAACCGCAGCAGGATGGGCCCCGGGAGGACGACCGTGGCTGAGCGCCCCGAGTACCCGACGGCGCTGGGCGCGTCGAGCCGCGAGACGATCACGCTGCTCGGGCAGGACCTCGCGAAGGACGTGATGGGCGAGGTCGGGTTCGGCGAGCTGGCGTTCTGGCTCGCGACCCAGCGGCGGCCCGAGCCGGGCGAGACGCGCGTGTTCGAGGCCGTCCTCGCCGCGCTCGCCGACCACGGCTTCACCCCGACCGCGATCGTCACCCGGCTGACGTACCTGTCGGCGCCCGACTCGGTGCAGGGCGCCCTGGCCGCCGGGCTGCTCGGCGGCGGCTCCCGGTTCCTCGGCGTCACCGAGGACACCGGCCGCTTCCTGCACGACGTGCTGGTCTCGGTGGACGGCGACCTCCCGTCCGGCGACCAGGGCTGGGACGACCTCGCTCTGCGGACCGTCCAGGCGGAGCGGGAGGCGAAGCGGTTCGTCCCGGGCCTCGGCCATCACGTGCACAAGGACGGCGACCCGCGCACTCCCCGGCTGATGGAGATCGCCGCCGAGGAGGGGCTGTTCGGCCCGCACCTGTCGCTGTTCGCCGCGATCGGCCGCGTCCACCCCGGCGTGCTGGGCAAGACGCTGCCGCTGAACGGCGCCGGGGTGTGCGGCGCCGCGCTCGCCGACCTCGGGCTGCCGCTGGAGCTGCTGCGCGGGTTCGCGCTGCTGGCGCGCACCGCCGGGCTGATCGGCCAGCTGGCCGAGGAGCTGCGCCACCCGGTCGGCAACGACATCTTCCTCTCGGTGGACCTGAACAACCGGTCCGCCGCCCCCGACCCCTACTCCCCCGGAGACCGTCATGGCTGAACTGGTCGCTGTGATCGCTTCGACCCACCATCCCTTCTACTACCGCGCGAGCACGGCGACCGGCGAGGACCGCCCCGATTTCGCCGACGAGTGGGTCCGCAAGGTCGAGGCGTTCCGCGAGACGCTCACCCGGGCCCGGCCGGACGTCCTGGTGATGGTCGGCTCCGACCACTTCCACCAGCTGTGGCTGGACAACATGCCGCAGTTCCTCATCGGCAAGGCGCCGTTCTACGACGCGAACTGGTACAACGAGGAACGCGAGTTCGGGCTCCCCCGGATGCTGATGAAGGGGCAGGAGGACCTGTCGGCCTACATCCTGCGCGAGGGCCTGGACGCGGGATTCGACCTGGCGTTCTCCAACGAGCTCCGCATCGACCACTCGATCACGTGCCCGATCATCACGCTGCGCCCGCAGAACGACCTGCCGATCGTCCCCGTCTACACCAACATCTTCGCGCCGCCGCTGCCGCGGCCGAAGCGGTTCGTCCAGCTCGGCCGGACCATCCGGGAACTGGTGGAGTCGTGGCCGGGAGACCAGCGGGTCGCGGTCATCGGCACCGGGCACCTGTCGCTGGAGCTGGGCGGCCCGCGCCAGTTCGGCCCGCACGGGCCCGACCCCGAGTTCGACGCGAAGGCCGTGGAGTGGATCTCGTCCGGCGACATCGAGGGCTGCCTGTCGGAGGTGACGCTCGACAGCCTGCACGCGCCCGGCAACGCCACCCACGGGTTCATGGACTTCATGCTGATGATGGGCGTCGCCGGCGAGGGCGAGAAGGCCGACTACGTCGACACCTACGACCTGTTCCACACGATGGAGGCCTACTTCACCTGGTACCCGAACGGAGCGGCCAAGTGAGCAAGTACCTGCTGAACAAGTTCCTCTACACCGTCGACCGCGACCCGGAACTCGTCGAGCGCTACCGGGACGAACCGGAGGCGACCGTGGCGTGGTGGGAGGGGGAACAGGCCAACCGCATCATCAACTGCCACGGCGGCGAGTCGTCCACGTGGCTGCGGTTCGACGACACCGAGCGGGCGGCCCTCACGGGACACGACTACCCGAAGCTGTTCGAGCTGGGCGCGCACCCCTTCCTCACCCTCACGCTGTTCATCGCGATGTTCGAACGCGACCACGACGAGCCACTCGGGTTTCAGCTGGAGTACGCGCGGAAGCTCTCGCACATGACGCTTCCCTACCCCGACATCGCGACCTGACGGTGCGCGCCGCAGAGATTCGCGAGTGCGGCCGTCCCCCGGTGGTGGCGGAGCGGGAACCGCCCGTGCCCGGGGACGGCGAGGTACTGGTCGACGTCCTCGCCGCGCCCATCACGCCGCTCGACCTGCTGTGCGCCACCGGGACGTCCTACTTCGGGAAGCCCGCGACACCGTACGTGCCGGGCGTCCAGGGCGTCGGGACCTGCGGCGGCCGGACGGTCTGGTTCCCGAGCCCCGCCGGGATGGCGCCGGGCGACGGGAGCATGGCCGAGGTCGCGGCGGTCCCGGAGACGGCGCTCGTCGAGCTGCCGGGCGACGCCGATCCCGTGCTCGTGGCCGCGCTCGGGCTTTCCGCCGTCGCCGCGCACATGGCGCTGACCTGGCGCGGCGAGCTGGCCGCCGGGGAGCAGATCATCGTGCTCGGGGCGGGCGGCGTCGTCGGGCAGGCCGCGGTCCGGCTCGCCCGGACGGCGGGCGCGCGGCGGGTCGTCGCGGGCGCGCGGTCACCGGCCGCGCGGGAGCGGGCGGCGCGGGCAGGTGCGGACGCGGTCGTCGCGCTCGACACCGGCGACGTCGCCGAGCTGGCCCGCCGGTTCGAGGATGCCTCGGACGGGCCCGCCGACCTGGTCCTCGACCCGCTGTTCGGAGCCCCGGCGGCGGCCGCGGCGCGGACGCTCCGACCGGGCGGGCGGCTCGTCAACCTGGGCTCCTCGGCGGGCGAGACGTGCCCGATCGAGTCGTCCACGCTTCGCGGGAAGTCGCTGCGGCTGCTCGGCTACACCAACAACGAGCTGACGGCGGACCAGCGGGCCGAGGCGATCACGTTCGTCGCCGGGGAGGCCGCGTCCGGGAGGCTGGCGGTCGCGCACGAGACCGTCCCCCTGGGCGGCGCGGCGGCGGCGTGGCGGCGTCAGGGCGAGGGGACGGCGGAGGGCAGGATCGTCATCATCCCGCGGCCGGCCGGGTGACCTGCGGGACGGTCTCCAGCCGCGCGAAGTCGGCGCTGATCTCACCGGCCGTGTGCAGCAGCAGCGGCAGGTGCTCCTCGACGAGCCGCTCGACGGGCGTCTCGGCGGCGTGGGTGTTGACGTTGAGGCCCGCGATGACCTTGCCGGAACCGTCGCGCAGCGGCGCCGCCACCGAGCGGATGCCGCGGGCGAGCTGCTCGTCGGTCATCGCCCACCCGCGCGCCCGGACCTCGCGCAGCTCCGCGTCGCGGTCCTGCTTGGAGAGGTGGACGCGCGGCTCCAGGCCGGAGCGCGTGGGCTCGGCGAGGATCCGGTCGACCTCCGCGGAGTCGAGCGCGGCGAGCTGGACCTTGCCGAGCGAGGTCTGCAGGGCCGGGAACCGCGTCCCGATCTGCACCGCCAGCGCGACGATCTTGGGGACGGCGACGCGGGCGACGTAGACGATGTCGGACCCGTCGAGCTGCGCGATGGAGCACGACTCGTTCGTCCGCTCGGACAGGCGTTCCATGTGGGGGCGCGCCACGTCCCACAGCCCCATGGACCTGACGTAGGACACGCCGAGGTCGAGGACGCGCGGGGTGAGGGCGTATCCTCCGTCGTCGGCGCGCACGTAGCCGAGTTCGCGGAGGGTGAGCAGGATGCGGCGGGCGGTCGGCCGGGCCAGTCCGGTGGCCTCGGCGACCTGCGCCAGCGACATCACGGGGCGGCGCGCCTCGAACGCGGTGATGACGTCGAGGCCGCGGGCCAGCGCCTCGATGAAATCCGGTCCGGTGCCTTCCCGTGGCATCGATCATCCCCTCGCCGTCCCACGCGCCCGTCGGGTGTCCATCATACGGACACCTGACCGGCCCGTGGGCGGCACACCCGGGTCAGGGAGAGAACCGGGTCACGGGTAGAAGCGGAAGACCGGCTGCAGGACGCAGGCGGGCTTGCCGCCGTTCTCGATCTCCACGACGAGGTCGGGCGTGAGCTGGACGCCGCCGCCCGCGACCTCGGTCACCTCCGCGAGCGTCCCCGACAGCCGGATGCGCGCACCGGACGGGACGGGGGCGGGGAACCGGACCTTGTTCAGCCCGTAGTTCACCTTGGTCGTGACGCCGGTGACGTCCAGTAGCTCCGTCCACAGCGGGATGACCAGCGACAGGGTCAGGTACCCGTGGGCGATCGGGCCGCCGAACGGGCCGTCCTTCGCCCGCTCGGGGTCGACGTGGATCCACTGGTGGTCATCCGTGGCGTCGGCGAAGGTGTCGATGCGGGCCTGGTCCACCTCCAGCCAGCGGCCTGCGCCGAGCGAGTCGCCGGCCATGCTCGTCAGGTCCTCGAACGCGACCGTCGTGGTCATCGGTCCTCCTTCTCGGCGAGGCGCAGGGCCCGGACGGCGTTGTCCTTGAGGATCTTGGGCCGGACGTGCGGCTTGATCTCCAGCTTCGCGAAGTCGGCCCGCCACCGGTCCGGGGTGATGACCGGGTAGTCGGAGCCGAACAGGACCTTGTCCTGCAGGAGGCTGTTGGCGTACCGGACGAGCTGCGGCGGGAAGTACTTCGGCGACCAGCCCGACAGGTCGATGTAGACGTTCGGTTTGTGCGTGGCGACGGCCAGCGCCTCGTCCTGCCAGGGGAACGACGGGTGCGCCAGGATGATCGTCAGTTCGGGGATGTCCACGGCGACGTCGTCCAGCAGCATCGGGTTCGACAGGCCGAGCCGGATGCCCCCGCCGCCCGGCATGCCCGCGCCGATGCCCGTCTGCCCGGTGTGGAACAGGGCCGGGACGCCGTGCTCGGCGGCGACCTCCAGAAGCGGGTACGCGCTGCGGTCGTCGGGCGCGAAGCCCTGCAGGGACGGGTGGAACTTGATCCCGCGGACGCCGCGCTCCTCGACGAGGCGGCGGAACGCCCGCGCGCCCGCGCGCCCCTTGGCCGGGTCGATGCTCGCGAACGGGACGAGGACGTCGGGGTGCTCGGCGGCGGCGTCGGCGATCTCCTCGTTCGACAGCGCCGGATGCCCGGTGGCGTTCTCGATGTCGACGCTGAACACGACGGCCGCCATGCGCCGCTCGCGGTAGTAGGACGCGATCTCGTGGACGTCGGGCGTGTGGTGCCCCCCGCCGAAGTACTTCGCGGACGCCTCGAGGTACTCCCCGGGCAGCGACAGGTGGCCGTGCAGGTCGGTCTCGACGTGGACGTGCACGTCGACGGCCTCCAGGGCGTCCAGGTCGAGGCCGGTCGCGGGGGCGGGACGGGTCATCGGGACGGCTCCGGTTCCGGCGCCTCGGGGAGGTTCTCCCCCACGCCCTGCTCGTGCTCGGCGAAGATCGTCGGCCAGGCGGCGGCGATGTCGTCCGCGCCCCAGCCGCCGTCCCGGTAGGCGGCGACGGCCTGCGTGGGGTGCGTCCACAGCGACAGCCGGTCGCCGCCGACGCCGACGGCCTGCCCGGTGACGCCGGACGCGGCGTCGGAGGCGAGGAACGCCACCAGCCCGGCCGCGTCCTCCGGGGTGCCGAAGGCCAGGGCGCGGCGGGCGAACGGCGGCATCTCCCCGCCCTGCCGCATCGTCTCGGCGTAGGGGGCGAGCGCGGGGATCGTCTCGGTCATCGCGGTCGCCGCGACGGGGACGACCGCGTTGACGGTGACGTTCG
Organism: Actinomadura sp. 7K507; assembly: GCF_004348425.1. Classification (GTDB taxonomy): domain Bacteria; phylum Actinomycetota; class Actinomycetes; order Streptosporangiales; family Streptosporangiaceae; genus Spirillospora. The sequence goes on from NZ_SMKK01000144.1 coordinate 16,052, forward strand.
CGCGGGCCAGCTCCATCGCCCAGGTGCGGGCGAATCCGACGATCCCGGCCTTGGCCGCCGAGTAGTTCGTCTGGCCGAAGTTGCCGCGCTGCCCGGCCGGCGAGCCGACCAGGATCAGCCGGCCGCCCTCGCCCTGCTCGCGGAACCGCACCGCCGCGGCGCGGGCGCAGGTGAACGTGCCCTTCAGATGCACCCGGACGACGGTGTCGAAGTCGTCGTCGGTCATCTTCCACAGCACCCTGTCGCGCAGGACGCCGGCGTTGGTGACCATCACGTCGAGCCGGCCGAACTCGTCCACGGCCCGTCCCACCAGGCTTTCGGCGGCCTCGGACGTGCCGACCGCGGCGGCGTGCGCGACGGCCCGCCCGCCGGAGTCGACGATCTGCTTCGCCGCGGCCTCGGCGGTGGCGGGATCCGCGTCGTTGACGACGACGGCGGCGCCCGCGCGGGCGAGTTCCCCGGCGTAGGCGAGGCCGAGGCCCCGCCCGGCGCCGGTGACCACCGCCACCTTCCCGTTCAGCTCCATTGCCACCTCTCCTGGTCCGGCCCTTCCGGTGCGATCCCCCTGGCCAAGAAATTAGATTCCAAACTGTCGTGCGTCAAGATTTCATCGAATAACCTTGGTCACGGCGGCCCCGCCCACACGGCATGCTGTGACGGGACGACCACCGGGAACGGCACGACCGGGAACGAGGAGAGGACGAGGGATGATCGCCGAGCAGGACTCGTCCCCGGGCGCGCGGCCGCGCCCGCGTGCTCCGCAGCAGCTGCTGTTCAGCTTCCTCGGCTCGCTCGTCCTCGACCGCGGGTACCCGCCGATCAGCTCCCGGATCTTCCTGCACCTGCTCGGCGACCTCGGGGTGGCGGAGGCGGCCGGGCGGGCCACGCTCGCGCGGATGACGCGCAAGGGCCTGCTCGCCCGGGTCCGGGAAGGGCGCACGGCCAGGTTCTCCCTCACCCCGTGGGCGGAGGACCTGCTCCGCGAGGCCAAGCCCCGGGTCGACTCGCCGGCGCCGTTCACTCACCCGGACGGCGAGTGGACGCTGCTCAGCTACTCCATGCCGGAGAGCCGCCGCGACCTGCGCCACCAGATCCGCGCCCGGCTGATCTGGGCCGGCTTCGGGGGCCTGCGGGACGGGCTGTGGATCGCGCCGGGCCGCGTCGACATCAGCGCCGTCTTCAAGGACCCCGAGTTCGCGGAGATCGCGGAGCTGGCCGACGGGTTCTACTCCGTCCCGGTGGACGGCACCGACGTGCCGAGGCTCCTGCACCGGGCCTGGGACGTCGACGCCATCCGCGCCGAGCACGAGTCGTTCATCGCCGGCTGGACGCCGGACCGCGGGCAGGTGGGACGCCCGCTGACCCGCCTCACCCTCCTGGGCGCCGACTGGCTGCAACTGCTCCGCACCGATCCCGGCCTGCCCGCCGAGCACCTCCCGGACGGCTGGCCCGCCGCCGAGTCCACCGCCCTGTACCGGGAGCGGTTCGACACGCTCGAACCGGACGCGACCGACCGGCTCCGCAGGCTCCTGGACGCCGACCCCGGCCGGCGCTGACCCCGGTCACACCGACCCCGGTCGCGCTGACCCCGGCTGCGCCGCCCCGGGGACGTCCCGCGCTGAACCTGGGCGGCCGCCCGGCCGTACCCCTGGCGAACGACCCCGACCGCACCGGCAACCAGCGGACGAAACGGCCGGACGCCGCCTCCCCGGCCTGGGCGGGCGTCCCGCGCACGAGGAGCACCTTTCGTGTCATCGGACTCGATCGATCCTGGCCTGCTGCGCAGGAACGCGCACAGCCCGTCCTTCTTCGCCCTGCAGCGGGCCTCGCCGGGACGTCAGGACCTGGTCGACTTCTGCATCCCCTGCAACCCCTACTTCCCCACTCCCGGGATGTTCTCGCAGCTCGCGGGTGCGATGGAGCAGATCCTGAAGTACTACCCGAGCGACTCCGACACGATCGCCGCGGAGCTGTGCGCCGTCCTCGGGCACAACCCGCAGACGGTGGTGATGGGCAACGGGTCCACGGAGCTGATCACCTGGATCGACCATCTGCTGGTCCGCGAGAGCCTCGCCACCCCGATCCCGACGTTCGGGCGCTGGACGGACCAGCCGCTGGAGACCGGCAAGCGCGCCGACCTGTTCCAGCTCCACGAGATGCGCGGCTTCGAACTCGACGTGGACGCGTTCGTGCACTTCGTCCGTACGCGCGGTTCACGGGTCGCCGTGATCTGCAACCCCAACAACCCCGACGGCGGCTACGTCCCGCGGCGCGAGGTCGTCCGGCTGATGGACCTGCTGATCGACCTCGACCTGGTCGTGGTGGACGAGTCGTTCCTGGACTTCGTGGACGCCGAACCGCACACCACCGTCGCCGACGAGGCCCGCATCCGGCCCAACGTGATCGTCCTGAAGAGCCTCGGCAAGAACTTCGGCCTGCACGGCATCAGGTTCGGCTACATGGTCGCGAACCCGGCGCTGGCGCGGACCATCCGCGCGGCCCTCCCGAAATGGAACCTCAACTCCTTCGCCGAGGTCGTGGTGTTCCTGCTGCGCGAGCACGGCGCGGAGTACCGCGAGAGCCTGCGGCTGCTGGCCCGCGACCGGATGCTGATGACGCAGCAGCTCACGTCCCTGCCGGGGCTGAAGGTCTTCCCGTCCCAGGGCAACTTCGTCATGGTCAAGCTGCCGGACGGCAGGGACGGCGTCGCGCTGCGCGACCACCTGATCGCCCAGCACGGCGTGTTCGTCCGCGAGTGCGGCAACAAGCTGGGGTCGACGAGCCAGTTCGTGCGGCTGGTCGTCCGGCCGCAACAGGACGTGCAGCGGCTGCTGATCGGGCTCGGCTCCTACCTCTACGGCGCCGCCTCGGACTTCCACGGCGCCCCCTCGGAGGCACCGCCCGACAACGTCGTGTCCCCCGGGCACGGCTGGGGCGAGGCCGCGTGGCCGGGTGGCGTCACCGGCGCCGGGGAGCCGGACCTGCCGGCGGCGGCGAGCCACTACGCCGAGCCGCGGCGCCCCGAACCCGTCCCGCATGAGGATTTCCGCGCCGCCATTTAAGTAATGGCCGAAACAGGAGAAAGACGAGTAAGTCTCCGAGGTGATCTAGCCGGATGGTCCTGACGCGCCCTACGTTGGCAGCGTCACCATTCGCGCGCGTGCGTTGACGGCGCGTTCCGGCATGATCTCTGGAGTGGACTTCAATGGAGAATCCGCACGTCATCGATCCCACCGGCAGCGACATTCAGGGAGAGGCCGCGAAACTGCGCGACCGGGGGACGGTGACGCCCGTGGAACTCCCCGGCGGCGTGACCGCGTGGGCGGTGACCGGCCAGGAACAGCTCAAGCGGCTGCTCGCCGATCCGATGGTCTCGAAGAACCCGAACCTGCACTGGGCCGAATGGATCAACGGGGAGATTCCGCCGGACTGGCCGCTGGCCCTGTGGGTGTCGGTGCAGAACATGTTCACCGCCTACGGCGACGAGCACCGCCGGCTGCGCACGATCATCTCCCGGGCGTTCACCCCGCGGCGCAGCGAGGCCCTCCGGCCGGCCGTCGAGCAGATCACCCGGGACCTGGTCGACGGGCTGACCGCGGCGCCCGGAGGCCGGGCCGACCTGCGCGAGGAGTTCGCCTACCCGCTGCCGATCGAGGTGATCTGCCGGCTGTTCGGCGTCCCGGACGAGACCCGGCCGAGTTTGCGGCGCTGCGTCGACGGCATCTTCAACACGGCGCTGACGCCCGAGGAGTCCATCGCCAACCAGCAGGAGATGTACGGCATCTTGCAGGACCTCGTCGAGTTCCGGCGGCGCGAGCCCACCGACGACCTGGCGGGCGTCTTGATCTCCGCGCGGGACGACGACGGCTCCCGGCTCAGCGAGGCGGAACTGGTCGACACGCTCATCCTGATGATCTCCGCCGGTCACGAGACGACGGTGAACCTGCTCGACCAGGCGATCACGGCGTTGCTGACGCACCCGGAGCAGTACGCCCTGGTCCGGTCCGGCGAGGTGCCGTGGGACGAGGTGATCGAGGAGACGCTGCGCTGGCAGGCGCCCGTCGCGAACCTGCCGCTCCGCTACGCCGTGGAGGACATCGACATCGACGGCGCCACGATCCGGAAGGGCGAGGCGATCCTCGCGGCCTACGCGGCGGCGGGCCGCGACCGCGCCCTGCACGGCGACGACGCCGACCTGTTCGACATCACCCGCGCCGACAAGGAGCACGTCTCGTTCGGGTACGGCGTGCACTTCTGCGTCGGCAAGCATCTCGCGCGGATGGAGGCCGAGATCGCCCTTCCGGCGCTGTTCGGCCGCTTCCCCGACATGGCCTTCGCCGTCGACCCCGCCGAACTTCGCCCGGTGGAGTCATTCATCTCCAACGGCCACCGGGAACTGCCCGTCAACCTGAATTCCTAGGCGGTTTCTGTTCCTTCGTTCGTTTCCCCGGCCGATCGGCGCGAAAGGCCGGGGAAACGGCGCGCTCGACGCATTATTCGTCCGTCCCGCCCGGCCGTGCGGTCCGGAACTCGACGGTGCTCCGGAAATCTAGGTGTCGCGGCGGGCGCGGGCCCGGCGCTTGCCCTCGTGCATGGCCTGCACGCGGGCGATCGGGATGGTGTGCCCTTCCTCGACCAGATCGGACGGCAATTCCTGCGGGGCGGGCATGAGATCGGCCCAGAGGTCGCGGCCGGCCAGCAGGCCGGCGGCGTTGCGGATGGTGAAGTCGGCCGGGGCGACGCCGTCCAGCTCGTCCCACGGGACGGGGAACGAGACCGGCGTACCGGGACGGATCCGCGGGCTGTAGGCGGCGACGACGGTCGCGCCGCCCGCGCGGGTCGAGTCGAGGAACACCTTGCCGGCGCGGTCCTCGCGGATGAAGGCGGTCGTGGCGAATTCCGGGTCGAGGCGTTCGGCACGGGCCGCGAGGGCGCGGGTGGCGGCGGCCACGTCCACGGCGCCCGTCCGGCCGTCCAGCGGCACGAACACGTGGACGCCCTTGGCTCCGCTCGTCTTGACCGCCCCCTGCAGGCCGGAGTCCTCCATCGCCCGCCGCACCAGGTGGGCGGCGCGGACGGCGGCGCCGAACCCGTCCGGGTCAGGCGGGTCGAGGTCCATGACGAGGTGGGTCGGCCTGTCCCAGGCGTCGTTGCGGAAGAGCGGCGGGTGGTACTCGACGGCGCGCTGGTTGGCGAACCACAGCAGGGTGCGGCGGTCGTCGCACAGCGCGTAGGACACCTCGCGCTGGGACGTCTCCGCCCACACCGCGACCGTCTTCACCCAGGACGGCGTTCCCTTCGGGACGTTCTTCTGCATGAACGGCTTCTGGCCCCGCAGCACGCGCTTGACCGACAGCGGACGGTCGGCGAGCTGCGGCACGATGCGGCCGGCGACGGCGTCCAGGTAGTCGACCAGGTCGCGCTTGGTCGCGTCCGCCCCCTCGAACAGGGACTGGTCGAGGTTCGTCAGCCGTACCCCGTCCCGCTCCTCATCAGCACTCACAGGCCCAGCTTCGCACGCGGCACCGACAACGCCCTCGGGCACCGTAGGGCACGCTGGGACGGTGAACGCTCATGCGACGAGTCCCGTACTCGTCGGGCGCGTCCAGGAGTCGGCCGCCCTCGACGACGCCTTCCACGCCGCCCGGAACGGGTCGGCGTCGGCGGTCCTCCTCGGCGGCGAGGCCGGCGTGGGCAAGACCCGGCTCGTCGGCGAGTTCGCCGGCCGGGCACGGGCGGAGGGAGCGCGGTTCCTCGGCGGCGGCTGCCTGGAGCTCGGCACCGAGGGACTGCCGTTCGCGCCCTTCACGGCGGCGCTGCGCGGTCTCGTCCGCGAGATCGGCGTGGACGGGGTGCGGAAGCTGCTCCCGGAAGGCGCCGGCGCGGAACTGGGGCGGCTGCTGCCCGACTTCGGCGACACCGACGCGGACGCCTTCCCCGGCGAAGCCAGGGCGCGCCTGTTCGAGCTGGTCCTCACGCTGCTGGAACGGCTCGCCGCGTCCGCCCGGTCGTGCTCGTCATCGAGGACGCCCACTGGGCCGACACGTCGACGCGCGACCTGCTCACGTTCCTCGTCCGCAACCTCGGCGCGGACACCGCCCTGCTGATCGTCGCCACCTACAGGACGGACGAGCTGCACCGGACGCATCCGCTGCGCCCGCTGCTCTCCGAGCTCGAACGGGTGGAGCGGGTGCGCCGCGTCCCCCTGGCGCGGCTCGGCCGGGACGAGGTCGCCGAGCTGGTCCGGGGCGTGCTCGGCGAGCGCTGGACGGCCCGCGCCACGGCGGAGATCTTCACGCGCAGCGAGGGGAACCCGCTGTTCGTGGAGGCCCTGCTCGACTCGCGCGAGGACGCCGAGCTGCCGGAGTCCCTGCGTGATCTGCTGCTCGGCGGGGTCCAGCGGCTGCCCGACGAGACCCAGGAGATCCTGCGGGTCGCCGCGGGCGGCGGGGCGCGGATCCGGCACGAGCTGCTCGCCGCGGTCGCCGGTGCCGGCGAGCGGGTGCTGACCCGCGGCCTGCGCCCGGCCGTCGCGTCCAACACGCTGGTCGTCGACGGCGACGGGTACGCGTTCCGGCACGCGCTGATCCGCGAGGCCGTGCACGACGACCTGCTGCCCGGGGAACGGGTGCGGCTGCACGTCCGGTACGCGGAGGTGCTGGAGGCGCGCCCCGAGCTGATGCCGGCGCGGCAGCGGGCGGTCACGCTCGCCCACCACTGGTACGCGGCGCACGACATCGGCCGGGCGCTGGCCGCCGCGTGGCGGGCCGCCGGTGAGACGCGCACGGCGCTCGCCTACGCCGAGTCGCTCCGGATGGCGTCCCGCGTGCTGGAGTTGTGGGACCGCGTCCCGGACGCGGTGGACCGCACCGGCGTCCCGCACGCCGAGGTCATCGAGACGGCCGTCACGCTCGCCGACCTCGCCGGGGAGGCCGACACCGGGATCAGGCTGGCCGCGGCCGGGCTGGCGGAGGCCCGCGAGGACCCCGTGCGCGCCGCCCGCCTCTACGAGCGACGCGGCCTGATGGGCATGCGGCTCGGCCGGGAGGAGGCCATCGAGGACCTCCGCGAAGCGACCCGGGTGGTCCCCGCCGACCCGCCGAGCCGGACCCGCGCCCGCGTCCTGACGACCCTCGCCTACCAGATCCAGGGGCTGCACGGCATGGAGGAGGAGTCCGGCCGCGCCGCCGAGGAGGCGCTGGCCGTCGCGCGCGCCGTGGGAGACGTCCCGGCGGAGATCCACCTGGAGCTCCGGTTCGCCTGGGACGAGCTGTTCCGCGCTGACGACCCGGAGACGTTCCTCGCAACGGCCGAGCGGGCCGCCGACCGGGCCGGGGAATCCCGCGCCTTCGAGCCTTTGCTGCGCGCGATCACCAACCGGGCCGACGTCCTGGAGATGTACGGGCGGTCCGCGGAGGCCGCGCAGGTCGCCGCCCTCGGCGTGGCGAAGGCCGACGAGTACGGGCTCGGCAGGACCGCCGGGACCTTCCTGGCCATCAACACCGCCGAGCCGCTGATCTCGCTCGGCCGCTGGGACGAGGCGCTCACCGTGATCGACCGCGCCTTCGCGCAGGACCCGCCGACCTTGTTCCGGGGCGGCCTGAGCTCCCTCGTGGGCGGCATCGCGGCGGACCGCAGCGACCTCGACGAGGCGGAGCGGGCGGCGAAGGCGGCGCGCACCCGGATCGCGTACGGCACCGCCCGCCGCGCCCAGGACCTCTTCCCGGTCTGCCGTCTCGACGCGCTGATCGCTCTCCGGCGCGGCCGTCCGGCGCAGGCACTGGAGGCACTCGACCCCGTCCTCGCCGACCTCGGCCTGCCGGACGACTCCCGCTACGCGCTGCCGGGGCTCGTGGTCGCGGCGACCGCCTGCGCCGACCTCGGGGACACCGGCCCGCTCGCCGCGATCCGCGCCCGCGCCGCCGGGATCCGGATCTACGGGCCCGTCCAGGAGGCGCACCGGCTGTCCCTGCTCGCCGAGGCGGCCCGCGCCGAGGGCGTACTCGACCGGGACGCGTGGGAGGCGGCGGTGGAGGCGTGGGACGCGCTGGGCCGGCCGTATCCGCTCGCGTGGGCGCTGGCCAGGGCGTCCGAGGCCACCGCCGGCGCGGACCGGGACGCCGCCGCGTCCCGGCTGCGCCGCGCCGCCGGTCTGGCCGGCGAACTCGGCGCCGCCCCGCTCCGCGAGCACATCGGCCTGCTGGCCCGCCGGGCACGGCTCGACCTCGGCGACGGCGGGCCGCCGTCCCGCCCCGGCTTCGGCCTCACGCCGCGCGAGGCCGAGGTGCTGCGCCTGGTCGCCGAGGGCCGCGGCAACCGCGACATCGCCGGGGCCCTGTTCATCTCCGTCAAGACCGCGAGCGTCCACGTCTCGAACATCCTGGCCAAACTCGGCGTCTCCACCCGGACCGAGGCCGCCGCCACCGCCCACCGACTGGGGCTCTTCGAGTGACGGCCGTTCGATGCACGGCGTCAGTCGCGGGTCACCGGTGGTCGCAGGGAGGTCAGCGGGGGCGCCAGGGAGACTCCGGGGCGGTGGGGCGG
>NZ_SMKK01000145.1 GCF_004348425.1 Actinomadura sp. 7K507
CCTCCGAGGGCAGCGGGACGATGAGGCCGATGGTGCCCTCCACCTGGCCGAGCAGCTCCTCCGCCGCCTCCCACGCGGTGGTGATGCCGAGGTCCGGGACGACGCGGACGACCGGGTCGATACCGGACGTGCGGACGGCGCGGGCCGGGCGGGCCTCCGGCAGCGCCCGCGCGAGCACCCGCGCGGACACGGCGGCGATCTCCGTGGAGTTGCGGTAGTTCGTGGTCAGCTCGTACTCGTGCCGGGCCCGCGCGGGGGCGGGAGCGGGCTTGCGGGACCGGCGGCGGCCCCCGGACGCGGGCCGCTCGCCGCCGAGCGCCGCCTCCATCGCCTCGCGGGCCGCGCCGAGGTCCTCCCATGCGCTCTGGGCCGGGTCCTCCACGATCGTCCAGCTGGCCTGGCGGCCGCGCCGGCCGAGCATCCGCCACTGCATGGGGGAGAGGTCCTGCGCCTCGTCCACGACGATGTGCGCGTACTCGGGACGTTCCTCCACCACGCCGTCGTCCACGCGCCGGGACTTCTCCAGCCGCTCGATGGACGTGGTGAGCTCCTGCATCTCCGGCTCCCACGTCTCGTCCACCACGTCTTCCCCGGTGAGGATGTTGACGCCGTCCACGACGAACGGGTCCTCGTCGCGGGCGGCCTTGCGCCGGGACGGGCGCGGGGGCGAGCCGAGCATCGCGTCGAGTTCGTCGAGCAGCGCGACGTCCTGGTAGCTGAGCGGTGCGTCCGCCCCGGCCCAGGACCGGGCGAGCGGCTCGACGTCGGCGCGGTCGAGTTCGCGTCCCGCGGCGCGGCGCAGCCGGTCCGGGTCGGCGAGCGAGCGCAGCACGTCCAGCGGGCGGCGGATCGGCCACCAGGCGACGAGGAAGTCGGTGAACGCGCGCTGCTCCCGGACCCGCGCGTCGAACTGGTCGCGCTTCGGGTCGCCGCTCTGGCCGCCGTTCTGCCTGACGCTCTGCCCATCCGAGCCGCTGGCGGGCTCGTCGTCGAGTTCGGCGAGGCCGTCCGCGGCCAGGATCGCGTTCCACAGGCCCGCTTCGGCGCCCTCGGCCTCCTCGGCCGCCTCCGGGCCCCCGACTTCGTTGAAGCGGCCCCAGAGGGCGTCCAGGAGCGCCTCAGCGGCCCGGCCGCGCGCCGCGTTGACGGTGCCGCGGCTGCGCCGGTGGACGTCGCTCCTGATCCGGTCGAGGCCGCCCCGGTCGAGCGTCACGACGACACCCTTGAACACCACGCGCAGCTCGTCGGGGGCGCCGGGCGCGTGGTCGGTCACGGCGCGGCGCAGCACCGTCGTCATCTCGTCCGCGCCCTTGACCCGGGCGAGCCGCGGCGGGTCGTGGACGGTCGCGGTCACGCCGTCGACGAGGTCCCCGAGGGAGCGCAGCGTCGCCGAGCCCTCCCCGAGCGACGGCAGCACCCGCTCGATGTAGGCGGTGAACCGGCGGTTCGGGCCGATGACCAGGACGCCCCGGGAGCCGAACCGCCGCCGGTGCCGGAACAGCAGGTACGCGACGCGGTGCAGGGCCACGGCCGTCTTGCCGGTGCCGGGCGCGCCGCGCACCAGGACGGTCCCGTCGGCGGGCGCGCGGATCACCTCGTCCTGCTCGCGCTGGATCGTCGCGACGATGTCGCGCATCTCGCCCTCGCGGGTGCGGGCGAGCGAGGCGAGGAACGCGCCGTCGCCGACGATCGTCATCCCGTCGGACGCGTCCGGGTCGAGCAGGTCGTCCTCCAGGTCGACGACCGTGTGCCCGCGCGAGTGCAGGACGCGGCGGCGGACGACGCCGCGCGGGTCCTCGGGGGTGGCGCGGTAGAAGTCCTCGGCGGCGGGCGCCCGCCAGTCGATCACCAGGGAGTCGTGCTCGCTGGTCCGCACGCCGATGCGGCCGATGTAGCGGATCTCGCCGGACGCCTGTTCACCGGACGCCTGTTCACCGGACGCCTGTTCACCGGGAGCGGGTTCACCGGAGGCGAGGTCGAGGCGACCGAACACCAGGCCGTCGTCGGCGACGTCGAGGGCCTGGACGCGCAGGGCGGCCTGGTGGACCATCGCGTCGCGGTCCACCAGCGAGCCCTTGGTGCCGGCGAGCGACTGGCGGTAGCCCTCCTGGATCATGGCCTGGGCGTCCGCGCGCATCTCCTCCAGGCGCGCGTAGGCGATGTCGACGTAGCGCTGCTCGATGGCGATCTCTTGGTCTTTGACCGTGCCGCCGGAACCGGTCGGCCGCCCGGTGACCTGGGACGACATGCAGGCTGCTCCTCGCACGTGTGTCACACCGGGGACGTCCCCCGGCACCCCGAAGGGGCGAAGGAGACAGCTTATTCGGTCCCTGTGACCTTCAGCGTGGCGCGGACGTTCCCGCAGGCGTGCGGCGCGCCAGCCGGGACACCAGGCCGCCGGCGGCGTCCATCGGGACGTGCGGATCCCCGGCGGGACGCGCGAGCGAGCGGTCGATCGCGTCGAGGACGAGGCGCGGCGGCGTCCCCGCGGCGGCGCGGGCGCAGCGGAACGTCACGCCCCGCCCGCCGTGCTCCGCCCAGAGCGACTCGGTGTACGCGGCGACGGCGGCGGAGGCCGCCGCGCCGGCCGCCGTGTCCGCCTCCGGCGCGTCCGGGCAGATGATCATCTCGCCGCGTCCGCGTTCCAGCATGCCGGGCAGCGTCGCCCGCACGACGTGGACGGTGCCGAGGACGTCGGTCCGCAGCGTGTTCTCGATCTCATCGAAGGGCTGCTCCAGCGCGGGCGCGGCCGGGGAGATCATGGCCGCGTGCACGACGCGCTGCACGGGACCGCTCATCGCGAGCACGTCCGCGACGGCCCCGGGGTCGGTGACGTCGCAGGTCCGCGCATGCATGTTCGGGGAGCGCAGCGCCGTCCGGGCCAGCCCGGCGGCGTCCACGTCCACGGCGACGACGTCCCAGGCCGCCGCCGCGAGCCGCTGCGCCGCCAGCGCGCCGAGCCCCGACGCGGCACCCGTCACCAGCGCCGTCCGCATCATCCGCGCACCTCCTCGGCCGCCTCGAAGGTCATCGTGAGATGCCCGACCGTGCTCGTGCTGAGCGCCCGCGCCCGGTCCAGGCCCAGCCCCCGCAGTTCCTCCGCCACCGGATGGTCGCCCAGCACGACCTTCGCCCCGCCCGGACGCATCCGCACATCGGACGGCGTGAGCGTCCAGGGCGTCCGGCGGGTGACGCCGTCGAGGCACGAGTAGGCCTCGACCCTGGGCGCCCCGGCGCCGCCCGGCATCGGCGCGCCCGGCTTGACCGCCACCTCGATCGCGGAACGGCCGCCGAACCGCACCGCGCAGCGCTTCACGCGCCCGGCCAGGTCCATGGGGATGTCGGCGAGTTCCTTCGGGAACCCCCAGATCGTCCGCCCGGCCTCAAGGGTGAACTCCTGGTTGACCGGCAGCCAGTGGATGAACGCGCCGACCCCCGCCATCCCGCGCAGCCGGCCGAACGTCCCCGACGGCGGCGCCGAGCCGGGCGGCCGGACCAGGAACGCGACGGCGAACTCGTGGTACGGCCCGAGGTCGCCGTCCGCGTACCGGACGAACGCCAGGGAGCAGACGGCCCTACCCGGCAGCGGCTCGGCGATGTCGAGCCCGGAGTAGGCGATGACGGCCTGGGCGGCGCCGGCGGGCACGGCGAACATCGCCGACGCCACGGCGGCGTCGCGGATCCGCACCGGCAGGCCGACGCGCTCGCCCTGGATCGCATGGGCTTCTACTGCACTTGTCACACCACTAAGTAGAACAGGTTCTCGTTTTACTTCCAAGCGTCGGCCGGGCCTGTCTCTGCCCTTCTCGGCGCTCAGCCCTTCTCGGTGGCCGTCCTGATCCGGTCGAGGGTCGCGCGCATCCCGTCGCGGTTGACGGCGGCGCGGCGGCCGGCGGGGACGCCGGTGAACAGCCTGCCGAGCAGCGAGACGAACGCGGCGCCGCGGTTGTCGCGCCGCTGGTCCTCCCAGTACTCGGTGAGGCGGGTCCGCGGCCCGGACCCGCCTTCCGCGCCGTCCTGACCCGCGCCGTCTTGACCCGCGTCGTCCTGACTCGCGCCGTCCTGACCCGTGTCGTCCTGACCCGCGATTTCCTCGATGCGGTATCCCCACAGCGCGACCGGTACGCCGAAGCTCGACACGCGGAACGCGAACGCCTCGCCCGGCACCGCGGCCGTCACCTGGCAGGTGGTGAACCACACCCGCCAGCCGATCCGGTTGAACCCGACGAACCTCGTACCCGGCGCGATCGTCCGCCCGCGCACCCACGCGGCGAACACCTCGGGGCTCCACTCGCGCATCCGCCGCGGGTCGGCGACCGCCGCGTACACGTCGCTCGCGGACGCCTCGATGGCGACGCTCTCCTCGACCACCCACTCCCGTTCCATGGCCGGATCCTCCCATTTCATGACCGTCCGGTCACGCCCGGTTCACGCCAGGTGCGCGAACTGCCGCCGCCAGGACGCGTACCACGCCCTGAACCACGGCTCAGGCTCGGCGAGCGGGACGATGTAGGTGAGGGTCTCCGCGTAGTACCGGCGCTGGAAGTCGGGCGGCATCCGGTCGAGGGTCTGGACGTTGCTCACGCGGTCGGCGAGCTTCACCAGCATCGCCTCGCGTGGCGCGTCGCGGAGACGGCGCAGGTAGGCGGCCTTGGCGGCGCGCTTGGCCTGGCGGCCGCCGCCGGGCGCGGGCGGCTTGGTCACCCAGTCGACCAGCTCCGCCACCTCGGGGCCGAACATGTCCTCCACCTCGGCGACGGTGGCGGGGGTGTCCTCGACGACGTCGTGCAGAAGCGCGGCGGACAGGACGGCCTGGTCGGTCACGCCTGGACCGCGCGTCAGCACCTCCAGGGCCTCCAGCAGGTGCACGATGTACGGATCGCCGGTCGGGCGCCGCTGGTCGCCGTGCCAATGCCGGGCGGCCTCCGCGGCCCTGCCGAGGCCGTCCAGGTCGATCTCGCCGCCGGTCTCGCTTCGTCGAGGCCCGCCCTGGCCTCGTCCCAGGTTCGCCAATGGGTGAAGACCTCCACGGTTCCACTCCTTCGTTCTGTCGCGAGGACGCCCCGCACAAGGCAAGGTGGATGTCGTCCAGAAAAGCACGGTACGCGGAGGGAGGCGGCGCGGTCGTGGGCGGAAGCCGGCAGCGGTCCGGGGGGCGGCCGGAGTCCGTGGGCGGGGTCCGCGTGGCCCTCGGCGTGATCTCCGGAGTGGTGGCGATCGCACTCGTCGCCGTCCTCGTCGACCGGTTCGTCCTCGGCGCGGAGTGGTGGCAGGTGCGGCACACCGTGACCGCCGAGCCCGTCACGCCGCAGCGCGAGGTGGGGCCGCCGCCGGGGCCGCTCGCCGTGAGCTGGGAGCACACGACCAGGACGCACCACGGGTCCGTCGCCGGCTACGACGGCGTCGCCTACGCGGTCGCGCAGGGGCAGGTGGTGACGGCGTCCGGGCGCGGGCTGGAGGTACGGGACGCGCGGACCGGCGCGGGCCGCTGGAGCTACCGCCGCTCCGGCTGGACGCTGCTGGGCTGGGCCTCCACGCGGTCCCGGCTGCTCGGCTACTTCGAGCGGGACGGCGACCGCGGCGACCGGCTGATCATCGCGTTCGACGCGCTGTCGGGCGGGCTGCTGTGGCAGCGGGAGGGGCCGCAGCCGGCCGCGGTGTCCCGGACGACGCTGCGCTGGCCCGCCGGTTCGGACGTGCTGTTCACCACCGGCGACGGCGGCCGGACGCTGTTCGGGCTCTCGGCGGTGACGGGGAACCGGGTGTGGCGGCTGCCGCTGCCGCGCGGCTGCAAACTGTTCGAGGGGAGCGCGCAGCCGTCCGGCGCCCGCGAGGACCTCGCGGCGCTGGCCCTGGACTGCGCCGGGGAGAAGGGGAAGCGGCACAGCCGGCTGCTGGCCGTCGAGCCGGGCGAGGGCGCGGTCCGCTGGGACCGGCGGCTCGGCTCCACGGAGTCGCCCGAGGTGTCGATGCTGGACGGGGCGACACTGGTCTCGGACGGGACGGCGCTGCGCGCGTTCGACGAGGACGGCGGGCAGTTCGCCGTCCGGGAGGGCGACGGGGTCTGCGGCGACACGATGTGCCCGGCCGTGCTGAAGTCGGGACGGCTCCTGATCGTCTACCACCCGGATGGGGCGAAGAGCGGCGAGACCCGCATGGAGGCGGTGGGGGTGCCGTCCGGCAAGGTCGAGTGGCAGCGCGAGGACGTCCCCGCGTACGCGGCGCTCGCGCAGGCGGGCGGCCAGGTGTTCGCGCTGCGCCCCCGGCTGTCGGGGCGGCTGCTGCCCGCGGGCGTCGACATCGTCGAGCCCGGCGGCGGGGACACCACGACCGCGCCCGCGCCGATCTCGATGAACCTCGACCTGCCCGGCCCGCGCCCGTGGCTGGCGGCGGCGGGCGGGATGCTGTACGCGGCCGTCCCGCAGGCGGCGCCGCGCCCGGACGGGGCCTCGCGGCTCTTCGCGCTCCGCGGCGGGATCGCGGGGACCGGCCCGGCCGAGCTGGGCGGGGTTCCGGAGGCCGACTGGCCGGACGCCTGCTCGCTGCTGGAGAAGCCCGACCTGATCGCGGCGCGGGCGGAGGGCCACGCCGCCGAGCCCTCCGGCACGTCCGCGGGATCTGTGCGGCTGCCGAACCCGGTGTCCTGCCGGTACAAGCCTCCCGCGGGGGAGGGCGACCGGGACGACCCCGACGGGACGAAGCCCGGCCGGCAGGGGCCCGAGGGGGCGTCTCCGGAACCGTCCGAGACCGAGTCGGCGGACCCCGCACCGGGCTCCGACGCCCCCGAGTCTCCGGCGCCTGACCCCAGCGCCCCCGGCCAGGACGGCGGGGACGGGGGTTCCGGCGAGGACGGCGAGAACGACGGCTCCGGCGCGGACGGCGCGGACGGCGAGGAGGGCGAGGAGGGCGAGGAGGGCGAGACGGAGCGGACCGTGGGCGGCTTCACCGTCAGCGTCCGCTGGGTCGGCAGGACGGAGCACGCGGCCGCACAGATGCTGGACGCCTTCCAGGCCACGCAGGCGAAGGCCCGCACGCGCCGCGACATCGGCGCGGACCAGGCGTACGAGATCGGCCCGGCCGCCGGCATGATCGCGCTGCGTGTCGGCCGGCACGTCGTGGTGGTCGAAGCCGACCGGCCGGCGGGCGTCGCCGCCCGGCTGGCCCGCTCCGTCGCCTTCCGCCTGCACCAGGGGTCCGGGCAGCCGGGGCCGGGGCAGCCGGGGTCCTGAAACGGGTTCAGAGCTCGGGGACGGGTTCGGGGACGAGGACGGGTTCGCGGCCCGCCCACGCCTCCAGCTGGGCGACGAAGCGCTCGGCGTGGACGGGCCAGTGGAACCGCTCGCGGGCGGCGCGGTAGCCGCGTTCGCCGAAGCCGATGCGCAGCTCCGGGTCGTCGCGCAGGCGAAGCACGGCCTTGGCGGCGGCGTCCGGGTCGCCGAACGGGACGATCAGCCCGCAGTCGGTGGGTTCCACGATGTCCACGGCGGGCGGGTTCGGGGTGCTGATGACCGGGACGCCGCGCGCCATGTACTCCACGACCTTGGTCGGCATCGAGTGCCGGTAGTTGGGCTCGTCGTGCAGCAGCGCCAGCCCGGCCATGGCGCCCTCGGCGATGCGCAGGGCCCGGTCGTTCGGGACGAACCCGTACCAGCGCAGGGTCCCCTCGCGCTGGGCGTCCCGGAGCGGGTCCTTGACGTCGCCGTCCGCGGCGCCGATCAGCTCGACCAGGATGCCCTCGGCGGCCAGCGGGCGGGCCATCTCGATCATGTCGAGCGCGCCGCGCGCGCGGGACAGCTGCCCGACGTAGACGACGCGGCGGCCGTCCGGCGGCCCGGGGGGCAGGTCGGAGACGTAGGTGGTGTTGGGCACGACGGGGTGCTGCTCGCGGAACCGGGCCCGGTAGCCCTCCTCGGCGAGCAGCAGGCGGTGCCGCCGCTCGCTGCGCCGTTCCAGGCGGTGGACGGCGGGACGCAGCATGGGACGCGCGGGGCCCGGTACCCAGCCCTTGGCGCTGAGGGCGGCGGCGGTGTCCTCGTGGACGTCCCATACGACGGTCCGCTCGCGCACTTCGCGGGGGAGGGACACCAGCAGCTCGGGGTCGTGGAGGAGGATCACGTCGGCGTAGGCGGCGTGCTCGGTGAGGGCGCGGTGGGCGGCGCGCAGGGCCCGCAGGCGTCGGCGTCCGGTGGCGCGGGGGACGTCCACGGGGCTGACCTGCCGCCACGGAGTCGCATTACATGCCCGAAACGGAGCGATATATGTGACTTCGTGGCCGGCGTCGAGCAGCGCGCGTATCTGCCGGTGCAGAATGCGCGCATCCTCCGGGTGGTGCACCACCGTGCAGACACAGACCCGCATTGCCTCACTCCATGCCGAATCTGTGAGTGATCTTCATCCTCGTTCGGGGCTCGCAGCCCGGGGGCGGCTGCCGGGGACCGGGAGGAAAACCACTCGCTTTCACATCCGAGTCTCGGATCCCGATGGAAATGGCCGATGAATTCCCGCTGTCCCCGGCATGGACGCTCCCGGGCGATTCGCTCCCGTGTGCTACGAGGGCGGCGCTAGAGGAGCTCGACGGTGTCGTGCTCGGTGTTCCTCGTCCGGCCTCGCGTGTCGAAGAGCAGCCGGGCGTGGCTCGTCAGCGTGCCCGCGTCGTAGGCGGCGTGGTCGGCCAGGACGATCGCCAGGTCCGCCGCCTCCAGCGCCGCGGCCAGGTCCGTGCCCGCGGCCGGGATCGCGGTCCCGTCGACGTCCCAGGACGAGATGAACGGGTCGTGGAACGACAGGTCGGCGCCGAGCCGCGCCAGCCGCCGCGCCACCGGGCGGGCCGGCGACTCGCGCTGGTCGGCGATGTCGGCCTTGTAGGTGACGCCGAGGAGCAGGACCCTGGCGCCCTTCAGCGCGCGTCCCTCCCGGTTGAGGAGCTGCTGCGCGCGTTCCGCGACGTACCGGGGCATCCGGTCGTTGATCTCCTGGGCCAGCTCCACGAACCGGAACGGGTAGCCCAGCGAGCGGACCTTGTACGACAGGTAGTTCGGGTCGATCGGGATGCAGTGCCCGCCGACGCCGGGTCCCGGCCGGAACGCCTGGAACCCGAACGGCTTGGTGGCCGCGCAGTCGATGGCGTCCCACAGGTCGATGCCCAGCTCGTTGCAGAACACCGCCATCTCGTTGACCAGCGCGATGTTGACGTGCCGGTAGGTGTTCTCCAGCAGCTTGGCCATCTCGGCCTCGCGGGTGCCCCTGGCTTGCACGACCCGGTCCACGAACTTGCCGTAGAACGCGGCGGCCGCCGACGCGCACGCCGGGCCGAGCCCGCCGACGATCTTCGGCGTGTTGCGGACCCCGTAGACGGGGTTGCCCGGGTCGATCCGCTCCGGCGAGAACGCCAGGTGGAACTCCTCCCCGGCGACCAGGCCGGACGTCTCCAGGATCGGCCTGACGACCTCCTCGGTCGTGCCGGGGTAGGTGGTCGACTCCAGCACCACGAGCGTCCCCGGCTCCAGGCGGCGGGCGACCGTCTCGGCGGCGCCGCGCACGGCGGTGAGGTCGGGGCCGCCCTCCGGCGACAGCGGCGTCGGCACGCAGATGACCACGGTGCGGGCGCCGTCCAGGACTTCCTCTTGCAGGCTCGGGGTAAACCCCGCCTCCAGCATCTCCTCTATCTCGGCGGGCGAGACGTCGTCGATGTGCGACAGCCCGGCCTTGAGGCCGGCGACCACGCGCGCGTCGCGGTCGAGGCCGCCGACCCGCAGGCCGGCCCGGCATGCCTCCCGCACGAGCGGCAGTCCGACGTAGCCGAGTCCGATGACCACAAGATCCACGTGACCGGCTCCCTTCGCAGTCCGGGGATTTATGTGAAGGGGTAAGCGGTCCGATATCCGGCCGTCACGGCCCGCCACGTGCGTTCCGCTCGGACCCATTCCCGGGCCGCCTGCCCGATCTTTTGCCTTCTTTCCGGACTGTAAGCCACGCCTTCCAGACAATTCGCCCATGCTTCCGGGTCTTCCGGAACTGTTAACGCGCCGGTCACGCCGGGTTCCACGATTTCGCGAAGTGCCCGGACTTCACTGGCTATGACCGGGATTCCCCCGGCCATCGCCTCGATCGGCTTGAGGGGCGTCACCAACTGGCAGACCCGGTCCGCCCGGCGCGGAACCGCGAACACATCGAGGACGGCGTGGAATCGGCGAACGGACTCCATCGGCACCCGGCCCGTGAACACGGCGTGAACGCCGTGCCCGGCCGCGCGCCGTTCGAGCGCCGGACGCTCCGGGCCGTCGCCGACCAGCAGCAGCGTGACGGGCGCGCCCCGGTCGCGCAGCAGCGCCGCCGCGTCGATGAGCGTGTCGATGCCCTCGTAGCCGTAGAACGACGACGTGAGGCCGACGACCGCGGCATCCGCGGCGATGCCGAGGCGTTCACGCAGGTCGCCCGGGTCCGGGAGCGGCTCCAGGAACGCGTCGTCCACGCCGTTCGGCACCACGGCGATCTTCTCCTCCGGGATGCCGCGCGACGCGATCTCCGCCCGCATGGCCTCGCCGAGCGTCACGACCGCGTCCGCCTCGGCCATGCGGCGCGTCTCCAGCTCGCGGGTCAGCCGGTAGAACTCGTCGGTCTCGCTGTGCGACGGGTCGCGCGAGAGCCAGGAGTCCTCCAGGAATCCGCGCACCTCGTACACGACGGGCAGCCCGTGCCGCCGGCCCAGCTCCAGTGCGACGGCCGCGTTCAGGTGGTTGCTGACCGCGTGCAGGACGGACGGCCGCAGCTCCCCGACCAGACCCCCGGCCAGATCGGCGCTCCTGCCGACGGCCCGGACCGGATCGCCCGGCGGCAGCCACGGAAGCAGCCGGTGGTACGGGACGCCCTCGACGTCCACGCGCGTCCGGGCGTCGCCGAGGCCCTGGCTGAGCGGGTACCCGAGCCGCGTCACCACATGGGTGTCGAGGCCCGCCTCCCGCTGGGCGGCGGCGATCCGGTGGGTCCGGACGGTGTATCCCGCGTTCGTGCAGGGCAGCGCGTTCGTCACGAACTGCAGAACGCCCCTCGTGGACGGGGTGGTCAGGGCGGACGGGGCGGACGGGGCGGACGCGGGCTCGCGCGACGGGGGCCGATGGGCCAGCAGGCGGCGCAGGTCGGCCGTCTCGCGCTGGACGTCACGGGGCTTCGGGACGGCGAACCGGGAGCGCCGCAGCCGGGCGCCGAACGGCGTCCGGGCAAGCAGCCGGACGGCCAGCCGGGACGCCCGGCCGGGATCGTCGCGGACCTGCCGCCAGGCGAGTCCGGCCAGGTAGACGGGCTTCTTTGTGGGCACGGCGGGCGAGCGTAGGCAACCCCGATGAACAGAAGGGAAATTGTGTTGGCACCCATCGTGCACGTTCTCGGGGCGCGGCCGAACTTCGTCAAGGCCGCCCCGGTGATCAACGCGCTGCGCGCCGCCGGCACGGAGCAGACGGTGGTCCACACCGGCCAGCACTACGACGCGCGGATGTCGGAGGTCTTCTTCGACGAGCTGGGGCTCCCCGAACCCGACGTCAACCTCGGCGTCGGCTCCGGCGGGCACGCCGAGCAGACGGCCGCGCTGCTCGTCGGGCTGGAGAAGGAGTTCACGAGCCGTTCACCCGTGCTCGTCATCGTGTACGGCGACGTGAACTCGACCATCGCCGCCGCCCTCGTCGCGGCCAAGCTGCAGATCCCCGTCGCCCACGTGGAGGCCGGGCTGCGGAGCTTCGACATGTCCATGCCGGAGGAGGTCAACCGGCGGGTCACCGACCAGCTCTCCGCGCTGTGCCTGGTCACGAGCCCGGAGGGGATCGGGCACCTGGCGCACGAGGGCGTCCCGGTCGAGCGGGCGCACCTGGTCGGCAACCCGATGATCGACACGCTGCTGGCGAACCTGGCCTCGTTCGACACCGGCGCGGTCAGGGAGACGCACGGCCTGCCCGAGCGGTACGTCCTGGCGACCATGCACCGCCCCGCGAACGTGGACGAACCCGGCACCGCGGCGGACCTCGTCCGGCACCTGCACGGCGTCGCCGACCTCGCCGACCTGGTCATCCCCGTCCACCCGCGCGGCAGGGCGAACCTGCTGGCCGCCGGGCTGGACGACCACGACGGCGTGCACATCCTGGAACCGCTCGGGTACATCGACTTCATCGCGGCCGTGCGCGGGGCGGCGGCGGTCGTCACGGACTCGGGGGGCTTGCAGGAGGAGACGACGATCCTCGGGGTGCCGTGCCTGACCGTCCGCCCCAACACCGAACGGCCCATCACGATCACCCACGGCACCAACCGGCTCGTCACGTTCGAGGAGCTGGTGCCCGGGGTGCGCAAGGTACTGGAGTCGGGCGCGCGGGCGGGCGACCGCAAGCCGCCGCTGTGGGACGGCCACGCCGGCCCCCGCATCGCCGAAGTGATCATGGAGTTCCTGGGTGAGTGACGAGGCCGAGACCGCGGCGCGGCAGGAGGCGAAGGCGTACCAGCAGCTCGGGCGGCTGAAGTCCACGCTGCGGGAACGCGAGGCGCGGGTCGAGGAGCTGGAGAAGCAGCTCGCCGCGCTGGAGGGCTCGACGGCCCTGCAGTTCGGGCGGCTCGTCGCGGGCGCCGCACGCAACCCCCGGCGCGGCCGGCGGCTGCCGCGGGACCTGTACCGGCTCTGGCGCAAGCGGAGCGCGCCCGTTCCCGCTTCGGGGGTCTCCGGCGGCGGTGGCGTCCAGCCCGACCGCGTCGACCGCCCGGAGAACCGCCTGCTCGTCGCCGGCCCGTGCGACCGCCTGATCATCGCGGGCGTCCTCGGCCGCCGCACGGCCGCGCTGCTGGCCGAGAACGCCAAGGTCGTCCCGCTGTACCCGCACGACGCCGCGATCGTCCTCGACCGGGCCGACGTGGACATCGTCGTCGTGGACGCGGAGGCCGGCGAACCCGGCGGCCCCTGGGCCTACCTGGGCGTCCCCGGCATGTACGACCGGGACGCCGCGCTGCACGGCGTCCGGGAGATCGCCGCGGCCCGCTCGCTCCCGCGCGTCCTGCTCGGCGCGGCGCCGCCCGCCACGCTCGCGTGCCTGACCTGGGACGCCGTCCTCACCGACACCGCCACCCTCACCGACACGGCCACCGACCGACTCGCCGCGCTCCTCGAACCGGTTCGTTGAAAGGAGACACCATGCGACCACGCGCCCTCGTCTACGGCGATGTCGATCTCAACATGATCGACGGCTCGGCGATCTGGGCCCAGGGCATGGTCCAGGCCCTGTCCCGGGCCGGCTGCGAGGTGACCCTGGTCCTCAAGGCCCCGATCGAGACCGGACGCCTCGTCGACCCGCTGCGCGCCCTGCCCGGCGTCACCGTCCGCAGCCCGCACGCCGAGGGCCTGCTGGACGGCGCCATGGTCCCGAGGCACGCCGCGACGATCCTCGCCCGCATCGACGCCGAGGACCCCCACGACCTGGTCGTCGTCCGGGGCCGCCGCCTCGCGGGCAAGCTCTCCATGGGCCCCCTGGCCGGACGCCTGTGGACGTACCTCACCGACGTGCCGCAGTCCGCCGCCGAGTTCGCCGCGTCCGCCAAGGGCGAGCTGCGCCGGATCGCCGACGCCTCCCGCGTCCTGCTCTGCCAGACCGAGGAACTCCGCGGCTTCCTGGAGGCCGCCGTGCCCGCCACGGCGGGCAAGAGCGTCCTGTTCCCGCCCGTCGTCGTCCTCCCGGACGGCCTGGAGCCCCGCCCCGCCGGCGCACCGGACAGCCGCGCGCTCCGCCTCGTCTACACCGGCAAGTTCGCGCCGCGCTGGAACACCTACGAGATGACCTCCCTGCCGCGCCTGCTCGCCATCCGCGGTGTGGACGCCGAACTCCACATGGTCGGCGACAAGATCCACGACGACCCCGCCGACCCGGCGTTCGCGGCCCGGATGCGGACCGCGCTGGAGACCGGCGAGGGCGTCGTCTGGCATGGCGGCCACCCCCGGGCCGAGGCGATGCGGCTGACGGCCGCCTCCGACGTGGGCATCTCCTGGCGGAACCCCGACATGGACGCGAGCCTCGAACTGTCCACCAAGGTTCTGGAGTGCGGCACGCTGGGGGTCCCGGTCGTGCTGAACCGGACGCCCATGCACGAACGCCTCCTCGGTGCCGACTACCCCCTGTTCGCCGCCACCGAAGACGACGTCCTGGACGCCCTGACCCTCATCGGCAAGAACCCGGACGTCTTCGCCCTGGCCGTGGACCGCTGCCGTTCGGCCGCCGCCGGATTCACCCTGGACGCCGCCGCCGACCGCCTCCGCACGTACCTTTCCCAGGAATTCCCTGAACCGTCCGAAGCGGTCCTTTCCGTAAAGGCGCGCCGCCTGCGCGTAGGCGTGGCGGGCCACGACCTGAAGTTCTTCTCCCGCCTGCTCGACTACCTCCGATCCCGCCCCGACATGGAGATCCGAGTAGACCACTGGGCCGCGCTGAAGGCACACGACGAGAAACGCAGTCAAGACCTGGTCGAGTGGGCCGACGTCGTCATCTGCGAATGGTGCGGCCCCAACGCCCTCTGGTACGCGAAGCACAAACGCCCCGACCAGCGCCTCGTCGTCCGCCTGCACCGCTTCGAGCTCTACGCCCCGTGGCCGAAGCAACTGAAGATCGACGCGGTGGACGAGGTCATCTGCGTCAGCCCCCACTACACCTCCCTCACCCGCGAGATCACCGGCTGGGCCGCGGAGAAGGTCGTCACCGTCCCCAACTGGGTCGACGACGCCCAACTCGACCGTCCCAAACTCCCCGGCGCCGAACACCACCTGGGCATGATCGGCATAGCCCCGTCCCGCAAACGCCTCGACCTGGCCCTCGACGTCCTGGAGGAACTCCGCCGCGACGACCCTCGCTTCACCCTCTTCGTCAAATCCAAGCTCCCCTGGGAATACTGGTGGATCTGGCAGAAAGACGAAGAACGCGCTTACTACGAAAAGGCGTTCCGCCGCATCCGCCGCTCCCGATTGCTGTCAGGCGGCGTGGTCTTCGACTCCTACGGCCGCGACGTGGCCTCCTGGCTGCGCCGGATCGGCTTCGTCCTTTCCACCAGCGACGACGAGAGCTTCCACCTGGCCCCCGCCGAAGGAATGGCCACCGGTGCCATCCCCACACTGCTCCCATGGCCGGGCGTCGAAACCATCTACGACTCCCGCTGGATTCACGAAACCCCGTCCGCAATGGCCGCGTCCATCGCTAAGACCGTCTCCGAAGGCCGCTGGCAAACCGAAGGAACCCTAGCCCGCAGCCAGGTAAGAACCACCTACGGCCTGGACGAGGTCTGCCGCCAATGGACGGACGTCCTCACCCAGGCCGGGGCACAGCGGCGAACTGCGACAGGCTGAGCCATTCGGGCACCGTCCGCCGGAGCGCTTCAGGCCCCCTGACCTCCACCGCACCCGACCGCAACGCCTCGTCCCACCGGATGTCGCCGCGCCACATGAGAACCATGTGGCGCAGGCCGGCGGTCACCGTCAGCGACACCTCGTAACCGGGGTCCACATCGCAGACATCGACGCCCTCAGACGTCAGCACCAGCCACCAGTAGCGTTCGCGATCGGGAACGTCAGGAAAGACGAACTGGACGACCGTCCGCCCGTCCGGAACGGCACCGCAGTCGACGTTGCGGCGCACGTCCCACATCAGCAGCTTGGGGTCGAGATCGCGGTCCCCGAGTTCCCCGATCCAGCGGACGCCCCACACGGCCAGCGCCTCGACGACCGGCCGCAACTCCTCACCCGCCGGAGTGAGGACATACCTGACCTCGCTCCCATCGACGCGCTTGTCCACAACGCCGGCACGGACGAGCTGGTTCAGCCGCTTGGAAAGAAGCGTCGGAGACATCCGCGGCACACCACGGCGCACCTCGTTGAAACGCTCGCTCCCGGACAGCAGCTCACGAATGATCAATAAAGTCCAGCGCTCATCGAGCAATTCCATCGCCTTGGCGACGGGACAGAACTGGTAGTACGAAGCCCCCATACTCCGCAGGCTAGAACGCCCCCGCCCGCCCGGCCAGCCTCTAGTACAGATCCTGTACTAGGAGCGGCGCCCATCACGTCCATAACGTGGTTACCACAACACGAGGGGAGCACGTCATGGGGGACATCAAGACCAAGCACCGCAAGATGTGGGCACTGGGCGACTACCCGGCCCTGGCCGGCGAGATCATCTGGGACCTGGGCGGGGTTCTCACCCAGGAGGCGGGCGTCGGAAGCGGCGACCGGGTCCTGGACATCGCCGCCGGCTCCGGCAACGCCGCGATCGCCGCCGCACAGACCGGCGCGACCGTGGTCGCCAGCGACCTGACACCGGAACTGCTGGAAGCAGGCCGCAAACAAGCCGCCCGCCAGGGCATCACCCTGGAGTGGCAGGAAGCCGACGCCGAGGCCCTACCGTTCAAGGACGCCGAGTTCGACGCCGTCATCTCCTGCGTGGGGATCATGTTCGCCCCGCAGCACCAGGCAGCCGCAGACGAGATGATCCGCGTCTGCCGCCCCGGCGGCACGATCGGCCTCCTGAACTGGACGCCAGAGGGCTTCATAGGCCAGATGTTCGCAACGATGAAGCCGTACGCCCCGCCGCCCCCACCGGGCGCGCAGCCCCCACCTCTGTGGGGCGACCCCGACTACGTCCGCACCCTCCTCGGCGACCGCGTAACCGACCTCAAGGCCCACCGCCAGAAGATCCGCATCACCGGCTTCGAAACCCCGGAAGCCTTCCGCGACTACTTCAAAGCCCGCTACGGCCCCACCATCGCCGTCTACAACCACATAGCCGACGACCCGGAAAAGACGGCGGCCTTGGACGAGGCCCTGACCGACCTGGCCCGCCGCCACGACCAGAAGACCTCAACGCTCACCGTGGATTGGGAGTACCTCCTCCTGATCGTCCGCAAGAACCCCTGACCGAACTCAGAAGACACAAGCGCGCCGGTCAACTCGTGACCGGCGCGCTACCCGCATGGCCGAGACGAACCCAGCGATGCGCCGGACGGGGGCAGAGCAGCCCACTCGTGGCGAGCCAGTTCCAGGATCGACCGTCCAGGGGCCTATGACGACTTGACCTCAACTGCAGTTGATGGCCAAGGCTCGGTCGCGGACGGGGGCACCAGCCCGACTGCCGACCTTGAGGAGAACGTTCATGGCCACGGATGCAGGCTTCTATTCGATCATCGACTACACCGTCGACGGCGTTGACACCCAGAAGGAACTCGTGGCGGCCTTCGCCGAGGTCCAGGAGCGGTGGGTGCGCTTTTATCCCGGCTACCGATCGGCCCGCTTTCACGTCAGTACCGATGGCACCCGTGTGTACAACATCGTCCACTGGGCGAGCGAGGCCGATTACCGCAACTTCGTGGAGACGTCCGACACGGAAGGCCGGATGGCCGCCATCACTGAGGCCCTGCGGGGCCTGTCGGGCAAGGCGGAACCGCGCATGACCGGGATTCCCACCTACACCGTGGTCGCGGAGGTCGGGCCCGGACCGCAACGCCTGGACTCCTGATCCACCCGGAGATCTCACCCGGCGCGCTCCCGCCGAATCGCAGGCCGCGCCGGGCAGACGTTTTGCCCGGGACCGCCGATCACATCGAAGGACGTTTGCCATGAAGGTCGAGATCTTTGCCGATGTGCTGTGCCCGTGGTGCTACATCGGCAAGCGACGCATGACCGCAGCGCTGGAGGGCCTCGCCGACCGCACCGGTGTGGAGATCGTCTGGCGCGCCTACGAGCTGGCTCCGGAGGAAGGCAGGGTTCCCGGCCCCACGGCCGCCGAGGCCATGGCCGGATGGTGGGGCCATGAGGCGGCGGACCGGGTCGCCCGTATCCGGGCACTGGGCGCCGCGGAGGGGCTGGAGCTCAACCTGCATCTGGCTCGGCCAGTGAACACCTTCGACGCCCACCGGCTGTGCCGGCTGGCCAGCGACCATGGCCGCGCCGACGAGATGATGGAGCGTCTGCTCGGCGCCTATCACTCCGAAGGACTCAACGTGGCCGACCCGCAGATCCTGCAGCGCCTGAGCGAGGAGGCCGGCTTGGACGCGGCCCGGGTACGCACCGTCCTCACCGGCGACGACTACGCCGAACAGGTGCGGTCCGACCGGCGCCGCGCAGCCGAGCTCGGCGTCAGAGGCGTCCCCTCACTGGTGATCGACGGCAGCGCCCCGGTCTCGGGCGTCCAGCCCCCCACCGACCTGCACCGACTCCTGCAACGCGGCCTCAGCGGCTGAGCGGCCACCGTCAGCCGGAGCTGGCCCCCTGGGCGCGATGGGCGTGCTCAGCGGGGAAGTGGGCGCGCTGCTCCTAGATCTCGGCATTGATGTCGGCCAGGTCGAATGCCACGAACCGATGCCGCCGACGGCCACTACCGGGATGATGGTGCTGCGGACGTGGCGACGATGAAGACGCCCATCTGGACCTCGATGCCGCTGATGAGGTGGGGCCGGATGCGGTCCGCCATCAGGACGTCCGCCGAAGGCATGGCCTCCGGTGCCATCCCGGCCCCGCTCCCATGGCCAACGGGGCGTAGAAGCCTGGACGAGCGCCTACGACCAGGCCGACAACCCGTCAAGATCAGGGCACCCAGCGGAGTCGTTCACGAGCGCACCTTTACGAAGCGGGCCGGGTTCGCACAGCCGGATACGACGACCTCGGCCGACTGTCCACCGACACCCGGAAGCCCAGGCCGCCGCGGTCGCCTCCGTGGCCTACACCTACGACGACAACCATCAGATCACCAGCAAGATGATCACCGGCCGCCTGACCTCCCGGACGCACGGAGGCAACACGACCGCCTACGAGTGGGACGACTCCGGCAACCGGCCAAACCGGGACAGAATTCCGACTATTGGCGAGTTCCCGTCGAAAGGACGATCGCTAGTGGTGGAGGTAGGGTCCACGTGAACCTGACCGGCACGCCAGATGACTTCGCTGCTATGGCTCGGAAGGGCCTGCTAGGGCCTAATGGAAACGCAAGTGCCACCGAAGAGGAATTGAGTTGGGTTACCAGGGCGGTCAAGCATGGTCAGCGCGACGGGGGTTCGATCAAGTTCTATAGAGATGGAAATGAACTCCCGGTGCCGGAACCTGATTGGCGTATCATAACTGATGATAGGTATGGGCTACGGCGGTTGACTGAGAGGCTGGGGTAGAGGAGATTTATGCAGGACAGGTTGGCTGAGCATATAAGTACACGGGCGCATGAGCTCGGGATTTCATGGATTCCAGATAGAGTCAGAGGCTCTGAATATGAGGGGGCGCGCACGGAGCTGCCCGTGCGAGGTGGAAGTCTTATCGTCCATTTGACAGTGGATGGCCATTATGCGATTCAGGTATGGAAGAATGGGTATGACTGGATCCATGGAATAGCATCCGATGTCGAAGCGGTTATCGGGGTGGCGGTGGATTGGGAATCAGGTGTATCCATCACTGAAGCTGTCCGTCGATGGCCGTTTTTGAAGTATGATCGTCTTGGCCTTGCCCATGAACAGGGAAAGGCGGTCGACGTTCAATGGGATATTCTCATCAATGATCCGGAATTGAAAAACTTGCAAGAACTGCTAAAGCTGGCATCGAAAAGGTCGCGACTGCGGATTCTGTTTCCTTGGGTAGGGCAGGTCGGGTCGCGGCTCGGGTTCAGTCGCTGCACTGGTTACCCATTTACGAACGATATTCCCGCGATAGATATGGGGGCCGAAAAGTTCTTTGTGGTCAATCTCGTTGGGCGTGGCGTCGTTGGTGAGTTCACGTCGGCATCGGATGCGCTGGACAACGTTGTCGCGGCCATCCCGGAGTCGGTGGGGCCCGCGGTGCCCGGTACGGCGGCAGATGTTGATCCATCGTCTCGCCGTCCTGCCGTGAACCCATTTCATCCTCGGGCGGTCTGGGCAATGCGGTGGTTTTGTAGGACGGTGACGGCCTTGACGATGTGGCCGGCCTTGCCGGGGCTGCAGCGCAGTTTCCGCAGGATCCGCCATGACTTGAGCTGGGCGTTCGCCCGTTCGCCTGGCCCGCGGAGCTTGGCGTGTGACCGGTTGGCCTGCTTCTGCGACTCGGGCTTGTCCTTGCCCTTGTAGGGCGTGATGACCACCGACGCTTCGGCTCCTTGATACGCCTTGTCGGCCAGGGTGAGGATTCCCGCCCGCTCCAGTTCGCGCAGGATGCCCCACACGCGGGCGGCGGTCAGGTCGTGGACCTTGCCGGGCAACGCCCCCGAGGTCCACAGGATCGTCCCGTCCGGACCGGCGATCACCTGCACGTTCATCCCGTGCACCCGGTGCTTGCCGGAGAAGTACGGGCGGTCCGCGCGGACCCGGTCGGTGTGGACGAGCGTCCCGTCCAGCACCAGATGGGTCAACCCATCCTTCATGGCCTTCCGCAACGCCTGCGCGAGTTTGGGTGAGCGCGCCGACAGCAGCATGACGGTCTCCTCCACATACCTCCAGGCGGTGGTCGCAGACACACCGAACCCGGCGCTGATCTCGGCGAACGTTTCGTCCTTGCGCAGATAGGCCAGCACGAGAAGGGCCTGCCGTCCGGGGCTGAGCAGTCGCCACGTCGACCCGATCGCCTTGCGCCGACGGCGGATCAGTCCGGCGACGTAGTTCAGCGTTGAACGCGACAGATCGAGGGCGGCACGGTAGAAAAGCACGTAGAGACCTCTGGTTCAGGCGACGTGATTGTGGTGATCAACCCGTCTACCAGGGGTCTCTCTACGTTTGAGGGCCAACCGACGCATCGCGATCATGCCGTGACCAGCAGCCCACCGCCACAGGATGAAATGGGTTCCGTGTAGAAGTTCGACCCGAAGTCGGTCTCACCTCTCACCGACTCCGTCTCCTAAAGTCCCCTTTCGGGAAGACGACCGCGAGCACCGGCACCAAACCCGGCATCGGCTATCAGGCTGACTGGACCGACTATGACCCTGGCCAGCCGAGAACATAGGCGCCTGCTAGTACGACCCCAGACCCCTAGGCTTCGCCGGAAAGAGCGGCATCACGTGTATTATGCGCCTTCCCAGTGACTACATGGAGCTATGTGCAAAATATTCGCCGCTCACGGTCGATAATTTCCTGGGTATTTTACATCCCCTCGAGGATGCAGAAGGATAGAATCTGATCTCCTGGGCGGAAGACATACTTGAGACGGCAGAGGAACTCATCGATGAGTTTCCGACTCCTCGTGC
Source organism: Actinomadura sp. 7K507 (assembly GCF_004348425.1). GTDB lineage: Bacteria > Actinomycetota > Actinomycetes > Streptosporangiales > Streptosporangiaceae > Spirillospora. Next base: position 21,195 of record NZ_SMKK01000145.1, read on the forward strand.
CATTCCTGCTCTATCCCGTGGAGGGCGGGCCGTTCTCATCGGGTGTTGCCGACAACAGCGACCATCTGTTCTGGCGGACCAAGGACGACCCGGAAGCATGGACGGTCGTGGTGGCGGCCCACTCTTACGGGAAGGGTGCCTGGTGGGAGTTCACCGGCTCCATGACCGACTTCATCACAGGCCTTATGACTCGGGAACTCACCTGCCCTGTACTGGACCCGGACTTTCCATTGCCGAATGCAACGATCGAACAGAACCCGCTTCCGTGAGATCCTGTGTCGCGGCGAAAGACTTTGCCTGCCGGAGGCGATCAGGGGCCAGGTACCGATCGGCTGACCGGCACCTGGCCCCTGATCATTGAACGGGTCGGCTGGAGCGGGTGGGGGATGGAGATATTCGGCTGCTCGAACTCCTCGGCGGGGAGTTGGGCGCGGTACTCGTCGATTTGGTGTTGAGGGTGGCGAGGTTGCGGCTGTAGCCGCGACTGGCCAGCCGGAAGACCCGTGCTCAACGCGTCCACAACCCACTATCGCCAACCAGCCCACCTATCATGTGGGAGCCGGTGTCCCGGTCCTTGTACATAACGCCGGATGCGTCAGGGTGTTCGACGGTGCGCGGACGTCTCTGCCTCGCAAGTCCTGCGTCGGGCTGCTCGCCGAGCACGGCAAGGGGCTCGCCCTGCTCGGCGAGTTCACCGCCGACTGGGGGTGTGCTCTGACCGGTCACGGGTCGCGGAGAAACCGCTACCGGGCAAGGCAGTCTGGTTCGCGCTCCCGCTACCCGCCGACTGGCCGGGCCGGACCTGAACTTGTGGGTGCACCCGCAGAACTTCTGCTGGCGGAAGGGGCCGGACCCGCTATCTCCGGCGTCCGCTCGTCGACCTTCAGGAGACCGCTGGCACAACGGCGTGCCAGTCAGTCTGAAGAAATATTCGGGACGTTCCTATAACAGCCCGATCGCCCATGCGGCGAAGGCTGAGCGACAGGCTAGAAACGCCGGATGAACTGGCGTTCAACTCCATATTGATGCTGCGAAATCGACCGAGCGGGCGTGGCGAACAGTACGGCTCTGCGGGGTATAGTCAACCAGGGAACCATCTCCAGTACTTACGTGCGAACTAGAGACGGCTGGGTTCTCTTTAGAGGCGGATGAAATGGCCATGGAGTGGGACGTTCGGGTTGAACGCGGGTTCACCTTGGAGTCGGTACGTTCTGCGACGGCATTGGTCCTGGCGGATCTCCTCGGGTTGGACAAGACCCCGGCGGTGTCGTTCACGGAAACCGGAACAGCTGAGCGCCGGGGTGCGGGCCTGACATCTGAGAGGCTGGCCGCTTTCACGGTCCTCACTCGAGCGACGAAGAACATGCCGGTTTTCATCTCGCCGAGGGCGACGCGACCATATGGGTGATGATCACCGACGTGGGGTTTCATGAGGACGAGGACGCGGGGGTGCGCTGTTCCGTGACATGCCGACGAGACCCGTTGTCGATCGTTCTCGGCGTTGCCGCGATCATCGCCATCGCACGGGTCGCCGGTCGAGCAGTCTGGGACGAGGCACTCCTGCTGGGCCACGAGCGCGTCAATGACCCAGGCTTCCTGATGAACGCCCTGCGCGTATCAGAGACGCCAGACCTGGAGACCGCTACGCGGTCCCTGCTGGCAAGAACAGCGATCCGCCTCCCGGACCGCACCGCTGATCGACTCTGTCAAGAACCTTGAGAGCGGTGAAGCGCCGCGAATGCATCTCTCAGGGTCAACTGGAGCCGGTGGGATGGGGATTTGGGGCGTTCGTAGGCCTCGACGGAGAGGTGGGCGCGATGTTCTTCGATAGTCGCGGCTGGCCAGCACCAACTTGTAGATGATCAGCAGTTCGAAGGCGACCAGGCAGACGCTGCTAGCGGCCACTACCGGGATGATGGGGGCGACGAGAAGACGCGCATCTGAAGCTCGGTGCCGCTGGCGAGGTGGGGGCGGATGCGGCCCGTCCATCAGGACGTTGTGGATGCGGGGACGGCGGCGGGGCGGCTCAAGTGCGCGCACTCCTGGGCGGTTGGATTGACCGGCCTCGTGTAGGAGGTGAACGGCCCCTATCAACGCGACCGGACGGAGCAGAGGAGACATGCCCAAGCGTGGCGGGTGAGTTCCAGGATGGGCCTCCACCTTCGGCCTTGGTGTCGCGGACGCCGACCGTTCAAGCAATATCAGCCACTCGACAGCGTTGGTCGGGCCACCGGCGCTCGCGCGCAGTACTGCAGTACTCCGGACTTGGGGGGCGGGTCCAAGGCGAAAAAGTCGATCCGTCCCAGTGGTTGGCCCCGGGATGCCGCCGGCGATCCGTCCAATCCGGGTAAGGTCTTCTCCCGAGGCCACCTCATTGGTGACCAGTTGGGAGGTCATGGATCGGATCCGAGGAATCTGATCACGATCTAACAGCGAATGAATAATTCGTCGATGAAAAGTACGAGAATATCGTGCGCCGGGAGGTGCGGCCGGTCTACTCTTCTCATTCCGCCATGCCGTCTGCGGTGCATATGACCGCACATGGCAGGAGCGGTCTGCTCTTCGACGTAACCATTCAGAACAGCAAGTCCAGAACAAGAAAGCATAGAGTGATATTTCCATGGCTTCACTGACGCGGATAATTCAACTCATCGGTAAGCCCATTCAGTCGCCGCCACCGGTCGACTGGGACGGGCTGAGAGTAGCGCTCGGGATGCGCCTTCCCAGTGACTATATGGAGCTCTGTGAGAAGTATCCGCCGCTCAGGGTTGATAATTTTCTGGGTACTTTCCATCCCATCGAGGATGCAGAAGGAGAGAATCTGGTCTCCTGGGCGGAGGATATACTCGGGACGGCAGAGGAACTCATCGATGAGTTTCCGACTCTCGACCTCGTGCCATTCCCGCTCTACCCCGTGGAGGGCGGTCTTTTCCCATGGGGCGTTACCGACAACAGCGACCATCTGTTCTGGCGGACCAAGGGCGACCCGGACGCATGGACGGTCGTGGTGGCGGACCACTCTTACGGGAAGGGTGACTGGTGGGAGTTCGCCGGCTCCATGACCGACTTCATCACAGGACTCATGACTCGCGAATTCACCTGCCCGCCATTGGGCCTGGACTTCCCGTCCCCGAACGCGACGATCGAACAGAGCCCGCTTCCCTGAAGACCTGCGTCGAGGCGGAACCCGTGCCTGCATGGGCCGGTCAGAGATTTTGTAGCCAGGCGCCGATCAGCCGATAGAAACACCGCCTCATCCAAAGCCCCGCAGCGGGTGGTTTGCTGCGGGGCTTCGGGGGGTGGAGGGTC
>NZ_SMKK01000146.1 GCF_004348425.1 Actinomadura sp. 7K507
CCGCGGCACCGACCGCCTCTCATATCCGAAACCAGAGGTACAGGAGGGAGGAATGTGGTGATCGGGGTTGTTTGTGCTGCCTTCAGGTAGATTTCTCCGTCCAGAAACGGGACATAACGGATCTTTTCCCTCATACTTCTAGGAGACGAAAGAGAGAGGGATGATCCAGTGACCGGCCGCATCCGCCCCCTGCCTCACCCGGACCCCTTCGTCGAAGCCACCCGCGGATACATCACCCGTGTCGGCGACGAGCTTCAGGCGCGCGGGGTGCCGCTCTCGAAGATATGGCTCGATCCCTGCCATCCCCGTGACGCGACCTTCGTCCTCGGCCTCCAAGCCCTGGTCTGGAACGAGTCCGAGGGGTTCGTCCTCGGCGACTTCGTCTCCGGTGAGCCCGGAGTCCGGACGGTCCTGTCCGACCCGGTGCGGCTCGGAGAAGGCGTGCTGCCCGACCCGCTCGCCGTCCCGGCCCTCCTTGAGGGTGACGCCGCCGAACGGCCCCCGGCCCGGACACGTCCCTTCACCGCCGGACACGACGGGCTCGAAGACCGGCTCGCCCGCTACACGATCGACTGATACCGGTCGTTCGAAGGTCGGTCGTTCGGACGAACAGGCTTCTTTCCGTCGGTATCGGTGTGGCTGCGCAGGAAATTCGCCAAACCTGGCGAAAGCGGTGGCGGATTCCGGTGGGAGCGTCCACCATAGGTGCGCACGGTACGCGTGGGCTTCCCGTGTGCCGTTTCTCAGTGAACCGACCCACCGGAGTGATCGCATGCCTGTCCGCCCCTGGAGTCCCGAGGACCTTGGGCGTCCTGCGGACGGGTCCTGGGCGGACGTGGCCTTCGGCCTGGGCGAGATGTACGAGCGCGAAGACGACCTGAAGCAGGCCGCGGACTGGTACCGGCGCGCCGCCGAATCCGGCCGCGCCGCCGCTGCGCTGCGGCTCGGCGCCGTGCTGGGGCGGATGGCGGACGCGGGCGCCGCCGCCGACGCGGCCTCGGCCGAGGACCTGCTGGCCGAGGCCACCCGCTGGCTCAGCGGCGCGCAGGACGCGACCACACCGGACGCCATCGAGCTCATCACCGACATGCTCAACCGGCAGCTGCGCCAGGCGGCCCGCCGCGGCCTGGAGCCGACCCCCGCCGGCTGACCGCTTTGCGGCAACCCACCCCGTTCGGCGTGAACCGAACCGCCGCGCCCGTCGTCGGACTTCAGTGAGATCGACGAAAGTGTGGAGGGTGACGAGTTGAGCGGCGAGGAGCCCGGGTACGTTCCCCCGGACCACAAGACGACCGCCGAGTTCCGCGCTCCCGGCAAGGCCGCGGGGCCCGAAACCGCCATGGCGGGACCCGAGGCGACCTTCGTCGACGAACCCGTCGACGAACTCTTCGACTCCGGAGCGACGCTTCAGGACGTCCCGGAGGACGACACGGACGTGACGTTCGGCACCGCCCCGGTGGACGATCCAGAGGATGATCCTCCGCTGGAGGACGACGTCGAAGACGACTGGGACGTGACCTTCGGGGACCCGCCGCTCGACGACGCGGACGATGAGGCTCCCATGACCGTCACCGAGCCGCCGGCCACGCTCACCGACACGGCGTCGCCCGTCGCCGGCGCTCCGTCCACGGTCACCGACTTCCCGGCCGGACGGCCGGAGGCCTCGGTCACCGCGTCGGACATCCCGGTTCCGTTCACCCGCTCCGCGCCGCCGGAGGCGATCGAGTTCGAGATGCCCCCGCCGGTGTACGGTCAGGCGCCCGTCCCCGAGCAGGACACGGCACCAGAGCAGGCCACCGCGCCCGAGCAGGCCACCGCGCCCGAGCAGGCCGCCGCTCCGGAGCAGGACACGGCGCCCGAGGCGGCCATGGCGATGCACGAGCAGGCGCCGGGCGATCGGGGGGAGGCCGGCGACCAGCACATCACCCCGCCGGCGGTCACCGCACCCGTGCCCGAGGAGGAGCCGGCGGCGGACCAGCACGTCCCCGCGCCCGCGGCCGCCGCGCATTTCGGTGCGCCGCCCCCGCCCGAGGCTGCGACCGGCGATCAGCACGTCCCCGCGTCCACCTCCGGGGAGGGGCCGTGGACGGAGCAGTTCTCCGCCGAGAGTGAATCGACCGGCCCCGGCGGGGCGGGACCGGCCTTCGCCTACGCGATGCAGGCGCCGCCCGCCGCCCCGCAGGCACCGCCGCCCGTCCCGCAGGCACCGCCGCACGAGGCGCCCGCGCCGGCGATGCCGCCTGCCGCCTCACCGTCCGGCGGAGTCCCGCCGACCGGGCCTTCCGGACCGTCCGGCACGCCCGGTACGTCCAGCTCAAAGCGTCCGCTCATGCTGGCCGCGCTGGCCGCCGCGGTCGTGCTCCTCGCCGCCACCGGGGTCGTGGTCCTCTTCCTCGTCGGCGGGTCGGGGGAGGAGGAGCCGACGGCGACGAGCCAGTCGCCCGCGGCGTCCGCCCCGGCGCCCGCGGAGGGCGGCGGTCCGGCTCCGACCGCGCCGGGCGGGCCCCCGGCGAGCGGGGCGCCCGCCGCGCCGCCGTCCGGTGCGCCGTCCGGTGTCCCGTCGGGTCAGCCCCCGGGTCAGCAGCAGCCCGCCTCACCGCCCGTGCCCACCGCGCCGATCGGGCCGGTGAAGCAGGGCGACGGCATCACCTACCAGCTCGTCCAGCAGGACGAGGGGTACTTCGAAGGCCGCATGATCATCACCAACCGCACCGGCAAGCCCCTGAAGGCGTGGAGGCTGACGTTCGGCACCCCGGGCGCGGAGGTGAAGAACGTCTGGGGCGCCAAGCTCGTCAAGGGCGGCGAGAAGGCGGAGCTCACGAACCTGGACGGCGCTCCCGCGATCCCGCCCGGCGCCACGTGGGACGTCCAGTTCGGCGCTTCGGGCCCCACGACGGCCCCGAAGGGGTGCGAGCTCAACGGCAAGGCGTGCGGCTTCTGAACGGCGTACTAGGCTCTCGACCATGCGTATCGCCAGGTTCTCCACCGACGACGGCATGTCCTTCGGTGTGGTGGAGGAGGACACCGTCGCCGCCATCGCGGCCCACCCGTTCGGTGATCTGACGTTCACCGGACAGCGTTTCCCGCTCGCTGACGTCCGGTTGCTCGCGCCGATCCTCCCGAGCAAGGTCATCGCGATCGGCAAGAACTACGCCGCCCACGCGGAGGAGATGGGAGGCGAGCCGCCGGACGAGCCGATGCTGTTCTCGAAGCCGTCCACCGCCGTGATCGGCCCCGGGGAGGCGGTCACCTACCCGCAGAAGCTGTCGGAGCGGGTCGACTACGAAGGTGAGCTGGCCGTCGTCATCGGCCGGATGTGCCGCGAGGTCCCGGCGTCGCGCGCCACCGACGTGATCCTGGGTTACACCTGCGCCAACGACGTCACGGCCCGGGACCTGCAGGCCAAGGACGGGCAGTGGACGCGCGCCAAGGGGTTCGACACGTTCTGCCCCCTCGGCCCGTGGATCGAGACCGAGGTCGCGCCCGCCGACCTGGCGATCTCCACCACCGTCAACGGGGAGGTCAGGCAGGACGCCCGCACGTCCCATCTGCTGCACGGCGTCCCGGCCCTCGTGGAGTACGTCAGCCAGGTCATGACGCTGCTGCCCGGTGACGTCATCCTCACCGGCACCCCCGCCGGCGTCGGCCCGCTGGAGATCGGCGACGAGGTGACGGTCACCATCGAGAACATCGGCAGCCTGACCAACCGGGTCATCGCCCGCGACTGAGGGGGAGCCATGGCGTTCGGCGGCTTCACCGACGAGGCGTTCGAGTTCTACGAGGGCTTGCAGGCCGACAACAGCAAGTCCTACTGGACGGCCCACAAGGAGACGTACGAACGCCATGTGCGCGAACCGATGACCGAGCTGTGCGCCGAACTGGAGGAGGAGTTCGGCGCGGTGAAGCTTTTCCGCCCGTTTCGCGACCTTCGGTTCAGCAAGGACAAGACGCCCTACAAGACGCACCAGGGCGGCCATACGAGCGAGGGCTTCTACCTCCAGCTCGACGCGGACGGCCTGATGGCCGCGGGCGGCATGTACGCACCGACCCCCGAGCAGCTCCGCCGCTACCGGGACGCCGCCGGCTCGGAGACGTCCGGCAAGGAACTCCAGGCGATCGTGGACGATCTGCGCTCCACCGGTATGGAGATCGCCGGAGACCGGCTCAAGACCCGTCCCCGCGGCACGCCCCCGGACCACCCGCGCCTGGAACTCCTGCGGCACCGCTCCCTCTACGCCCACAAGGGGTGGCCCGCCGATCCGTGGATGCTGACGCCCGAGGTCGTGACGCGGGTCCGCGAGGCGTGGCGACGCCTGCGTCCACTGGTCGGCTGGGGACGGCACCACCTGGGGCCGCCCGACGCCGGTTAGCCGAACGCGTCGGACCCCGAAACTCAAGCCCCGCCTGACCTCCCGCGCCAATCGTTTTGGCCGCAGTCCCAAGGTCCTGTATTCTCATCGAGGCGCGAGCGACCGGCCGGAAACGGCACGGAAGCCCGTACCTCACTGGGGTATGGTGTAATCGGCAGCACGAGTGATTCTGGTTCACTTAGTCTAGGTTCGAGTCCTGGTACCCCAGCTGCGTCCATTTTCCGTGGACACGCGCCCCCGTCGTCTAGTGGCCTAGGACGCCGCCCTCTCAAGGCGGTAACGGCGGTTCGAATCCGCTCGGGGGTACACCACATCTGGCCAGCGTTATCCAGGCCGAAAACCGTTCGAGATGGTGGGCGGTGTCCGGTAGGGTTGGTCAGGCCCGAGCGGGAGATCGCCCGGGTGCACGCTCCGGCCCCCGTCGTCTAGTGGCCTAGGACGCCGCCCTCTCAAGGCGGTAACGGCGGTTCGAATCCGCTCGGGGGTACAGCGACCAGCCGCAGATCATCGGATCTGCGGCTTTCTGTTTGGGGCGGTGGCCGTCAGGGCTTGCGTCCCACGGCCCCGAAGGCGTCGACGGCGGCGGGCTCGTCGAGGGCGGTCGACTCCGGGCGCCAGTGCGGGCAGGAGACCAGGCCGGGCTCGACCAGCACCAGGTCCTCGAAGAACCGGCCGATCTCCTCCGGGGAGCGCAGCCGGTAAGGCACCGAACCGCCCTCGTTGTAGTCGTTCTGGGCGTCCTCCACGGCATCGCCGGCGATCACGCTCGTGCCGTCGTTGAGGGAGAGGTGACTGCCGGACGGCAACGGGTCCATGAGCGCCCGGACGATCGAGCGGGCCTCGTCGCCGTCCGGAACGTGGCCCATGATCCCGCTCAGGATGAGCGCGACCGGACTGTCGAGGTCGAGGGTCTTCGCCGCGGCGTCCAGGATACGGCCAGGGGCATGGAGGTCGGCTTCGACGTAGTCAGTGGTGCCGTCCGGTGTGCTGGTGAGCAGGGCCCGCGCGTGCACGAGCACCAGCGGGTCGTTGTCGACGTAGACGATGCGGGCGTCCGGGGCGACGCGCTGGGCGACCTCGTGGGTGTTGTCGACGGTCGGGAGACCCGTCCCCACGTCGAGGAACTGGCGCATGCCCCTCTCGGCGGCCAGATACCGGACGGACCGGGTGAGGAACAGCCGGGACGCGCGGGCGACGTCGACCACGCCCGGGAACGTCTCCCGGTACTGGTCGCCGGCGGCGCGGTCGACCGGATAGTTGTCCTTGCCGCCCAGCCAGTAATTCCAGATCCGCGCCGAATGGGGGACGCTCCTGTCGATCCGGTCCATTGCAGCGTCGTCCGCCATCGGGGCTCCCTCACGAAATGGATCAAGACCCCCATCTTGGGTCGTGCACCGCTCCCGGCGGAACCGGAACGGCCCGAACAGGCCACGAATTCATGGTCCCCGCCGGTACGGCCGGGAGCATCGGGCGCGGTGATGGTCAGTGGCCGCGGACACGGGTATGCCCCGGCAAGCGGCAGGACACGCCCCCCGCCGGTCCGGTGTACGCGGTCTACTTCGAGGAGCGCTTCTGATGAGTCCGATGCGAGCCGTCCAGGTCGTCGGATACCACGAGAACCTGCGGATGGCGGAGGTTCCCGCACCCGAGCCCACGGGCCCGTTCGACGTGGTCGTGAAGATCGGTGGCGCCGGGGTGTGCCGGACCGACCTGCACATCCTCGAAGGCCAGTGGGAGGCGAAGTCCGGAGTCGCGTTGCCGTACACGATCGGGCACGAGAACGCCGGATGGGTGCACGGGACCGGGTCCGCGGTCACGAACGTCGCCGAGGGCGACAAGGTGATCGTCCATCCGCTGGTCACGTGCGGGCTGTGCCGCGCCTGCCGGTCCGGGGACGACGTCCACTGCGAGAACAGCCGGTTCCCGGGGATCGACAGCGACGGTGGATACGCCGACTACCTCAAGACGTCCGCGCGCAGCGTGGTGAAGCTCGACGCGTCCCTCGAACCCGCCGACGTGGCGGCCTACGCGGACGCCGGGCTCACCGCCTATCACGCTGCGGCGAAGGCGGCACGGCGGCTGACGCCGCGCGACCGCTGCGTGATCATCGGGTCCGGCGGGCTCGGGCACATCGGCGTCCAGGTGCTCAGGGCGCTCACCGCGGCCGAGCTGATCGTGGTGGACCGCGACCCGGACGCCGTCGAGCTGGCGTCCTCGATCGGCGCCCACCACGGGATCGTCGCGGACGGCGACCACATCGGGAAGGTGCTCGACCTCACCGGCGGCGCCGGCGCCGAGGTCGTCGTCGACTTCGTCGGCGAGGGCGGCACGACCGCCGAGGGCGTGCGCATGTTGCGTGAGGCGGGCGACTACCACGTGGTCGGATACGGCGAGAACATCGACGTTCCCACGATCGACATCATCTCCGCCGAGATCAACATCATCGGCAACCTGGTCGGGTCCTACAACGACCTGTGCGACCTGATGGCCCTCGCGGCCCGCGGCGCGGTCACCCTGCACACCGAGAAGTACGGCCTGGACGACTTCCAGTCCGCCATCGACGCCCTGGACGCCGGCCGCGTCCGCGGCCGCGCCATCCTCGTGCCCTGACCCGGCCGCCGCACGAAACGGGAGGCCGCCGGGTCACTTCACGAAGATAGGCAGGGACCTGCGCGGTTCGAACCGGAAGGCGGCACCCTTGCTGATCTTCGTGACCGCGACTTCCCCGGTCTCCGGGGCGGCGGTGTCGGTCAGGACGACCCGTGCCGTCCAATCGGTCGCGGTGCCGCTCGTCTCGACGTCCAGACAGGGATTCACCGCACGGACGATCGCCTGCAGGGCATCGGGGGAGTCCGGGGTGCACAGCGGCAGCCAGCCGCCGTCCTCGTGCGCCGGCGACCGCGACACCGTGACCGATTCTCCGTCCCGGCCGAGGCGGACGTACGGCATCGGGTTCATCAGCGGATGCAGCTCGATGACCCGGGCCGCGTCCTGCGGGGAGTCGGACAAGCCCAGCGCCCGGTGCAGGCGCTCGGCGGCCACACCGGCGTGCCCGATGAGCTGCCGCAGCGCGACCCGCCGGAAGAGCCGATCGTCGCCCGCGGCGCGTTCCCGCACGGCCAGCTGGAAGGAGAGGTTCAGCAGATGCTGCTGCAGGACGACCTCGTCGGCCATGCGGACCAGCGCCGAGTGCGAGAAGGACGCGAAATCGAAGTCGTCCACGAGCGGGCCGCTGTAGTCGCTCAGCCCGTCCTGGGCGGGGTCGATGTCGTCGAGGGCGAGCGCGGCGGCGTGCGAACGCGCGTTGACCGCGAGGGCGGGGATCGGCTCGACATCGGGGGAGTCCGGGTCGATCTCCACCGTCCAGGCACAGTGCGGCTGCCGGTCGGCCGGGACACGGGGCGGCCGGTGGATCGGCCGCACCCGCGCCTTGGGGTTGGTGGCCACGGCGGTGGCGTCGAACGTGGGGTCCTCGATGTCATGGCACATGTTCTTGACCATGGACGGGCCCATCGGCTCGACGTCCATCAGCGCCCCGCAGTAGTCGAGGTGGAACGTCCCGTGGCGCGGGTCCGTCACGCCGTAGCGGAAGTCCATGAACTGCGGCGGTGCGCCGATGTCCAGCTGCATGCCCTTGAAGATCGTGGGCACGTCGTCGCCCTCGAACTTGAGGGCCTTCTGCATCCGCCGCGTGTAGATGGGGCTGGCGCCCGCCCACTCCTCGATGGCGATCTGCGTCATCTGGTCCTGGCCCCATGCCTCCAGGCAGAACGGCATCCCCGCCCGGTCGATCAGGTGACCGATGAGCAACAGCTCCGGGACCAGTGTGACGAGCTGCTCACGGCTCAGACCTTCGTAGCGGCTGGGCATCAGGACCCTCCCATGATGGATCGCCATCGCAATATAGACAGTAGATCAGACAACTGTCCAGGAATCCGAACTGGCATCCTCTGCACATGGCGTTCCGAGAGAAACGGCGGCAGCAAGCCCAGGGGCAGGAGGACGCCTGGGTCGACCGGGTGACGCTCTCCACGCTGTGTACGAGCCGGCGCCCGTACGAGGAGATGGGCCTCGTGTGGGGCGGCTCGGCGGACAACGAGGCGCTCGCGCTTCGGAACCTGCAGCGCGGCGCACTCGAGCGCGGGTGCGACGCCGTCCTCGGTGTCGCGATCTACTCGGCGGGCTCGCAGCGGCTGTTCTCCGCCCGCCGCCGCAACGACGAGTGGCACGCCTACGGCACCGGCGTCAGGTGGCTGCCCGCCTGACCGCTCAGGAGGGGCCGAGCAGGTCCCACCGGTTGCCGGCGATGTCGAGGAAGACGGCGACCCGTCCGTAGGGCTCCGTGCGCGGCGCGGTGACGAAGTCGGCTCCGGCGGCCGTCATGCGCCTGTAGGCGGCATCGAAGTCCTCCACCCACAGGAAGAACCCGACGCGGCCCGCGGCCTGGTTCCCGACGACGGCGGTCTGACGCTCACCGTCCGCACGCGCCAGAAGGATGCCCGTCTCCGCGCCCGGCGGCCGGACGACGACCCATCGTTTCGGGCGGCCGTCGTTGGTGAGCGACGGCGAGTCCTCCACAAGGTGAAACCCGAGGACCTCGGTGAAGAACGCGATGGCTCGGTCGTAGTCGTCCACCACGATGGTGATCAGGTCCAGCCGCACTTCGCCAGGTTAGTTCGCCACGCGCTCGCTGCGAGTGCGGATGTCGTTCGGCGACAGCGGCCGCCAGAGCAAGTGCGGCGGGCGGCGGCCCGGCCAAGGTCGAACGGCGTTGGCGATGCGGGACACTTCGGGCATGAGCGAGCTTGCTCCCCGGAGCGTCACCCTGCGGTCCGTGTCTGACGAGAACGGCGTCCGGCATCTGAAGGCGGTCCGCGACGACGCGGGGAACGTCACGCTCGAAGGGCATGACATCGGCAAGGGTGTCAGCGACTTCTATGGACCCGCGATCACGGAGTACGAATGGGCACACCGGATCGCGGCCGCCGACGTGGCCCGCCTTCTGACCGCGCTGGGCGGCCGGACCGGTGACGACATCCTGGACCTGCTCCCTACGGGACCCGAAGCCGACGTCTACGGACTCTTGGCGGAACACCAGATCACGTACACCGCGATCTTTTCCCGGCACGGCGACTGACCTCACCCACAGCATGGTTCATCCGAGTGGCGCCCTTTAGCATTCGCTTCATGTCGTGGATTCCCGTGGTGTCCGCTGTGCTCGGTGCCGTCATCGGCTTGGGATCGGCGCTCGTCGGCGACCGGATCCGCTGGCGGCGGGAACAGGGCGGTCATTGGCTCACCCTCCGGCGGGAGGTCTACGTCGGTTACCTGAACGCGCTGCATGAGGCGAACCAGACCATGCGAGCGGTGTCACTGGGAGATTTTCCTCCCGAGACGACCCGCGACCTCGCGGCCAGGGCCGCGTTCCGTGAAGCCGGCGTGAACCAGGCACAGGAACATCTGGTGCTCGTCGCGTCGGAACAGGTCATACGCGCCGCGGGCGAAACCACGACGGCGCTGCGCGGGCTACGCGACCGCATTCGCGGAGGCGAGGACCACACCGCCGCCGACTACCAATCCGAGTTCCACTTTTTCAGCGATCGCCTGCACGAACTCCGCAACGCCATGCGGCGCGACCTGGGAGTGACCGCCCTGGAGACGCAGATTCCGATCTGATCGGTGATCAATTGGTCGCCTGCGGCCAATGCCCGTGCCGGGCGTCCGCCCATGCCGGCGGACGCCCGGGTCATCTGGCGGGTTCGGCGGAAGGCGGTCTTCGGGCCTTCCGCGTGTCAGTGATGTGCGACTTCCTTGGGCCTGGTCATGGGCGGGGTCTTGCGGCGGTGGGCGGGCCACCAGAAGTGGCGGCCGGTGTCCAGGGCCAGGGCGGGGACGATGACGGAGCGGACGAAGAAGGTGTCCAGGAGGACGCCGAGGGACACCAGGACGCCGATCTGCACCATCATCGTGACCGGCATGACGCCGAGGGCACCGAAGGTCGCGGCCAGGACCAGGCCGGCGCTGGAGATGACGCCGCCGGTGACGGCCAGGCCGCGCAGGACGCCGGCGCGGTGGTCGCCGTGTGCCACCTCTTCGCGGATGCGGGACACGAGGAACAGGTTGTAGTCCACGCCGAGCGCCACCATGAACAGGAAGCCCATGAGAGCGACCTGGGTGTCGAGGGCGGGGAAGCCGAACACGTACCGGAACAGCAGCCAGGACGCGCCCAGCGCGGCGAAGTAGGACACGACGACCGTGGCGATCACCAGGAGCGGGGCGACCAGGGCGCGGAGGAGCGCCATCAGGATGAGGAGGACGACTCCGAGGACGAGCGGGATCACCACGGCCCTGTCATGGGACTGCGCGTCGGCGAGGTCGATCTCGCTGGCCGTGCTCGCGCCGAAGGCGGCGTCCGGGACGGTCTCGCGGAGGTTCCGGACCGTGTCCTTCGCCGCTTCGCTGTCGGGTGGGTCGGTGAGGACGACGTCGAGTTTCGCCAGGCGTCCGTCGGTGGAGGGCAGGGGGTCTCCCACGCCGGCCACGCCGGGGGCGTTCTGGAGGGCGGCGGTCACGGGGGCCGCGTCCGGCCGGTCGGTGATGACCTGGAGGGGGCGTCCCTGGCCGCCCGGATAGTGCTCGGCGAGGAGGCGTTCCCCGATGGTGGAGCTGGGCGTGGTGGTGAGGAAGTCGGCGCGGTCCAGGCCCGTGTTGATGCCCAGGGCGGCGGCCGAGAGGGCGCCGAGGACGGCCAGGCCGCCGATCCAGACAAGCCGGGGACGTGCGGCGATGCGGTGGCCGACGCGGTCCCACGCGCCGCGGGCGGGCGGGGCGTCGCCGTGGCGGGGGATGCGCGGCCAGAAGATCCAGCGTCCGAAGACGACGAGCAGGGCGGGCAGCAGCGACATGACGACGACCAGGCCGCCGAGGATGCCGATGGCGCCGATCGGGCCGAGCGCGTAGTTGAAGCCCATGTCGGCGGCGAGCAGGCACAGCAGGCCGAGCGACACCGTCGCGGCGGACGCGATGATCGGCGCGGCGGCGCGGCGGAGGGCGACCGCCATCGCGCGGTGGCGGTCGGGGTGGCGGCGCAGCTCTTCCCGGTAGCGGGCGAGGAGGAGCAGCGCGTAGTCGGTCGAGATGCCGAAGACCAGCGCGTTCAGGATGGTGGACATGCCGTCCGCGACGTAGAGGCCGGCGTGCTTCCCGAGGAGGTGGACGACGGCGCCCGAGACCTGGAGGGCGATCGCCGCGTTCACGATCGGCAGCAGCCACAGGACCGGGCTGCGGTAGGTGAGCAGCAGGACGGCCGTGACGATGAGGACCGTGATGACGAAGACCGGCGTCTCGATGTCCTCGAAGGCGTCACCGACGTCGAGCGCGGCGCCGGCGGGGCCGGTCAGGCGGACCTCCAGGCCGGGTGGTGCGCCCGCCTGGGAGGTGTCGCGGAGTTGCGCGGCCCTGTCCGCGAGGGTGTCGTCGTCCGGCAGCGGGACGCTCAGCATGAGCGCCTCGCCGTCGCGGGACGGCTGCGGCGGCTCGACCGTCCCGGCGGCGATGGGGGCGACGGCGCGGCGGTCGGCCTCGGCCTTCGCGCGGTCCGCGCCGGTGATGCCGGACGGCCGGACGTAGGCGACGACGCCCGGTGCCAGCTCGCCGTCCGGGAAGCGGGGCGTCAGCTCCTCCACCTGGGTGGACTGCGCGCCGCGGGGGAGTTCGGCGGACGATCTGGCCTCGACGACGTCCGGCAGGCGGCTCGCGGCCGGGACGGCCATGATCGTGATCACGACCCAGCCGAGGAGGACGGCCCATTTCAGCAGGCGGGCCGGTGGTTTGCTTGAGAGCAGCATGTGATGCTCTCCTTTCGGTGGGGGTTCCGTGTTGCGTGCGAACACGCCTTGCGGCGTGGTGATGCGGGGCTTCCGCCCGTCCGGGCCGCCGAGCGGCAACTCGGCGGTCCGGGCTCTAGACCTCCGGGAACGCCAGGAACCTGGCGTGGAAGGTGCGCGCGTCCGATGGCGGTTCGTCGTCGTCGCGTTTGTAGCGGTAGAGGAGCGCGATGTACTCCTCGAAGAAGGGGCGCACCTGCTCCGGCGCGAGCGTGATCGTGGAGAACGAGAAGAGCAGGGCGTCGGCCCACGGGCCCATCTCGTCGCGTGCCTCCTGGAAGCGGGTGAGCGCCTCCAGTTCGTTCGCGAGTTCCATGCGGGTCATGTCCTCCACGGCATCGCGCATCTCGGGTGACTGCTCGCTGTACACGGGGAAGCGCCGGTCGGCGGGGACCGCCCGCCACCAGCGTTCACGGCCGCGCGCCAGCTCCGGCGCCTCCTCCACGAACCCGTGCTTGGCGAGCTGCCGCAGGTGGTAGCTCGTCGAGCCGGTGCTCTGCCCCAGCTCGCGGGCGAGGGTCGTGGACGAGACGGGACCGCGCCGCATGATCTCGGCGATGCGCCGCCGGAGCGGGTGGGCGAGCAGCCGCACCTGCCGCGGATCGGTGACCGGCTGGGGTGCCGGCTGTTCCTTCATGCCCGAGACGCTAGAAGTTACAAAGACTCTTTGCAACGGTTCTTGGCAAACTTCACCGCAGCGGAGGAGGGGCCTGCGACCTGAGGAGGAGCCGGCGGCCGGCTCTGCGGTCCAGGACGCGCCCTCCCGCGACATGCGGAGAAGTCGTGTGTCATTGACCGCCGGACATCGCTGCGGTCAACTAAAGTCACTGAGGTCGGCGGGAGGGGAACGATGCGCGATCACACGCACGAGGTGTCACCGGGGGCGACGCTGGCCGAGAAGGTCGAGTGGTTGATCCGGAACCTGTGGCCGGCCGACGCGGAGCCGCCGCGCAACAACGTGGAGACGGCCGCCGCCATCGCCCGCTCCACCGGCGAGGACATCTCGTCCACCACCGTGTGGAAGCTGCGCACGGGACGCCAGGAGAACCCGCAGCTCAAGACGCTCACCGCGCTCGCCACGTTCTTCGGCGTGCCGATCGGGTTCTTCGGCTTCCCCAGCGAGTCCGGCCCCATCGGCGAGGACCTCACGCTCCAGGCGCTGCGCCGCGACGTAGAGCACGGTGTCATCAGGCCCGAGGTGCTGCGCGCCCTCGTTGACCTGTCGCCGGAGGCGCGGTGGGTCGTGGACGAGATGATCCTCGGCGCCGCGGCCGCCGACCGGCAGCGGAACGGCGGGCAAAGCGCCTAGGTCACCTCGGTGCACCGGACGCATGCGCCGGCCCTTCCGCCGGCGGTCCGCCCGTGAGTCCGTCGCCATCGGCCGAGACGCGCTTCCGCTTGACGTAGTAGCGGGCCCCTGCCGTGAGGAGGGCGGCCATGGGGAGCCAGACGGCCGCCACCGGCCAGGCCTTCTCCTCCTCCATGCCGGCGACCGCGACCGGGGACAGGAGCCCGGCGCAGAAGAACGCGTAGGCGAGGCCCAGGGTGGCGACCATGCCGGGCGTCGCCTCGGGCGTGGAGCGGCGGCGGCTCAGCCGCCACGTGCACAAGGCCGTCATGAGGAGCCCGCTGGGCATCATGACCAGTGCGCCGATGAGGGCCCGTGTGCGCATGTCGGCCGGGTAGGCGTGCGTTCTCTGGGAGTCGCCTCCGGCCGCGATCTCGGTCAACCGGCCGCGCCAGACGGTGCCGGTGACCCGGTCGCCCTCATCGAGCCCGTCCAGGACGGGGCCGGCGGAGGAGTAGCGCGTCCGCCACCGGTCGCCGTCCGGGCCCGTCAGCACCGCGCTCATCGACTCGCTCCTCGTCTGCTTCATGCTGATGGCGGACACGGTGAACTCCTGCGTCCACAGGCATTCGGCGGACGCGGCCGTTCCGGCGACGTCCGCGGCCGGAGCGGCCGCGCAGGGTGTCGCGGCCTTGTAGGCGTCGACGTCGAGACGGCCGTCCGGTGCCAGCATCGCGAGGAGGACGGCGGAGACCGCTACCAGCGCGACACCGACCAGCAGGTTGACGAACGTCGTGATGGTGCTGCGCAGGATTCCGGCGGGGGAGAGATGGGCCACGTCCCTAATGTTCCCATTCGCGATCGTATCGGCGGATGAGGTTTCCCCAGGTGTTGATCAGGTAGACATCGATCGACCGTATCGCCGGTATACCGGGAGGGGCTGTGCCGCCGTACGCCGTCGTCCTTTCGGTGGTCGGGCTGGTGGCGGCGCTCATCGCGGCCGTCTACGCGGTCTCGTTCGTGATGGCGCCCAGGAGTTTCGAGGCCGGGCCGTTCCTCGGCGGGGCGCGCCCCGCCGAGCATGCGCTGTCGCGGTACCACGTGCGCTGGTACGCGGTGTCGATGGTCTTCCTCGCCTTCGACATGGAGATGGTGTTCATGTATCCGTGGGCGCTCGTCGTCGCGTCCGTGGGCGTGAAGGCCGTCGTGGAGATGTTCCTCTTCCTGGCGTTGATCCTGGTCGGTGTCCTGTACGCGTGGCGGGAAGGCGCGCTGCGGTGGGCCTGAGGGCGTTCGCGGCCCCGCGCCCGTTCGTCGTCGCCGCGGCGGACGGGACGCGCGAGCGCGTCGCCGTGGAGGCGGAACTCCGTTCGCGCGGGTGGCGTCCCGCGCTGTCGCCTGCGGAGACGGGGATGCTCGTCGTCTGCGGGAACCCGGGGGCGGCGCTGTCGGACGCCATCCAGACCGTGTGGCGGGACATGCCGGAGCCGCGCGTGCGGGCCCCCGCGGATCTGGACGGGGCAGATCTGGACGGGGCAGATCTGGACGGGGCAAAGCTGCAGGGGGGCGCCGGCGGCTCGCGGCCCGCCCTGGACCTGGACGGCGTCGGCATGGCGGACCGGGCCGACGACCGGGACGGGCTGCGGCTGGACGTCCTCCACGTGCCGCTGGGACCCGTGCTGGCGGACTGGCCCGCGGGGCTACGGGTCGACCTGACGGTGCAGGGCGACGTCGTCCAGGCCGCGGAGGTCACCGCCGTCGACACCGCGGACGGCCCGTCCTGGGACGAGGGGCAGCGGGCGGCGTCCGGGCTCGACAGCGTCTCCCGGCTGCTGCGCGTGGCGGGCTGGGACGCGGCGGGCGAGCGCGCGGCCGTGCTGAGGGACGAGGCGCTGGGCGGAGTCCCGGACGATGTGCTCGCGAGGAGGTTCGCCCAGTTCGCGCGGAGGGTCGGGCGGTCGCGGCTCCTTCGCTGGATGGCGCCCGGCGATGTGCGGGACCGGCTCGGCGGGTGGTTGCGGGAGATCGGGTCCGCCCTCGACGGGGAGGCGACACGGCCGCGGACGCCCTGGGACGCGTCGCTGGCGGTGCTGCCGTCGCTGCTCGAAGGGGCCGAGCTGGCCGAGGCGCGGCTGGTCGTGGCGAGCCTCGACCCCGATCTCGGGACGGCCCCCGATGGCTGAGGTCCTCGTCCTCGGGGTGCTGGCGGTGGCGGCGGCGTCGCTGAACGCGGTGCTCGCCGGGCGCCGTCCCGCGGAGCCGTTCCGCGAGGCGGCGCGGCTGCTGACCATGCAGCGCCGCGTGACCGTTCGGGCCGACAGGCTGCTGACCAGGATCGGAGTGATCTCGCTGCCGGTCGCGGCGGCGCTGGCGGCCCTGGTCGTGCCGATCGGTGGGAACGCGGCGGTGGAGACGCCGGTCGGTGTCGTCTGGTTCAACGCGATGGAGGTCGTGGCCTGGGCGTCGGTGTGGCTGGCCGGCTGGGGCGTGAACTCCGCGTTCGCGCTGGTCGGCGGATACCGGTTCCTCGCGCAGGGCCTCGCGTACGAGCTGCCGCACATGTTCGCGCTCATCACGGCGGCGCTGGCCGCGCACTCCCTGGACCTGCGGGTGATCGGCGAGGCGCAGGACGGGCTGTGGTTCGCGGTCTGGATGCCGGTCGCGTTCGCCGCCTACCTGGTGTCCGCGCTCGCGATGACGTTCTGGGGCCCGTTCGGGCACCCGGTGGGCGGCGATCTGGCCGGGGGCGCGGCGCTGGAGCTGGCGGGGCCCGACCGGCTCGTCTTCCTGGCGGGACGGTACGGGCTGCTCGCGGTGTCGGCGGCCGTCGCCGTCCCGCTGTTCCTGGGCGGCGGGTCGGGGCCGCTGCTGCCGGGGTGGGCGTGGTCGCTGGTGAAGACCGCCGCGGTGCTCGCCCTGCTGGTGTGGACGCGGCACCGGCTGCCCGTGCTGCGCATGGACCGTTTCATGACGGCGGCGTGGACGGTGCTGATCCCGGCCACGCTGCTGCAGATGCTCGTCGTCGGTCTCGTGGTCGTGTGATCCGTGTGAGTCGTCTGTCCCGGGTGAGGAGATGAGACGTGGAGGACGTCGCGTTCTGGGTGCTCGCCGTCGCCGCCGTGGGGTCCGGCATCGCGGTGTTCGTCGTCGACTCGATGGCGCGGGCCACGTTCGCGCTGCTCGCCTCGTTCCTGTGCGTCGGGGCGGAGCTGCTGCTGATCGGCCTGTACTACCTCGGCACGCTGGTGATCCTCATGATGATCATGGAGATGCTGGTGATGGCCGTCTTCATGGTCATGTACATGATGAACCCGGCCGGGCTGATGCCGATGACGATGCTGCACAACAAGCGCGGAGCGTTGGCCATCTCCGGGGCCGCGTTCGCGGTCATGGCCGCGGGGATCTTCGCGATCCCGTGGCCGGGGCGGGCCGGGCGCCCGCCCGGCGACCCGGCGTTCGCGCTCGGTGAGTCGATCATGGGACCGAAGATGCTGGTCATGATGGTGATCGGCATCGCGATCCTGGCCACCATGATCGCGACCGTGGTGCTGGCCACGCACCGGGGGCGCTACGACCGGGACGGTGCGTCGTGACGCTCGAGACGTTCCTGCTCCTCGCCGCCGCGCTTTTCTCCGTGGGGCTGTTCGGCGCGCTGTCGCAGCAGTCGATCGTGATGCTGATGATGGGCATCGAACTCATGGTCAACGGGATCATCGTCGCCGCGGCCGGGTTCTGGTACTGGGTGTCGCCGGGCTCCACCGACGGGCAGGTCCTCGTGCTCGTCGCCATCACGGTGATGGCGCTGGAGATGGCGCTGGGGTTCGCGGTCGTCACCGCGCTCTTCAGGGCACGGGACGTGGACCTCACCGACGAGGCAGGTGATCTGAAGGGGTGAGGATCGAGCTGCTTGCGGGGTGGCCGGGCGGGCTGGCGATGGACGGGCTGTCCGCCGTCCTCGCCGTGACCGTGGCCGTCGTCCTGGTCGCGGTGCTCGTCTACGCGGCGGGCCAGGGATACGGTGTCCGCTTCCACGTCCTGATCCTGCTGTTCGCGGCGGCGATGCTGGTCACGGTCACCGCGACGGACCTGATGCTGCTGCTCATGGGCTGGGAGGTCATGGGCGCGATGTCGTACGCGCTCATCGGCTACGCGTGGCCGGACGCCGAACGGGTGCGGTCGGCGGACGTCGCGTTCCTCACCACCCGGGCCGCGGACATGGGCCTCTACGCGGCGGCGGGTTTCGCGGTCGCGGGAGCGCACTCGCTCCGGCTCGACGAGCTCGCCGGGGCGGACGCCCCGTGGCGCGACCTGATCGCCGCCGGGATCGTGGTCTCCGCGCTCGGCAAATCGGCGCAGCTTCCGTTCTCGTTCTGGCTGTCGCGGGCCATGGCGGGACCGAGCCCGGTGTCGGCCTTGCTGCACTCGGCGACGATGGTCGCCGCCGGCGCCTACCTGCTGCTGCGTCTCCATCCGCTGCTGGCCGCGACCGGATGGGCCGCCACGCTCGTCTGCTGGGCGGGAGCGCTGACCGCGCTGGTGCTGGGCGCTGTCGCGCTCGCGCAGCGCGACCTCAAGCAGCTGCTCGCCGCGTCCACCTGCGCGCAGATCGGCTTCATGGTGCTGGGGGCGGGAGCCGGGGCGATCGCGGGAGGGACGGCGCACTGGGTCGCGCACGCCGCCGTGAAGAGCCTGCTGTTCCTCTGCGCGGGCATATGGCTGGCCGCGCTCGGAACCCAGCGGCTCGACGAGCTGCGCGGGGCGGCACGCCGGAACCGCCTGGTCGGCGCCGCCTTCGGTGTGGGAGCGCTCGCGCTGGCCGGTGTCCCGCCATTGTCGCTGTGGGTGACGAAGGACGAGGTCCTGGCCGTCGCCGGTGAAAGCTCGACCGCACTGCTCGTGGCCGGTTTCGCGGCGTCGGTGCTGTCATCGGCCTACGCGGCCAAGGCCCTGGTCATGGTGTTCCGCCGCCCTGCCGACGGGTCCGCGGTGCGCGTGACGGTTCTCGAGCGGCTGCCGTTGCCCGTCCTGGCCCTGGCGGCGGCGGTGCTCGGCGTGGTCGGCCTGCCCGCGCTGGCGGGCCCGTGGCGGCGGATGCTCGGGGTACCGGGCGAGGCGGCGCCGCACGCGTGGGAGGTCGCCCTTTCCGCGGGGCTGGCGGTCGCGACGGTGGCCGTTGTCGTCGTGGCCCGGCGGGTCCCCGAGCCCGCGTGGGCGGCGGACTGGCTGTACCTGGAACGGGCGGCGTCGGCCGTGGTGGTCCGTCCCGTGCTCGCCGTCGCGCGGGCGCTGGCGCGGTTCGACGACCAGGTCGTCGACGGCGCCGTGCGAGGCGTCGCGCGCGGCGGGCGGTGGACGGCCGGGCTGGCCGGACGCCGCGTCGAGTTCCGCGTGGACGCCCTGGTCGGCGTGGTCGGACGCGCCGCCCGGGGCCTCGCGGCCCTGGCCCGCCGCCCGCAGACCGGCCAGCTACACACCTACTACGCCCAGGCGGCCGTGGTCCTCGCCGTGCTCGTCGTCATCGCCGTCCTGGCCGGGTGATCCGTGCTCACATTCGTGATCTTCATGCCGCTGGCCGCCGCGCTCGTGCTGCCGGCCGTCCCCCGTCGCGCGGTGCCCTGGACGTGGATCGGCGTCGCCGTCGCCGAGCTGGCCCTCGTCATCGCGATGTGGGTCGCGCACGGGACGGGCGGCGGCGTCTCCTTCGAGACGAACGTGCGGTGGATCCCGTCCGTACGCGCCGGCTACCACGTCGGCGTGGACGGCCTGTCGCTGCCGCTCCTCGCCCTGACCGCCGTCCTGTTCGCCGCGTGCGCGGTGTACTCGCTGCGGCAGACCCACAGGACACGGGCGTTCGCCGCGCTGTTCCTGTTCCTGGAGACGGTGTGCCTGGGGCTGTTCGCGGCCCTCGACTTGCTGCTGTTCTTCGTCTTCTTCGACCTGTCGATCGTCGGCATGTACTTCGTGATCCTCGTGTGGGGGCACGGGGACAGGGCACCGTCGGCGCTGAAGTTCTTCCTCTACACGTTCCTCGGGTCGCTCGTCCTCCTGCTGGGGTTCATCGGCCTCTACCTGGGCGCGGACCCTCACACCTTCGACATGGTGGAGCTGACCCGCACGCCCCCGCTGGACGGTGCTCCGGGGCTGGCCGGCCTGACGCTCCTCGCCATCGGGATCGGCCTCGGGATCAAGACGCCGGTCGTCCCGTTCCACACCTGGCTGCCGCCCGCGCACACCGACGCGCCCGCCGCCGGATCGGCGATCCTGGCCGGGGTCATGCTGAAGATGGGCACCTACGGGCTCGTGCGGATCGCGATGCCGATGCTGCCGGACGCCTGGCGCCGCTACGCCGCCGTGATCCTGATCGTCGGGCTGGTCGGCGTCCTGTACGGGGCGCTCGTCGCGCTCGTCCAGGACAACGTCAAGCGGCTCGTCGCCTACACGTCCGTGAACCACATGGGGTACGTCGTCCTGGCGCTCGGCGCGGCCGGATACGCGGCCGGCGACGCGGACGCGCGGCGGCTCGCGGTGACGGGCGCGGTGACGCAGATGGTCAGCCACGGCCTGGTGACCGGCGCGCTGTTCCTGCTGTGCGGGGTCCTCCACGACCGTGCGGGCAGCTACGACATCGGACGGTTCGGCGGCATCGCCCGCGCCGCGCCCGTCTGCTCCGGCCTCCTCGCGGTCGCGGCCTTCGCGTCGCTCGGGCTGCCGGGACTGTCCGGGTTCATCGCCGAGTTCCAGATCTTCGCCGGGACGATCGGGACCGGCGCCACCGCGACGGCGGTGGCCGGCGCGCTCGCCGTCCTCGGCATCCTCATCACCGCCGGGCTGTTCCTGCGCGTCCTGCACACGGTGGTGACCGGCCCGCCCGGTGAACTGACCCCGCGGGTCACGGACGTGCGGCGGCCCGAACTGGCCGCGCTCGCCCCGCTGCTGGCGCTGTCGCTGCTCATCGGCGTCGCGCCGCGCTTCCTGCTCGACACGATCGATCCGCTGTCGGCGGCGATCGTCGCGCTGGTGGGCCGGTGATGAACGAGAACCCCGCCGACCTCGCGCCCGAGCTGTGCGTCCTCCTCGCCGCCGTGCTCGGCCTGGTCAACGGGCTGTTCCTGCCCCGCCGGCGGCAGTGGCGGGTCGCGGTGATCTGCGCGGCGGGGCTCGCCGCCGGGCTGGCCGTCGCGGGAGTCGCCGCGACCCGGCCCGACCTGACGGCGTTCGGCGCCTTCCGCGTCGACGCGGTCACGCACGTCACCCGGATCGCCGTCCTCGGCTCGACGCTGCTCGTCATCGCCCTCGCCGCCGGGCGGATGCGGGACCATCCGCGCGAGAGCGAGCACTACGCGCTGATCCTGCTCTCGGCGCTCGGGGCGATGACGCTCGGCGCGTCGTCCGACCTGCTCGTCCTGGTCGCCGCGTACCTGCTGGCGAGCCTGCCCGCGTACGCGCTCGCCGGGTTCGGCAAGGACGCGCCCGGCACCGAGGCCGCGCTGAAGTACTACCTGATGGGAGCGCTGCTCGGCGTCCTGATGCTCGGCGGCGTCACGCTCCTGTCCGGGGTCGGGCGCGGCACCGCGTACGAGACCCTCCGCCCCGGGCTGGCGGACGCGCCGCAGGCGGCGGTCGCGGCGGGCGTCGTCGCGCTGCTGGCCGGGCTGCTGTTCAAGGCGGGCGCCCTTCCCGGGCACTTCTGGGTCCCGGACGTGACCGAGGGCGCCCCACCGGCCGTGGCCGCGTTCGTCACCACCGTCCCCAAGATCGGCGCCTTCGCGGCCCTCTACCGGATCGGCGCCGAGGCGCTCCCCCCGGACGCCGCCGGATGGCCCGCCCTCGTCGCCGTGGTCGCCGCGGCCACGATGACGCTCGGCAACCTCGCCGCGTTCGGGCAGGACAACGTCCGGCGGCTGCTGGCGTACTCGACCGTCAGCCAGGCCGGCTACCTGCTGGTCCCGGTCGCGATGGCGGGCCGGACCGACCTGGCCCAGCCCGCGCTGCTGTTCTACGTCGCCGCCTACGCGGTGACGAACGTGGGCGCGTTCGCCGTCGTCCTCGCCGTCCGGCGCGACGACCTGGCCGGCTACACGGGCCTGCTGCGCGGCTCACCGCTCGTCGGCCTCTCGCTCGTCATCTGCCTGCTCGGCTTCGTCGGGACGCCGCCGACCGCCGTGTTCGTCGGGAAGGTCCTGATGTTCGGCGCGGCCCTGGACGGCGGCTACGCCTGGCTCGCCGTGGTCGCAGCCGTCAACAGCGTCGCGAGCGTCTTCTACTACCTGCGGTGGATCGTCCCGCTGTTCGGGCGGCCGGACGGCCCGCTCCACCTCGCGCGGGGCGCGTCCGCCGCCGCGGTCGCGGCCACCGCGCTCTCGGTGGCGCTCGGCGTCGGCAGCGGCGTCGTCCTCGCCGCGTCGTGACGGCCGGGCTCAGGCCGGCGGCATGATCGGGAGGGTGATCCAGGACGGGCGGGCGGCGTCGTGGAAGACGGTGTGCCCGGCGCGGGCCATCGCCGGGTGACGGTCGAAGCGCGGGAAGTTCGACGATGCGATCTGCACCCTGATCCGGTGCCCGGCCCTGAACGTCTGGCTGGTGGCGACCAGGTCGATCTCGTGGCGGGTCCGGTCCGCGGGGGAGCGGACGATGCCGTCCAGGACGTTCATCGCGCGGCCGTCAGGCCACACGTCGACGAGTTTGGCCGTCCAGTCGGCGCCGGAGGCGGACGTCGCCGCGTGCAGGACGACCGTGACCGGGCCGGTGACCTCCACGTCGCGGTCGAGGACGGGCGTGGTGAAGCAGAGCACGTCGGGGCGCGCCTCGATGGCGCGCTGGTCGCGGGGGCCGGCGTTGACGGGGTCGTGCAGGAGCAGCGGCCCGCCATGCGTCGGGACGGGATCGTCCGGATCGTGCGTGAACCGTGACGGCTCCGCGCCGCCGGCGGGCGCGTCCGGGGAGAGCGAACCGCCGGAGTGCAGGTGGTAGCGGGTGGCGACCGCGCCGGGAGGCGGCCAGGAGCCGGCATCCCGCCAGGCGTCGGCGCCCATCGTGAAGTACCTGACCTGCGGGCCCTCGGTGTTCCCCTTCAGGAACTCCAGGTGCGTGGCCTCCAGCAACGCGGACTGCGCGGACGCCGCGTGGCCGAAGCCGAGTTCGCCGACGCCGGCCATCTGCGACATGTGGGTCCACGGCCCGATGATGAGACGGCCGCCCGGGATGCGCTTGTAGTTCTCCAGGGTTCCGTGCAGGAAGACGTCGAACCACCCGGCGGTGTGCAGGACGGGGACGTCGATCCGGTCGTGGCGCAGGGTCTCGGCCAACGCCGTCCAGTAGGAGTCGCGTTCCGGGTGGTCCACCCAATCGCGCCAGAAGGGGAACGCGTCCGCGACACCGGGAGCGTCCCGCAGCGGGACGGCCGACATGGCCGGGCCCGGGTCGTCCAGCACCCGCAACAGCGCGCCCAGGCGTTCCCGGGCGTCCAGACCGGCCGCCATGTCGTGCAAGGCGCCGAGGAGGCCCTGGGTGGCGGCCCAGAAGAACGCGGAACCGAGCGCGAACGCGCCGCCGTGGTACTTCAGCCCGTCGTAGAAGTCGTGCGGGGTCATGGTCGCGACCACGGCCTTCAGCGCGGCCGGCCGCTCGGACGCGAGCTGGAGGGCGCATCCGGCCAGGTAGGACGTTCCGGCGGCGACGACCTCGCCGTTCGACCACGGCTGCGCGGTGATCCACTCCACGGTGTCGGCGCCGTCGCGTCCCTCGTCCGCCCAGGGGGTGAACTCCCCGTCGCTGGAGCCGCGGCCCCGGCAGTGCTGGAGCACGACGGCCATCCCCGCCTTCAGGTACGGCGTCACGGGCAGCGAGCGGAACAGCGGCTCGCCGTAGGGGTTGCGGACCAGTACCGCCCGGTGCCGCCCGTCACCGCCCGGCCGGTGCACGTCCGCGCGCAGGACGGTCCCGTCGCGCGTCTCGATCGGCTGGTCCAGCACGGTGACGGCCGGCAGGGCGGGACGGTCGAGCTTCGTCACGGGGTGGCCTCGCTCTTCAGGTGCCGGGCTCTCCAGGGCAGGTGCGGCCGACGCTAGGCAGTTTCGCACCGGCAGTCAATTATCTGACTAGCTTCGGCGCGGCTCCTGGAAGCGGGGCGCCCGCATGTTGACCAGGCTGTCGAGCTTGTGGACGCGCTCGTCGTGCCCGATCTGGCGGAGCAGGTCGGCGACCGAGCCGTACTCGCCGTACTCCGCCGCGTACGTCGTGGGCGCCGGCACGTGGTCCAGCTCGGGGTGCTCGGCGACGTAGGACATGTACTCGTGCTCGGCGTGGTCCTCGAAGTCGGCGTTGAGCCGGTAGCTCATCTCGGGCCGCAGCAGGAACAGCAGCCACGACACGTGGTAGTAGAAGAACGCCACGAGCCACGGCGCCAGGCGGTGCAGGACGAACGACTGCTTCGTCCCGTCCCGCTGGACGATGTCCTGGAGGATGAGCAGGTGCCACTGCTCGTTGTCCTGCTCCTCGCGGGTCTCGACGATCCGCTCGTAGACGCGCTTGGCGATCGTGGAACGGCGGCGCTGCCGCGACAGCGAGAAGTAGCCCATCCGCTCCCACGCCTGGTAGGGGACGCGGGCGATGAACTCCAGCATCGTGAACTTCACCAGCGTGCGGTCGCGGCCGTAGACCAGGTCCATCTGCTTGAACAGCATCCGGGCCAGCAGCCCGTACGTCAGCCGCGGGGTTTCGAGGGTCTCGATCTGGGCGGCGCGCAGCTCCATCGGGGAGAGCTTCGGCGGGCCGGTGTGGACGGGGGCGTCGGGGCGGGTGAGGGTC
>NZ_SMKK01000147.1 GCF_004348425.1 Actinomadura sp. 7K507
CCACCATCCAATGGACGAGCTCCACCGTCCTCCAGCCCCCGCCCGCCACCATCCAATGGACGAGCTCCGCTCGCGTTTCCTATGGCGGTCGGGTCGGTGAGGCCGATCATGGTCTCGGTCTCGTCGGACAGCCGCAGCACCGCGGGCAGCGGGCCGTCCTGGACGAGCCGGCGCAGCGCGGCGGCTCCCTCGCCGAACGACGCGAACCGCCACCCCTCGTACTCCCTGGCCTCCGGGACCGGGTGGATCCGCACGGTCACGGAGGTGATCACGCCGAAGGCGCCCTCCGAGCCGAGGACGAGCTGCCGCAGGTCGGGCCCGGCGGCGGACTTCGGCGCCCGGCCGAGATCGAGCGGGCCCTCCGGGGTGGCGACGGTCAGCCCCACCACCATGTCGTCGAAGCGCCCGTATCCGGCGGACGCCTGCCCGCTGGACCGCGCGGCCGCGAACCCGCCGATCGTCGCCCACTCGTACGACTGCGGGAAGTGCCCGAGCGTGTAGCCGCGCTCCGCCAGCAGCGCCTCGGCGGCCGGGGCGCGCAGGCCGGGCTGCAGGACGGCGGTCCGGGCGACCTCGTCGACGGAGACCAGGGCGTCCATGCGGCGCAGGTCGAGGGCGACGAAGGTGCCGGCGGCCCTGGAGTCCGCGCCCGCGGGGGCGAGCCCGCCGACGACGGAGGTGCCGCCGCCGAACGGGACGACCGCGATCCGGCGTCCCGCGCAGAACCGCAGCACCGCGAGGACCTCGTCATGGGTGGCGGGCAGGACGACCGCGTCCGGTGCGTCGGAGGTCTCCCCGGCGCGGATGCGCAGCAGGTCGGGCGTCGACTTGCCGCGGGTGTGCCGGACGCGCGTCTCGGTGTCGGCGCGGACGTTCGCGTCGCCCACGATCTTCGACAGCGCCGTCAGGTCGTCGGAGGCGAGCCGGCACGCGGGGACCTCGATGTCGGCCAGGGCGGCCGCCGGCCGCTCGGCGGGCCGGACGCCCAGCATGTCGCGCAGCAGCGCGACCACCGGCTCCGGCAGCGGCTCGGCCCGGTCCGGGTCGCCCCAGCCGCTCCACAGCATGTCCCGCGTCTCCACCGGCACCTCCCGTCATCGGCCTGCCGCCGACCTCGGTCTTGTGCTTACACTGTGACACATGACGTCGAATCGTCACAACAAGTCGGCGGGCGCCGCGCCGGACCGCAACGGCACCGACCGCAACGGCACGGGCGGGCGGACCGCCGACGACGCCGTGCTCGACGCGGCCCGCGACTGCGTGCTGGCCGTCGGCGTGCGCCGGACGACGCTGACCGACATCGCCCGCCGCGCCGGCGTGTCCCGGATGACGCTGTACCGCCGCTGGCCGGACGTCCGAACGATCGTCGCCGACCTGATGACCCGCGAGTGGGTCGTGCTCGGCGACTCCCTGCAACCGCCCGAGGACGGCCGCCCCGTCCGGCCCCGGTTCGTGGACGGCGTCGTCGCCGGTGTCCGGGCGTTCCGCGACCACCCGCTGCTCCGCAAGATCATCGAGGTGGATCCGGAGCTCCTGCTCCCCTACGTCCTGGACCGCCTCGGCGCGAGCCAGCTGGTGTTCCTGGAGCTGTTCGAGGAGGGGCTGAGGGCCGGGCACGCCGACGGCACGATCCGCCGCGACCATCCGGTCCGGCAGGCGCGGTCGGTGCTGCTGGTCGTCCAGTCCTACGTGCTGTCCGCGCCGACGATGCTCGACGAGACCGACTCCGACCTCGACTCCGACGCCTTCGACGGCGAACTCCGCCACATCCTGGAAAGGATGCTCGCGCCGTGAACACTCCAGAACCGCAAGCAGGCACCTCGCTCAACGCGGCGCGCCGGGAGCGCGAGCTCGCCGCCCTGCCGGACGAGGTGGTGGACGTCCTGGTCGTCGGCCTCGGCGCGACCGGGGCGGGCGCCGCGCTGGACGCCGCGTCCCGGGGCCTTTCGGTCGCCGCGATCGACGCCCACGACCTGGCGTTCGGCACGTCCCGGTGGAGCTCCAAGCTGATTCACGGCGGGCTCCGCTACCTCGGGTCCGGGCAGTTCGGCGTGGCGCACGAGAGCGCGGTCGAGCGCGGCGCGCTGATGCGGCACACCGCCCCGCACCTCGTCCGCGCACTGCCGTTCGTGATGCCGCTGACCCCGATCGTGTCGGGCTCCCGCGCGCTGGCCGTCGGCGCCGCGCTGGGCGCGGGAGACGTCCTGCGGCTCACCGCGCGCACCCCGCGCTCGGTGCTGCCGGGCCCGCGCCGCCTCTCGGCGGTCGAGACGCTGCGGCTCTCGCCCCCGCTGCGGGCCCACGGGCTGCGCGGCGGCCTGCTGTCGTGGGACGGCCAGCTCGCCGACGACGCGCGGCTGGTCACGGCGCTCGCCCGGACCGCCGCCGGGCACGGCGCCCGCATCCTCACCCGCTGCCGGGCGGTCACGCTGACCGGCGACGGCGCGCTCGTCCGGGACGAGCTGACCGGCCGGGAGATCAGCGTCCGGGCGCGGTCGGTGGTGAACGCGGCCGGCGTCTGGGCGGGCGGCCTGGTGGAAGGGGTGCGGCTGCGCCCGTCGCGCGGCACCCACATCGTGGTGGGCGCGGAGACGCTGCGCGGGCTGTCCGCCGGGATGCAGATCCCGATCCCGGGCGCGGTGAGCCGGTTCATGCTGGTGCTGCCGCAGGACGACGGCCGCTTCTACGTGGGCCTCACCGACGAGCCCTCGGACGGGCCGATCCCGGACGTGCCCGAGCCGACGGCGAGCGAGATCGGGTTCCTGCTCGACATCCTCGGCTCGGCGCTGGACGTGCCCGTGCGGCGCGCGGACGTCCTCGGCGCGTTCGCCGGGCTGCGACCCCTGCTGGACCTCGGCCACGGCCGCGACACCGCCGACATCTCCCGGCGGCACGCCGTCCTGCCCTCGCGGGACGGTGTCGTCACGATCGTCGGCGGCAAGCTCACCACGTACCGGCGGATGGCGCAGGACGCCGTCGACGCGGCGATCCGCGTTCGCGGCCTCGACGCCGGGCCGAGCCGGACCGCCCGGCTGCCGCTCGTCGGCGCGGGCTCCCGGGACCGGCTGGACGTGCTGGACGCGCCGTCGCGCCTCGTCCGGCGGTACGGAGTGGAGGCGCCGCTGCTGGCGGCGCTCGCCAAGGACGATCCGGCCCTGCTCGAACCGGTCGTCCCGGGGCTGCCCGTGCTCGGCGCGGAGCTGGCCTGGGCGGTGCGGCACGAGGGGGCGCTCGACGCGGGCGACCTGCTGGACCGCCGCACCCGCATCGGGCTCGTCGCGCCCGATCGGGAGGCGGCGCTGCCGGCCGCGGAGGCTCTGCTCCCACGGGCCGCAGTGGGCTGATCCCGCCCGCCTGGTTTCAGGTCGCACTGTTAGGTTACCCTTACCTAATCGATTGAAGATCGACGGGGGGTCTCCTTTGACGCGCGGCAACGGCTGCGGGCACTGTCCCGGCAGCCACACGGGCGAGCGGCCGTGCCTGGCGAGCGCGACCGCGAAGGCGCGCGCCTGGCTGCTCGTCGAGCATCCGGGCCCGTGGCCCGAGCGCATCGAGGACCTCGCGAGGCCCGCCCCGATCGCCGAGGCGGTCCGCGCCGCGCAGCGGGCGGGCGTCCGGCCCCAGCTGATCCGCCGGCCGGGACGCCGCCGCGGCAACCCGCCCGTCCAGGTCTACGCCGCGTTCTCGTACGGGGACGAGGTCTGGATCGAGGGACGCGAACTGGCCGCCCCCGCCGAGCTGGAGTCGCTCGACCTGGACGCCCTCGCCGCCGGCCGTTCGCCGGGCCTCGGGGAGCCGGTGGCCGAGCCGGTCCTGCTGGTCTGCACGCACGGGCGCCGCAACGCCTGCTGCGCCCGCACCGGGGCGCCGCTGGCCCGCGCCCTCACCGCGCGTTTCGATCGCCTCGTATGGGAAACCACCCATGTCGGCGGTGACCGATTTGCGGCGAATTTGGTATGTCTTCCACACGGGATCTACTACGGGGAACTGGGCGAGGCCCAGGCCGTGGCCGCGGTCGACGCCTACCTGCGGGGCGAGGTCGTCCTGGACAGGCTGCGGGGACGCGCGGGGACGCCCGAGGCGGCGCAGGCCGCCGAGCACTTCGCCCGCACGCACACCGGCAGGCTGGGACTGGGCGATGTGACCGTCGTATCACTGACCGGGGGAACATCCCGGTACGAATCGGTCGTTGCTGTACAGGAGAGCCGTTACCGGGTCGTCGTGGAGACCGTCCAGCAGTCCACCCCGTGCGGGCCGGACTGCGGGGAGAACACGAAAACCTACGTTGTTAGGGAACTCACCCTTCTCAACGAGGCAGCCCTCGTGTAATCTCTCCAAGGCCCCATTCGAGGGTCTCCCTGTCGCACGTCCCCAGGTTTCCGGCTTAACCGGACGGGGAACAGAGCGGCGACTCCGGACGTTGGACCATTCGGCGCTTCTGACTTCATGTCGCCTGAAGCATGTCGAGCGTCCATGTCCTGAAATTGTTCGTAACCAATCAAGGTGGGTGTTCCATGGCTCAGGTACGTCGGCAGGCAAACCTCCCTCGTCCCAGCTGGGGCTGGCAGGACGCCGCGGCGTGCCGGGGGGAAGACCTCGTCCTCTTCTTCGGCCCCGACGGCGAGCGTCAGCCCGAGCGGGAGATCCGTGAACGCAAGGCGAAGCAGATCTGCATGGGCTGCCCCGTCCGCACGGATTGCCTGGACTACGCCGTGTCCAGGCCCGAGAAGTACGGCACGTGGGGCGGTCTGAACGAAGACGAGCGCGCGTCCGAGCGCCGCCGCCGGATGCGTCGCGCCAACGCCGCCTAGCCGAGCACGCAGGCCGTCAGAACGCTCCCATCGCGAACCCCGGCACGCCACCGAAAACGACACGGCCCCGCCCCGCGGGGCCGTTTGCGTTGCCCGGAACCGGTCCGCGACGCGGTCCCCGCGGACCGGAGCCGGGCGCTTCATCACATGTGCGTCACATGTGACTCAGATCGCCCCCGCCTTTCCACGGAACCGCGCTTTTACCGCAACCGCCCTCCTGGCGCGGCCATTTTCGGAAAGTCGCCGCACCTTTCTTGCCCCGCGGCCCCCGCCGGGCACCCCCGGCGGGGCCCGGGGTCAGCCCGTCTCCCGGCTCCGCGCCGCCCGGTCCAGCCAGGCGATCACGTCGTCGTCGGTGAGCTGCTCGAAGTCGCGGTACCACTGGCCGACCGCGCGGAACTCCCACGGCGCGGCAGGCACCACCATGTCGTCCACCTCGGCCTCCAGGCCGTGGACGGTCTCGGCCGCGCCCACCGGGACCGCGAGGACCAGCCGGGACGGCCCGCGCTCGCGCAGCGCGCGCACGGCCGCCCGCGCGGTCCCGCCGGTGGCGAGCCCGTCGTCCACGACGATCACCGGCCGTCCCGCCGGCTCCGGCAGCGGCCGCCCGCGCCGGTAGACCTCGACGCGGCGGCCCAGCTCGGCGCGCTCGGCCGCGACGGTGGCCTCCAGGTCGTCCTCGCGCAGTCCCAGGCGGCGCAGCAGGTCGGCGTCGAACACCGGGGAGCCGCCCTCGGCGATCGCCCCCACGCCCAGCTCGGGCTGCGGCGGGTATCCGATCTTGCGGGTCACCAGGACGTCCAGCCGGGACCTCAGCCGCCGCGCGATCTCGTACCCGACGGGGACGCCGCCTCTCGGCAGCGCGAGCACGGCCGCGCCCTCCAGGCCCATCGGCGCGAGCCGCTCGGCGAGCACCCGGCCCGCCTCGGCACGGTCGGTGTAGGGGAGCCGGACGGTTCCAGTCTGCTGGAGGTCGTCACGTGCGGATCTGTTCCAGGACATCGGCGCACCCCCTTCCGGGGTCACCCCTACCCACTCCCGAACCGCGCACCGGCCCGGCCGGCGCTGAGATGCGGCGTGCCGCCCCCACGCAGGGCGCCCTGCCACGGGTGGACGCGGTCAGGAGCCGGTCAGCCAGCGGAGCGGGTTGTCCCGCAGGACCCCCTCCAGGGTCGCGTCGTCGGCGCCCGCGGCCCGCAGGGCGGGCAAGAACGTGTCGAAGAGGTACCCGAAGCCGGCGCCGCCGTACCGGGCGACCTGGGCCATCCGGGAGATGCCGGTGCTCAGCAGCACCCGGGAGGCGTGCCCGGCCTCCAGCAGGTCCATGACGCAGCGGACGCGGGCACCGACGGCCGCGCGGTCGTCGCCCGCGAGGCCCAGCGTGCCGAACGAGACGTAGCCGCCCGTCTCGGCGATCTTGCGGTGCTGGCCGGGGTCGTCCACCCGGTCCTGCTGGCCGACCGCGACGCGCTCCGGGGACAGCCCGGCGCCGGAGAGGATCTCCAGCTGGGCCAGGCCCGCGCGGCCGTAGGTCGCCACCGACAGCCCGGAGTACCGCGCGGCCCGCGCGGCGGCGCGCAGGCACAGCTCCTCGGTCTCGGTGGGCGCCTCGCCCCAGGTGCCGATCTCGCCGATGACGCCCGGCAGCGAGTTGGTGCCGTCCATGCCGAAGCCGACCTCGGCGAGCAGCCGCTCGGCGAGCCGCTCGACACCCGACGGGCCGTCCGGCCCCGGCTCCGAGGCGAGGGTCTCCCGGACGAACGCGGGATGGAACGGCTCGGTGAACACGCCCGTCCCGGCGACCACGGCCACGCGGGC
This sequence comes from Actinomadura sp. 7K507, assembly GCF_004348425.1. GTDB lineage: Bacteria > Actinomycetota > Actinomycetes > Streptosporangiales > Streptosporangiaceae > Spirillospora. The sequence continues at coordinate 6,630 of NZ_SMKK01000147.1, forward strand.
GCCCGCGCTGATCCGGGCGAGCGCGGCGGCGTTGCGTCCCATGCCGGAGCAGGTGAGGTCGACGACCAGGCCGAGGCCGTGCTGCTGGCGCAGCGCGGTCAGCTCCCGCTGGACGGCCTTCTCCTCGTCCAGCCAGCGGCCCGGATCGGACCCGACCAGCTTCGGGCGGGCCGGCCAGCGCAGATCCATCTGCAGGTGCTCGTGGGAGAGCACCGGCCCGGTGATGTCGGACGTCGCGATCATGCCGGTCACGGTCCGCAGCCGGCCGGTCTCCACACGGGGGGTCATGTCACGCGAGGTTACGACATGTTTTGCCTTATCAGGACCTTAATCGGCGTTGTTTTTACTCTCCGCGCCGCCGTCCTCCCCGGCCTTCCCGGCCTGCGCCGCGCGGACGGCCCGCGCACGGGCGGTGTCGGCGCCGGGCCACAGCCGGTCGATCTCGGCGTTCAGCGCGGCGCCGATCAGCACCGCGAGCGCCGCCACGTACAGCCAGGCGAGGACCGCGATCGCGGCGGACAGCGGCCCGTACAGCGACACGCCGCTGAGAGACCCGGCCAGGAAGAGCCGCAGGCCGAAACTGCCCACGATCCAGATGAGCAGCGCCAGGACGGCGCCGGGCAGGTCGCGCCACCAGGACGACCGCACGGGGACGCTCAGGTGGTACAGGGTCGCGAGGAACACGATCGACAGGGTCACCACGACCGGCCAGTAGAGGGCCTGGACGAACTCGGCGCTCTCCGGCAGCGCCCGCCGCACCAGCGTGGGCCCCGCCACCAGCAGCGGGATGACGACCAGCAGGACCAGCATGCCGATCAGGTACAGGAAGAACGCGCGCAGCCGGGTGCGGATCATGCCGCGGATGCCCGAGAGCCCGTAGGCGATGCTGATCGTGTCGATGTAGACGTTCGTCGCCCGCGACCCCGCCCACAGGGAGAGCAGGAAGCTGAGCGAGATGATGTCGGGGCTGCCGCCCGCGATCACGCCGTCGATCAGCGGGACGACGACCGTGTCGATCGTCGGGGCCGTCAGCACGGTGCCGGACTGCTCGATCACCCGGGTGCGGATCTCGTCGACGGTGCCGGGGCCGAGCATGCCGCTCAGGTGGCCCATCGTGCCGATCAGCCCGATGACCAGCGGCGGCAGCGACAGCAGCGCGAAGAACGCGGCCTCGGCGGCCAGGCCGGTCACCCGGTAGCGGAAGGCGCCGGAGGCGGTGCCCTTGGTCAGCGTCCAGGCGATCCCCGGGGACGCGACGGCGGCCGTGCGGGCACGGGCGCGCAGGCGTTCGCGGCGGCCCGGAACCGAACCGCCCGCGTCGGCGCTGGTCGAACTCGGATCGGCCTTGCTCGAGTCAGCGCCGCTCGAGTCGGCTCCACTCGAATCGGAGCCGCTCCGGGCGGCGCCCGGGACCGACGCCCCGGGGCCCTCGTCCTGATCGGGGTCCCCGGCCGTGGGGACGCCTTCGGCGCCGGAGACGGTGGTCACACCGACCCAGCGTAGGGCGTTGTGAACCCGGAACATGTCGCCTGACCCATTTCGGTGAACCACTCCGCGCGTCGCACCGTCCTCCAGCCCCCACCCGCCTCCATCCAATGGGGCTCATACCCGCTTGGACGACGCGGAACGTCGATCGGATCATGATCGTTTCCGTCGTTCCGGGGGGTGAACCGGGCATCGACCTCGATAGGCGACAATGGATGACATGATCTGCCAGTCCTGCCGAGAACGCCGCCACGGGGAGTGCCGCGGCGGATCCTGGTGCGACTGCCAGCACCAGCCCGTCCCGGCGTCGACCGAGGACGGGCGGCGAAGGGGCGACGGCGATGAGGCCCCGCCGGCAGAACCTCCGGTGAACTGGAGGCGCCAGGGATGATGACGTATCTCACCCGTCCGCGCGCCGGACGTAACTGGACAGTGCGCGAGACCACGTGTCAGAGTTCAGGTATGACTGCCGCGGACCCGTTGCTGGCCAAGCGCCGGCACGTAGACTTCCTGCGCGTCCGCAGCGCGATCTGTCGGTGACGCCCAGAACACGCCCCTGCTCAGCCGGGCGCGTGGCGTATCGGCGTCATCTTTGACTTCACCCTGCTCAGCGTCGAGCCGGCTGCCTCAGACTGCCGGTGCGCTACGCGTCCTCCACGACCACAGACGAGGACGCGCGCCGTGCCACCCGCGATCAAGCGCAAGAAGGCCGAGGGCCAGTGGGCCCTGGGTTACCGCGAACCGCTCAACAAGAACGAAGAGAACAAGAAGAACGACGACGGCCTGAACGTCCGCCGCCGCATCATCGACATCTACTCCAAGACCGGATTCGACTCGATCGACCCCGCCGACCTGCGCGGCCGGTTCCGCTGGATGGGCCTGTACACCCAGCGCAAGCCCGGAATCGACGGCGGCAAGACCGGCGCGCTGGAGGACGAGGAGCTCGAGGACCGCTACTTCATGATGCGGGTGCGGATCGACGGCGGCCAGCTGAGCGGCCCGCAGCTCCGCACGATCGCCGACATCTCGACCCGCTACGCCCGCAGCACCGCCGACATCACCGACCGGCAGAACGTCCAGCTGCACTGGGTGCGGATCGAGGACGTCCCGGCGATCTGGGAGGCGCTCGAAGCGGTCGGGCTGCACACGATGGAGGCGTGCGGGGACGTCCCGCGCACCATCATCGGCTGCCCGCTCGCCGGGATCGCCGCCGACGAGGTCATCGACGCGACGCCGCACCTGCGCGACATCCACGACCGCTACATCGGCTCCCCGGAGTTCTCCAACCTGCCGCGCAAGTACAAGACGGCGCTGTCGGGCTGCACCTCGCACTGCACCGTCCACGAGATCAACGACATCGCGTTCGTGGGCGTCGTGAACGAGGAGGGCGAGACCGGCTACCAGCTGTACGTCGGCGGCGGGCTGTCCACCAACCCGATGTTCGCGCAGAGCCTCGGCGTGTTCGTCAAGCCGGACCAGGCCACCGAGGTCTGGCACGGCGTCACCTCGATCTTCCGTGACTACGGCTACCGGCGGCTGCGCAGCCGCGCCCGGCTGAAGTTCCTGATGAAGGACTGGGGCGCGGAGAAGTTCCGCGAGGTGCTGGAGCAGGAGTACCTGGGGTACGCGCTGCCGGACGGCCCCGAGCCCCCCGCGCCGCGCACCCAGCGCGACCACGTCGGGATCCGCCCGCAGCAGGACGGCAACTTCTACGTCGGGTTCGCCCCGCGCGTGGGCCGCGTGAGCGGTGAGATGCTCGGCGTCATCGGCGACCTTGCCGACCGGTACGGCTCCGGCCGGGTGCGGACGACCATCGAGCAGAAGATGGTGATCCTGGACGTCCCGGAGGAGCACACCGAGGCGCTCGCCGACGAGCTGGCCAAGCACGACCTCCAGGTCCGCCCGTCCACGTTCCGGCGGCAGACGATGGCGTGCACCGGCATCGAGTACTGCAAGCTCGCGATCACCGACACCAAGCAGCGCTCCATGGACCTGATCGACGAGCTGGAGAAGCGGCTCCCCGACTTCGACCAGCCGCTCACCATCAACGTCAACGGCTGCCCGAACGCCTGCGCCCGCATCCAGGTCGGCGACATCGGCCTGAAGGGCCAGCTGGTCGTGGACGAGAACGGCGACCAGGTCGAGGGGTTCCAGATCCACCTGGGCGGCCAGCTCGGCGCCTCCTTCGGCAAGAAGGTCCGCGGGCTGAAGACCACCTCGGCCGGGCTGACCGACTACATCGAGCGGGTCGTCCGCAACTACGACAAGCAGCGCAACGAGGGCGAGACGTTCGCCGAGTGGGCGCAGCGCGCCGACGAAGCGGACCTCAAGTGAGCGCAGCGACCCCTGGGGCGTCCCCGGGCGGCGAGCGGATGGCTCCGTTCTACTGCCCGTACTGCGGCGAAGAGCACCTCGAACCGCGCGAGGAGCACGGTTCGTGGTTCTGCCCCGACTGCGTCCGTTCCTTCACGTTGAAATTCCTCGGTGTAGGCGCTCCCAGCACCGTGAACAAGGAGATCCCTCGGTGACCCTTCTGGAGACCGACAGACCTGCCCTTGACCTCGAAGACGTCGTCGAGTCGGCCGCCGTCGCGCTGGAGGACGCGTCCACGCTGGAGATCATCCGCTGGGCCTCCGCCACGTTCGGCGACCGCATCTGCCTGACCTCGTCCATGTCGGACGCCGCGCTGATCCACCTGGTGTCGAAGGTCAAGCCCGGCATCGACGTCCTGTTCGTCGACACCGGCTACCACTTCGCCGAGACGATCGGCACCCGGGACGCGGTCGAGGCCGTCTACCCGGTGAACGTCGTCAACGCCACCCCGTCCCGCACGGTCGAGGAGCAGGAGGCCGCGCTCGGCCCCCGGCTGTTCGGCCGGAACCCCGACCTGTGCTGCCACCTGCGCAAGGTGGAGCCGCTCGGCCGCGCGCTGGAGGGCTACATGGCCTGGTTCAGCGGCATCCGCCGGGACGAGACCGCGAGCCGCCGCGACCGCCGCGTCGTCGAGTGGGACCGCAAGCGCGGCATGGTCAAGGTGAACCCGATCCTGGACTGGTCCCAGGAGGACATGGACAACTACATCGAGGACAACGGGGTGCTCGTCAACCCGCTGCACTACGACGGCTACCCCTCGATCGGCTGCGCGCCGTGCACCCGCCCGGTCTCGCCCGGCGAGGACCCCCGCAGCGGCCGCTGGGCCGGGCTGGGCAAGACCGAATGCGGTATCCACCTGTGAGCCGGCCGGTGGCGGCGCCGATGGTCGCGGTGGCGCACGGCAGCCGCGACCCTCGCGCCGCCGCGACCGTCACCGAGCTGCTGGACGCCGTCCGGGAGCGCCGTCCGGACGTGCCCGTCCACGGCTCGTTCCTGGACCACGGCCCGCCCGCGCCCGACCGCGTCCTGGAAGGCATCGCGCGGGACGGTGCGGAGGACACCGTCGTGCTGCCGCTGCTGCTCACGGCCGCGTACCACAGCAAGACCGACATCCCGGGCGTCCTGAACCGGGTGCGCGGCCTGCACCCCCGGCTGCGCCTGCGCACGGCCGAGACGCTGGGCCCGCACCGGCTCCTGATGGACGCCCTGGAGCGCCGCCTGTCCGACGCCGGCGTCGAACCCGGCGACCCGGACACGGCCGTCGTGCTGGTCTCGGCGGGCTCCAGCCACGCGTCCGCCAACGCCACCATCGCGCGGCTCGCCCGCGAGTGGCGGCCGCGCGGCTGGCGGGACGTCGTCCCGGCCTACGCGTCGGCCACGAGCCCGGGCCCGGCCGAGGCGGTGGCGGCCCTGCTGGACGCCGGGGCGCCGCGCGTGGCGGTGGCGTCCTACTTCCTGGCGCCGGGCTACTTCGCCGACAAGGTCCGGACGGCCGCGCTGGGCGCCGGGGCCGCCGCGGTCTCGCCCGTCCTCGGCGCGGCCCCGGAGGTCGCCGACCTGATCGTCCGGCGCTACGAGGAGGCGCTGGTCGCCTCCCGTGCCGCCACCGCGGTCTGACCGGGGCGTTCGGCGGCCGGGCAGGAGGGTATGCGGGCTGCCATGAAGCGTGACGATCCCGGACACGAGCCAGAGCAGACGCACGACCGCGAGTTCGCCCCGGTCAACGAGGACTCCGACGCCCGCGGCCGGACCGTCCGCCAGCCCCCACCCGCCACCGATCAATCGACGAGCTCCGCTCGGCGCCCCGTCGCTGACGGCCACGGCACCAGCGGCACCGGAACGCCCGGCGTGGAGATCGAGCACCCCGACACGCTGCCGCCCGACGAGGAGGGCGTCGAGGAGGCCGAACGCCACGACGACTCCCGCCGCCGCTAGCTACTTCTTCTGCTTCCACCAGGAGGCGAAGGCGCGGCGGAGGGGGGCGTGGTGCTCGTCGTCGACGATCTTGACGTCGCCCATGATGGCGTGGGCGGTGACGTGGACGACGGGCACGGGGGCGCCGGGGCGGGGTTCGCGGACGCTGACCTTGCGGTCGCCGAGGAAGGCGTGGCCGGAGAGCCGGACGCTGACGCCGTCCGGGACGATGATCTTGACGTCGCCCATCACGGCGGTGGCGGAGATGTTGATCTCGCCGGTGGGGACCTGGGCGCCGCGCAGGTCGAGCTCGACGTCGCCCATCACCGAAAGGGCCTCCAGGGGCTGGTCGATGCGGCCGACGATGCGTTCCTTGCAGTCGCTCATGACGGCGCTGAACCTGCGCTGGTCCTGGCGTGGCGCGGGGTTGGCGCCGGGGGCGCCCATGCCGGGCAGGTCGTCGGTGATGCCCTCCAGCTCGCCGCGGGTGACGGCCACGTAGGCGGCCTCGCTGCGCTCGGTCAGTTCCTCGAGGGTGAGCCGTCCCTCGACGGAGGCGATCCGCAGCCGCTCGACGACGGCCTCCCGCTCGGCGTCCGACGCGCGTATCGCGTCCGGACCCGGTTCGAGAGGGTCGCTGAGGGGCCGGTCGGGGTGCAGTTCCTGCCGCCGGTCCCGCGGGCGGCAGGAGGAAGGCCGCTCCGGCTGCGGACTGGACTGACTCATGATTTCGAAGGTATGCCCCCGGGGCCGCGGGACAATCCGCCGCGCGGACGAGATCGCCCCACCACCTGAGGAGGATGGACGTCCGGGCACCTTGACGACAGGATCAACGGTTGCCCGAACGGGGTTCTGTATCCTGCGTGGCAGCGGCGTGAACTTTGGGAAAGCAACCACGTGGGAGCGGCACGTTGACGCACGAGGTGTTCAATCAGGTCCCCCCGCTCGCCGGGCACGACGTGGCCGACGAGGCGGTCCTGCTGGACGGGCTGGAGCGGGAGGGCGCCGGGTGGGCCGAGGCCGAGGTGCGCGAACTCGGCCGGCTCGCGGGCACGGAGCGGGCGCAGGAGTGGGGGCGGCTCGCGAACGAGCATCCGCCGGTCCTGCGCACCCACGACCGGCACGGGAACCGGATCGACGAGGTCGAGTTCCATCCCGCATGGCACGAGCTGATGAACGTCGCGGTGACGCACGGGCTGCACGGCTCGGCGTGGGCCGACTCGCGTCCCGGCGCCCATGTCGCGCGGGCCGCCAAGTTCTACGCCTGGCGGGTCGACGCGGGCCACGGCTGCCCGATCTCGATGACGTACGCCGCCGTCCCGGCACTGCGCCAGTCCCCCGGCCTGGCGGCGCAGTACGAGCCGCTGCTCGCCGTGCGGGAGTACGACCACGGGCTGCGCGCGCCGCTGACGAAGAACGCGCTGCTGGCCGGCATGTCCATGACCGAGAAGCAGGGCGGCTCGGACGTGCGGGCCAACACCACCCAGGCCGCTCCCCAGCCGGACGGGACGTACCGGCTCACCGGCCACAAGTGGTTCACCAGCGCCCCCATGTGCGACGTCTTCCTGACGCTGGCCCAGGCCCCGGGCGGCCTCACCTGCTTCCTGGTCCCCCGCGTCCTGCCGGACGGTGAGCTGAACCCGCTGCGGCTGATGCGGCTGAAGGACAAGCTGGGCAACAGGTCCAACGCCTCCTCGGAGGTCGAGTACCACGACGCGGTCGCCTGGCGGGTCGGGGACGAGGGCCGCGGGGTGCGCACCATCATCGAGATGGTCAACATGACCCGGCTGGACTGCGTGATCGGCGCGGCGGCGGGGATGCGGCAGGGCGTCACGACCGCCGTCCACCACGCGGCGCACCGCAAGGCGTTCGGCGCGTACCTCATCGACCAGCCGCTGATGCGCAACGTGCTCGCGGACCTGGCGGTCGAGTCCGAGGCGGCCACGATCACGATGCTGCGCCTGGCGGGCGCGACGGACCGCTCGGCGCGCGGGGACGAGGCGGAGTCGGCGTTCAAGCGGCTCGGCCTCGCGATCAGCAAGTACTGGATCACCAAGCGGTGGCCCGCGCACGCCGCCGAGGCCCTGGAATGCCTGGGCGGCAACGGCTACGTGGAGGAGTCGGGCATGCCCCGCCTGTTCCGGGAGTCGCCGCTGAACTCGATCTGGGAGGGCTCCGGCAACGTGGCGGCGCTGGACGTCCTGCGGGCCATGGCGAAGGAGCCGCAGACGGTCGAGGTGCTGTTCGCCGAGATCGAGCGGGCGTCCGGCGCCGACGCGCGGCTGGACGCGGCCGTCCGCGAGGTCAAGACGTCCCTCGGGGACCTCGCGACGATCGAGCTGCGCGCCCGGCGCGTCGTCGAGCGGCTGGCGCTGGCGCTGCAGGGGTCGCTGCTGGTCCGCCACGGTCACCCGGCCGTCGCGGACGCCTTCTGCGCGACGCGTCTCGCCGGTGACTGGGGCAGCGCCTTCGGCACACTGCCCCCCGGCGTGGACCTCGCCCCGATCATCGAGCGGGCGACGCCGAAGCCCGGCGCCGCGCAGGCCGGCGGGACGTGACCACGGTTCCCGGTCAGGGCTTGCGGCCCACGGCGCCATAGGCGTCGACCCCGGGCGCGGTGCGGTCGGGGCGCCACTCGGTGATCGGCACCATACCGGGGTCGGTCAGTTCGAGGCCTTCGAAGCACCTGCCGAGCTGCTCCGGGGTGCGCAGGATGTAGGGGACGCCCCCGCTCTCGACGAGTTTCTCCGCCCCGTCGGCGACCTCCGCGCCGGTGTCGGTGCCGTCCCACAGCACCAGGTGGCTGCCGGGCGCCGTCGCGTCCATCACCCGCCCGACGATGGCGCGCACGACGGCCAGGTCGGGCTCGTAGCCGAGGACGCCCATGAACATGACCGCCACCGGCTCGCGCAGGTCCACCAGGTTCCCTGCCTCCTCGATGATCCGGCCGGGGTCGTGGTAGTCGGCGTGCACGTACGTGGTCGCGCCCTCGTCGGTGGTGCTGCCGAGCAGCGCGCGGGCGTGCGCCAGCACCAGCGGGTCGTTGTCGACGTAGACGATCCGTGACTCCGGCGCGACGCCCTGCGCGACCTCATGGGTGTTCTGCATCGTCGGAAGCCCGGTCCCGATGTCGATGAACTGGCGGATCCCGCGCTCGGCCGCCAGGAAGCGCACCACCCGGATGAGGAACTGCCGCGACTGCCGAGCCATGGTGACGATCTGCGGATACACCTCGGCGACCGCGTCGCCGGCGGCGCGGTCGGACTCGTAGTTGTCCTTGCCGCCCATCCAGTAGTTCCAGATCCGCGCCGCGTGCGGGACCTCGGCGTTGACGGCGGCGGGCTCGACTGCGTCGCGGTCGACCATGAGAAGTCCCTTCCTCGCTGGGGAGCGATCTCCCGGGTCAGCCAACGTACTCGCTGACGTCCCCCGCGGGGGCCCGCCGGCGCAACCGCGCACGTTCTGTGACCTGGACCGGCCGCCCGGCGCGATACCGAGGGTCCACAGATCGTAAACTGAAGGTCATGTCCGGCGATCGCCCCCCGTGCACCTGCGTGATCTGCCGTGACTACGGTGACCGGGACCGGCTGGACAACTTCCAGCTCCGGACCATCGTGCACATCACGCAGTACGGGTGGAGCGTCGTCCTCGTTCATCCCGACGGCGCCGGGCCCGGCTGGGCGTACACGGTCGGCCTGTGGCACAGCCACCGCGCGCCCGAGCTGGCGATGTTCGGCGGTGACGTCTACGAGACGGAAGAGATCCTCAACACGCTCGGCCGGCAGACCGCCGAGGGCCGCCCCCCGGCCGACGGCGAGCGCCGCGACGGCGTCGTCCGGGGCCAGGCGGCCGCGTTCCGGGAGGTCGACAGGCGCTGGTACGACGCGCTGTTCGGCGGAGCCGTGGCCTTCTACCGGCGGCCGCCGCTGCCGATGCTCCAGGTCGTCTGGCCCAACCCGGAGGGCCTGTTCCCCTGGCAGCCCGGTACCGAGCTGCCGTTCCGCCACGCCCAGCCGTGGCTGTGGCTCGACCCGAAGCAGCACTCGGCCGGAGTCTGGACGGGGCGGCTCTGACCGGCCCGCCCGGCCCGCTGGCCTACGATCGGCGGGGTGTACGGGCCGCTCGCCGAGACCATCCGGACCCAGCGCCTCGTCCTGGAACCGCTGGCGGCCCATCACGCCGACGAGATGGCCCCCGTCCTGGACGACCGGCGCCTGCACCGCTACGTCGGCGGTGAGCCCCTCACCCTGGGCGAGCTGCGCGCCCGCTACGCGCACCTCGCCGCCGGCGCGGCGCCGTTCCACCAGGAGTGGTGGCTGAACTGGATCGTCCGCCGCGTCCGGGACGGGCAGGCCGTCGGGTATGTGCGGGCGACCGTCACGCCCGCGCCGCCGGGCTTCGCGGTGACGCCCGCGTCCACGGGCTCGACCGTGACGCCGGGCCCGCCGCGCCGCATCGCCTCGGCCGCCTGGGTCATCGGAATGGCCTACCAGGGCTTCGGGTTCGCCACCGAGGCCGCCCGCGCCCTGCTGGACTGGCTCCTCGCCCACGGCGTCGACGACATCGTCGCCACCGTCCACCCGGACAACCGCGCGTCGGCGGCCGTCGCCGCCAACCTCGGCCTGCACCACACCGGCGAGTCCACGGCGGACGGCGAGGACGTGTGGCGCCTACCGTTCCTAACCAGTGTCCAGGAGTGACATTTGCTGTCGGCTCCCGGTACTGCGCGTATCCCGAACGGTGTTGGATGCGCTGGTCGCCCGCGTTCGCTGTGTCCCGGTCCGGGGGCGTGCATCATGTGCACGTTCCGTGACCAGTGGGCGGGTTCCCTCACGCCCCTGGACGCTCAGTTCGGCCTGGACGGTCCGATGCCCGTACCCATCGCTCTGGTGGGTGCGGGGCGGAGTCGTCCGTCGCCGGATCGGGTGTCCGAGGGCGCGTCTGCCGATCGCCACCGCGGCGGCGTCATGGCGGGTCACCTCACGTTTGGTGGTGGCCAGGGGCTTGCGCCAGTGCTGGTCGCCCCAGCGGGAGGTGTAGGCCGGATCGACCGCGACGACGCTCAAGCCCTGCTCGGCGGCCATCGAGACCAGCCGCGTCCTGAGCTTGCCGGTGGGGAGCCCGGAGATCAGCTGCCGGAACCGTGTGCGGCGGCCGTGCTTCTCCCGGGTCTTGTCCTGCGCGAAGTCCAGGTCTTCGATGGCGATGGCCGTGACGCCGCATCGCCGTGCCCAGTGCAGCAGGGCCGTGATGGCGTGCCGGACCTGCGCGTCCCGGTGGGTGGCGGTGCCGGACAGGTCGTAGCCGAACCGCTGGGGGTCGCCGACCGGGTTGCCGCAGGAATCGAGGCGGTAGGCAGCGAAATGGTCGGCGTTGGTGTCGAGGCCGATGATGCCGCGGGCGCGGGTCGCCTCGAGCTCGATCGTGGGGATGGTGGGGCGTTTCCAGGACGCGGTCAGGTACCAGCGGCCCCGGTCGGGGTCGTGGTGGATGCGGTAGGCCACCGCCCGGTCCACGGTGATGCGGTCGGCCCACTCGGTGCCCCGGTGCGCGAACGCGACCCGGCAGGCCGTCAGGACGTAGCGGCCGTGGGGGGCGTTGGCCAGGTGCGCCAAAGGTGCCGGCAGTCTGATCGATACTTCGCCGTCGGGGGTGACGCGGATGGTCTCGTTGCCGTACCGCTTCCCCGACTCCCCATCGGCCTGGCAGAACCACCGCCCGGCCTCCCACCGCGCCCGCCACCGCTCCTCGGTCAACCCCGCCGCCTTCAGATGATGCCGGTTGTTCAACAGCCGCTTGCCGCCGCGCACCATACGCACCCGGCCGGCCTCCCAATCCGCCCGCACCGCGTCCAAGCGGTCCTTGAGGGCGTGCAGGCGGCGGGACTTGGCGAACCACTCCCGCCTGGAGCGGTACCCGCCCGCCGCCCGCCGGGTGCCCTTCTGCCCGACCGGGATCGACAGCCGCCGCTCGATGGCCGCGATCCCGGCCTCCAGGCTGCGCTGGTGCGCGAGCTGACCGCGGCGGGCCAGGGCCCACTGGTCGTGGGTGGCCCTGGTGATGCTCCCGGCCCACCGCGCCGACGACCCGCCCGTCAACTCCCGCTTACGGAGCGCCCACACGTCGGCGTCATGCGCCGTCCCCGCCCGGCACCGAGCCTTCAAATCGCGACCGGCCAGCGATCCCAGATGCGCGCCCACCTCACCCAGCACGTTCTCGTCCTGGAGCGTGAGGCCCTTGAGGCGGGTACGGATCGCCACCCCGGACGAGCCGACGGCCACGAACGGCGCACCGATCGGCCGCAGCGGCCGCCCGTCTCGCGCTGTGGGGTGCCCGATCTCGCAGACGGCATCGTCCACGCCGGGGTGGATGGCCGCCGCGGGGACGGCACCCACCCCACCAGTGGCGGACTGAGACATGACGGATACTTTAAGTCACCGCAGTCGAACATGCAATCGACTTGCGCGTGCGCCCATCGCGTAGGCACCCCACCACGCGCCCTCCGGGCACCGGTGCACAGCGAACGAAGCCCTGCGAAACACCCGTTCCACCGGCTCCACGGCCACGCTTCACATCACTCATCAATGGCTATCGACCGTCATGAACACTCATCCGCCAGCAGTTCACAACGCCACGGAGCATCCCCGTGACACTCTGGTGACCAGCCTTAGCCTGTTGGTGGGGGCTGGCGGACAGGCGCCGAGCGACGCTCGTCCGTTGGATGGTGGTGGGTGGGGGCTGGCGGACGGTGGGTAGGCCACAATCGACCCAGGACGGACCGGCCGAGGAGTTGGAACATGCGGGAGGTTTGGCCCGGGGATCCCTATCCGCTGGGTGCCACCTGGGACGGCACGGGCACGAACTTCGCGCTGTTCTCGGAGGTGGCCCGGCGGGTCGAGCTGTGCCTGTTCGACGCCGGCGGACGCGAGACGCGCCGGGAGCTGCCCGAGGTGGACGGGTTCGTCTGGCACGGCTACCTGCCGGGAATCGGCCCCGGGCAGCGGTACGGCTACCGGGTGCACGGGCCGTTCGACCCGCGCGAGGGGCACCGCTGCAACCCGTCCAAGCTGCTGCTCGACCCGTACGGCAAGGCCGTCGAGGGTGTCACGCGGGACAAGCTGATCAGCTGGCACGAGTCGCTGTTCTCGTACCGGTTCGACGACCCCGACGCGCTGAACCAGGACGACAGCGCCCCCCACATGCCCAAGAACGTGGTGATCAACCCGTTCTTCGACTGGGCGGACGACCGGCCGCCGCGCGTCCCGTACCACGAGAGCGTCATCTACGAGGCGCACGTGAAGGGCCTGACGAAGCTGCATCCGGGCATCCCGGAGGAGCAGCGCGGCACCTACGCGGGCCTCGCGCACCCGGTGATGGTCGACCATCTGCTCGACCTCGGCGTGACGGCCGTGGAGCTGATGCCGGTGCACCAGTCGATCCCCGAGCACGCGCTGGTGGCGCGGGGGCTCGACAACTACTGGGGCTACAACACGATCGGGTTCTTCGCGCCGCACAACTCCTACAGTTCGTCCGGGCAGTCCGGGGAGCAGGTGCTGGAGTTCAAGGCGATGGTCCGCGCGCTGCACGAGGCGGGCATCGAGGTCATCCTGGACGTCGTCTACAACCACACCGCCGAAGGGGACCACCTCGGGCCGACGCTGTCGTTCCGCGGCATCGACAACGCCTCCTACTACCGGCTCCGCGACGACGACAAGCGCTACCACCTCGACTACACCGGCTGCGGCAACTCGCTGAACGTCCGGAACCCGCACGCGCTGCAGCTCATCATGGACTCGCTGCGCTACTGGATCCTGGAGATGCACGTCGACGGGTTCCGCTTCGACCTCGCCTCCGCGCTGGCCCGCGAGCTCCACGACGTCGACCGGCTCGCCGCGTTCTTCGACCTCGTCCAGCAGGACCCGGTCGTCTCGCAGGTGAAGCTGATCGCCGAGCCGTGGGACGTCGGCGAGGGCGGCTACCAGGTCGGCAACTTCCCGCCGCTGTGGACGGAGTGGAACGGCAAGTACCGCGACACCGTCCGGGACTTCTGGCGCGGCTCCTACGCGACGATGCCGGAGTTCGCGTCCCGCCTGACCGGCTCGTCCGACCTGTACGAGCACAGTGCGCGCCGCCCGTTCGCGTCCATCAACTTCGTCACGTGCCACGACGGGTTCACGCTCACGGACCTGGTGTCCTACGACCACAAGCACAACGACGCCAACGGCGAGGACAACAGGGACGGCACCGACGACAACCGGTCCTGGAACTGCGGCGTCGAAGGCCCGGCCGGCGACCCCGCGATCCTGGAGCTGCGCGCCCGCCAGCGCCGTAATTTCCTGGCGACCCTGTTCCTCTCCCAGGGCGTCCCGATGCTCTCCCATGGGGACGAGCTGGGCCGCACCCAGAAGGGCAACAACAACGCCTACTGCCAGGACAACGAGCTCGCCTGGGTGCACTGGGAGGGCTCCGACGACATGGAGTTCGTCCGGATCCTGTCGCGGCTGCGGCGCGACCATCCGGTGTTCCGCCGCCGCCGCTTCTTCACCGGGACGGGCACCGGCGCCGCGGCCGACATCGCGTGGCTGACCCCGGCCGGGGAGAGCATGACCGACCAGGACTGGAACGTCGGCTTCGCCAAGTCCCTCGGCGTCTTCCTCAACGGCGACGCCATCACCGAGCCCGACCCGAGGGGACGCCGCGTCCGCGACGACTCCTTCCTGCTCCTGATCAACGCGGGCTCCGACCCCGTCGAGTTCACCCTGCCCGGCGGCGAGTACGGCGAGCGGTGGGAGTTCGCCCTCGACACCGCCGACCCCGGCACGGCCGGGGAACGTCCCCGGGTCAAGGCCCGCGACACCGTGACGGTCCCCGACCGCGCCCTCACCGTCCTGCGCAGACTCCCCTAGCGGCTCACCCGGCCCCGCGGCGTCGGCGGGATGTTCTGGTTGAGGTGGAAGACGTTGCCGGGGTCGTACCGGTCCTTGAGCGCCGTCAGCCGGGCGAGCTTCGCCTCGGGGTACGCGCGCCGCACGCCCTGCCGGCCCTCGTCGGTCAGGGTGTTGACGTAGAGCCCGGCGGCGAAGGGCTCCAGCGACGCCGCGTACCGGCGTGCGGCGGCCATGCGTTCCGCGTCCTCGGCGGGATCGGACCAGCGTGCCGCCGCGACGAACTCGACGAGCGTGCCGCGATGGCTGAAGGCCGTCTCGTCGTCTCCCACCTCCGCGATCGCGCCGCCGTACGCCTGCAGGCTGGCCGCAGGCAGACAGGGCGCCTCCGCGTCGTCGGCGCCGCGGGCCAGGAAGGCGCGGACGGCGTCGTCGGGGAACTCCCTGAAGTAATGGCCCTTCCAGTACCTGCGATGCAGGTGGCCTTCGGCGCTGTCGTCCATCGTCTGCAGGTCGAGGTAGGACAGCTCCTCGACGCGTTCGGCGACCGGCGACCCCAGACCGCGCAGCGCCGGCAGCAGGCGGCGTCCCTCGTCCGGATCCCCCACCCAGACGAACCCGGTGCTGGCCAGCGGCCGCCCGCGGAGTTCGGGCGGCAGGTGCGGCCAGTCGCCCGCGGAGCCGACCCACGCGGTGAGGGTCGCGCGGCGCGGCGCCTCGCCGATCAGATCGCGCCACCCGCTCAGCGCGGCCGCCGCGTCCGCGGGCGGGTAGTACAGGTCCACGAGGAGGGCCCGGGTACCGACCTGATGCAGCCGGAACTCGAACTCGGTGACCACGCCGAAGTTGCCGCCCCCGCCGCGCAGGCCCCAGAACAGGTCCGCGTGCTCGGTCGCGTCCACATGCAGGACGGCGCCCTCGGCCGTCACCAGCTCGAAGGACGTGACGTTGTCGCAGGAAAGGCCGTAATCCCTTGCCAGCCACCCCATCCCGCCGCCGAGCGTCAGCCCGCCGACACCGGTGTGGGACACGTTCCCCGCCGTGGTGGCGAGGCCGTAGGGCTGGGTCGCCCGGTCCAGGGCCCCGAGGAGCGCGCCGCCCTGGACCCGGGCGCGGCGGCCTTCGGGGTCGACGGTCACGGCGTCCATGGGCGTCAGGTCGAGCATGAGGCAGCCGTCGGCGACCGGGAGGCCGAGGATGCTGTGGCCGCCGCAGCGGACCCCGATCTCCAGGCCCTGCGCGCGTCCGAAGCGGATCGCGGCGGCGACGTCCTCCCGGCCGGTGCAGCGGGCGATCAGAGCGGGCCTCCGGTCGACCATCCCGTTCCAGACGCGCCGGGACTCGTCGTAGCCGCCGTCGCCGGGAACCAGGACCTGGCCGGCGAAGTCACGCCGCAGCAGGGCGCCCGCATCGGTACGACTCGTGGCCACGCGCTACTCCCCCGCGCCGGTGGCGGGCACCTGGTAGGAGAGCAGGACGACGCCGGACTTGAGGATCCGCGTGCCGGCCAGTTCGAGCCGGGCGCTGTTGCCCTCGCCGAGCAGCATGTCGCCGGGGCCGCCGACGCCCGCGAAATGCGGGTGCACCCACAGGTGCAGCACGTCCAGCAGGCCGTTGCCGATCAGCGTCCGCGCCACGGGACCGAAGCCGTGCATCAGGACGTCGCCGCCCCTGCGTTTGAGCTCGGCCGCCTCCGCCGCCAGGTCGCCCTTGATCACCGTCGTGTTGTTCCAGCCGGCCTTGTCGAGGGTGGTGGACGCGACGTACTTGGGCATGCTGTTGATCTTGTCGGCGTAGGCGCCGTCGCGGCCCGACCACGCGGACGCGTACACGTCGTAGGTGTTGCGGCCCATCAGCATGGCCTCGCTCGCCTGGAGCTGCTCCATGGCGATCTCCTGGGCCTCGTCGTCCGTGTAGGCGAAGTGCCACACGTCCATGTGGTTGATGACCCCGTCGACGCTGACGAACGTGGAGTTGATGATCTTTCCCATGCCGGCTCCCCGTCATTCGATCCGTGTACGGATGGCGCCCCGGAACGCAGGTGCGCCGGGGCCTCTCAACGGTGGCGGACGGTGTCGACGGTTTGTCGACGGTCCCCGGCGTGACGGAGGCGCGCGTTATCGTGCCCGCATGCGCTTCGGGGTACTGGGCCCGGTGGCGGTGTGGACGGGCGACGGCGAACCGGTTCCCGTGCCCGGCCTGAAGGTGCGCGCCCTGCTCGCCGTCCTGCTCGCTCACGAGGGGCGCCCGGTTGCGGCCGCCCGCCTCATCGACGCCCTGTGGGGCGAGGACCTGCCGGGCGACCCGGCGGGCACGCTGTCGGGCAAGGTCACCCAGCTGCGCCGGGCCCTCGAACGGGCGGAGCCCGGCGGCAGGCGGCTGGTCGTGTCGCCGCCGCCCGGCTACCGGCTGCGGCTGGACGCCGGCGGGGTGGACGCCGGGACCGTGGATACCGGGACCGTGGATACCGGGACGGTGGACGCCGGGACGGTGGACGCCGTCCGGTTCCGGGCGCTGACCGCGCGGGCCCGCGAGACCGCCGACCCGCGGGCCAGGGCGGGCCTGCTGTCCGACGCGCTGGCGCTGTGGCGCGGACCGGCCTTCGCCGACTTCGCCGACGAGCCGTTCGCCAGGACCGCCGCGGTCCGGCTGACGGAGGAGCGGCTGGCCGCGCAGGAGGAGCACGCGGAGGTGCGGCTGATCCTCGGCGAGGACATCGGGCTGGTCCCCGAGCTTGCGGAACTCCTGGCCGCGCACCCGCTGCGGGAGCGGCTGCGCGCGGCGCACATGCGGGCCCTGTACCGGTCCGGACGGCCGGGCGACGCGCTCGACTCCTACGAGGAGTTCCGCGTGCTGCTGGCCGACGAGCTCGGCCTCGACCCCGGCCCCGACCTGGCGGCCCTGCACCGGGCGGTCCTCACCCGGGATCCCGCGCTCGCCGCCCCGGCC
>NZ_SMKK01000148.1 GCF_004348425.1 Actinomadura sp. 7K507
GCCCGCCCTGTCGCCGCGCAAATCAGCCGGGCCAGTTCTCGGGCGCCAGTGACCTCGGCGGACCGAACGTCGGACGGACGCGCTAGACAGGTGTGGTGACGCAAGCCGTGACAAAGAGAGGTCCAACGATGAAGACGCTCCCTCAGTCGAATGCCACGCTGCTGATCCGCACCGACTTCTCTGATCAGGAAGCATGGGAGACCGTCTGCGCGACCGTCGGCACGCCCAACGAGGACGGCTTCATGGCGTCCTCAAGAGTCGTTGACGACCGTGCTTTTCAAGACCTCACGACAGAGCAACTGCTCAGGCTGGTCCCGGAAGGCAGTCAACACCGGCTTCTCGCGCTGGTGGACGTGACCACAATCGGCTCTCCTGAAATGCCGCTGCTCGTAATCGACCACCGGGAGGAACCCCGAGGCGAGATACGTGTCGTCGCCACCGAGTTCTGGTCGATCGAGAACAACCTCTCGCTCGCCAACATGGATTTTCACGAGTTCGCCGGTGCCGTCGATGGAGACGGAATCTTCCGAGGTTTCTGAACACGTCCCGCCGCCACTGGCGCGGCAGCCCCCGCCCGGGGCACGCCCGACGGCCACCGCTACGATGCGCCGGCCCAGCTGCACCGGCGGACGAAACACCTCTCTGACGGCCAACAGGTGCGCAGGTCAGCGAAGGGTGCGACTCATCCAATGTTGGCAGACCCGATGGATACAGTCCGGATGTCAGTGGTCGCGCTTAGTGTCTGCGCCATGCCTTCGAGTAATCACGAGCTGCCGCTGGAGATGGTCCGCAACCGGCCGCAGCTCGTCCCCACGATCCTGGCTCAAGCCGCTGACCTTCCACCCCGGGATGCTGCCCCCCGTAACCGATCCCGACCAGGCCTGCAGGCTCCCCGAACTGGCGGTCCTCAGCGCCCCCGCCCACGCCGACGGACCGCACCCCGAAGCCGTCCTGACCAGCGTGTCCGCCGCCATCGACACCATGCCCGACGATACGGGCTCTCTGTACCATGACTATCTGACGGGGCAGCTCTCCGAAGCCGCCTGCAAGCTCCTGGAGGAGATCGTGAACATCGCCGGCTACGAGTGGCAGTCTGACTTCGCCAAGACCCACCGGGCCGAGGGCCGCGCCGAGGGTGAGGCGGAGGCGGTCCTGCTCGTGCTGGACGCCCGCGGGATCGCCGTCCCCAACGACATCCGCGAGCGCGTGACCAACTGCACCGACACCGATCAACTCGGACGCTGGGTCCAGCGCGCCGCCGTCATCGACAAGGCCGAAGACCTCCTCGACTGACCCCGTCCAGACCGCACGGCTCCTGCCCCACCTGGCCATCGCTCCAGGCAGGTGGGCCATCCCGGCGGTGACCGCACACGGTGACTCAGTAGTCCGGCAGATCACCGTGGAGGACAAAGCCCAGCCCGACACCTGGCTGGACGACCGTGACCGACAGCCTCTCAGGCCCGTACTAGGACCAGCAGTTTGCTCGTTGGCGTTGTGCCATCGGGCTCGGCGTCCGTCTCCGGTGTCAACGCGATGAGCGTGCAGAGGGCACTGCGGAGGTACCCGGCCAGCTCTTCGTCCAGTGCGTCATCGTCGGTGAGGGTGAGTGCAGCCAGGACTGACGTGACCGCTAGCACCATGTCGCGTTGCCGGACCTGACGGCTCCGGTCCCATAGCGGTGCGGCCAGGCGCATCGCGTTCTCGATCAATGGCACCATGACCGGCGAACCCTGGTAGCCCGCGCGCAGCGTGGCCCGTGAGAGTGCTGTGGACAGGTCGGCGGTGGGGGACCAGGTGATGGCGGGACCCAACCGGCGATCGAGGAACCGCGAAAGTGACGCCTCTTCTTCTCCTCGCTGGCGCCCCTGGACGGTGCCACTGAGCATGTCCGCCTTGAAGCGGCGCATCAATTGAAAGCATGCCAGTCCCGTGCCTACGACAGCGTCCGCGTCGTGGGAGCCGAAACCACTGGAGATGACGACACGGGCGAAGGCGAGGCCTTCGGCGAAAGAGGAATCGAGGTCGGCTGCACGGGCCTTCGCGAGAGCGAGGTCGCGGACCAGGGCGAAGTCGCGGACGTAGCCGGACCCCGCATTGTCACCGTGACGGTGAGCGGCTCCAAAGGCCATGTCGAGGACGAAGGCGCGTTCGGGCGAGAGGTTGAAGGCGCGGGTCAGGGCGCGGACACGATCGTTGTCGTGACCGAGGGCGCGATCGAGGGCGCGCCTGAGGGCTCGGTCGTGGTCGAAGGCGAAGGCGAATTCGCGGTCGCGATTAAGGGTGCCGGCCAGGGTGCGAGCGAGGTCGCGGTCGCGGTCGAGGGCGCGGGCGAAGAGAACGGCGCGATCGCGGCCAGGTTCGCGGTCAAGGTCGAGGTCGAGGGCGCGGTCGAGGGCGTGGGTGCAGTCGAGGGCTGAGGCGAGGGCGCGGGCGAGTTCGCGGTCACGGGCGAGGGCGCGGTCGAGGACGCGGTCGAGGTCGCGTGCGCGGTCGAGTGTGGGGGCGAAGGCTAGGGCGCGAGCGAAGATGGTGGCGAGGGCCCGCTCGATGGCGCGGTCGATGGCGCGGTCGAGGTCACGGTCGAGCGCGGGGTCGAGATCATGGTCGCGGGCGTAGCCGAGGGCGAAATGGTTGTCGGTGTTGAGGCCGCGGCGTCTGGCCTCGCGCGCCAGAAGGTCGGTGAGGACCCGGGCCAGAGGCTCGACGCCGACGGTGGTGAAGTCGTCCTCGGTGAACCCGGCGCCGATTTCGCGGTTGAGGGTGCGAGCGTGATCGAGAGTGCGAATGAGGGCGTTGGAGAACGCGTGCCCGAAGTCGTCCGCGCCGGGACTGTTCGAGAAGCCGAGATCGAGGTCGAGACCACGGGCGCTCTCAAGGACGCGGTCGAGGGTGAGCCGGTGGGTGACGGAGTCGTGGCTGACAGCAAGAGCGAGGTCGAGGGCGAGGTCGACGGTGTGAAGGAGCCGGTGTTCAGGCTGTGTGAGATCGCGGGGGCCGACGTAGGCGGCGAGTTCTCTGAAGGTCAGTCGGGAGGAGGACGGGCGGAGCAGGCGGAAGATGAAGTGCGTGTGATCGAGAATCAGGCCGGGGTAGGCGTCGATCTGTAGCGGAGTGGGGCGATAGGGATGCTGGTCTGGCGCGGCGGTGATGAACCGCATTTCGCTCGGCTCGCCCCTCACGGCGTCGTCCGCGGCGTAAAGGCTCGTCCCATCGCGGGGAACCAGGTCGCTGCTCAGGGCGTGGCTCGCCTCGGACGGGGTGGGGAGGCGGTAGCTGGCGCCGTCGCCGAACAGGCTGTTGAGCCAGGTGAGGAACCCCTCGATTTCAGCGGCCCAGAGACCGTCCTCCGGGCCGAACGGCACGACCCTTTCGTGCGTGTGGGCCGCGTAGCGGGCCCACAGTTCGTGAGGGACGGGGTTGGCGCAGATACGTGTGCCGGCGTCGTCGAGGGCATGGGTGTCTTGCAGGGCGCGTGCGGCGGCGACTCCGTCCAGCAGGCGGATCTCGTCCGGGTCGCTCGGGGTGGTGGCCAGGAGGGTTTCGAGCCGCTCGCGTAGTGCGAGGTCGACTTCGCGGGCCTCGTCCAAGCAGGCGTAGGCGAGGCTGAGGGCGGGCACGGTCCGCGCGTCCAAGCATGCTTCTACGACGGGACTCGCGTCGGCGCGGGCCGCCCACAGCAGCGTCGTCTCACGCCACCCGGGGTCGCTGACGTTGTCCACGAGAAGCTGGCGCCGGGAGGCATGACCGGGGACCAGGGCCGCCGCCAGGTACTCCTGCAAGGTCAGGTGCGCGAAGCCGTAGCGGCCGTACTGGTGCTCCAGCAGCAGGCCGCTGCGTTTTACGTGAAGAAGGAACGTCTCCGGGGAGACGTCGGGCGCGGTGCGCTGGAGCACCGCGCGGACGGCTCGCTCGGCTTCTTCGGCGGGGATGTCGCGCAGGTTGCGGCGCATCATGTACCAGGCCAGTTCCTGGACGACGCGCTCCTTCTTCTCGCCGCTCAGGCCGCTCAGCCCGTCCGGCTCGGTGCCGGTGAGGTTCTTGGCCTCCTGGCGGCGATGCAGCAGGACCTGGCACACCTCCTCGTACAACGCGGCCCGACTTCCCGGCAGGCTGCCGCGATACCGGTGCACATTGGCGATCATGGTCAGGAGCAGCGGGTTGGCGGCCATGTCGTAGAGCGTGGGACGGCCGCTGATCCGCTGGAACAGGTCGTTGGCGGCCTGGGCGGCGATCCGGTCGATCTCCTGCGGGTCGCCCTCCCGGGAGCGGCGCTCGATGGCCCGGTACCAGGCGTGCAGGAAGTCGCGGATCTGCCGGCTGGTGAACCGCTGCACATGCAGGACGTCGGCGCTGGACAGCCGGTTGCCCTCGTAGCCGAGAGGCCGGGACGTGACCACGAAGGCGTTGTCCGGGTAGCGGCTGATCTGCTCCTCAACCCACTGCACCACACGGCTGCGGTCCCGGGCGTCGGCGACCTCGTCCAGGCCGTCCAGGAGCACCAGGCACTGGCCGCGCGCCAGCCGCTGCTCCATCCACTCGACCGAGACGGCGCCGTTCAGCCAGGGCTCGGCCGCCGCGATCCGCGCGAGCCCGTCCGGTTCTTCGGCCTGGATCCCCTCCGCGTGGTCGCGCAGATAGAGCAGCACTGGGAGCCACCCACGGCGCCGCCATCCGGACCACGGGCGCTCCACCATCTCCAGCGCCGTATGGCGCGCCAGGGTCGTCTTCCCGGAACCCGCGGCGCCCAGGACGGCCAGCACCCGCCCCCCGGTGAGGAAGGACGCCAGCGACGCCCGCCGACCGGCCTCCGCGTTCGAACCCGGGCCGATGCCGGTATCGGTCACGACGTCGGACACCGTCCTCGGCCGAAGTCTCACATCGACGTAGACCTGCCGGGTCCGCAGCACGAACTCCGCCTGGGTGACCAGGCCGATCGTCTCCATCTGGTCGACCGCCGACCGCATCCGCCGCAGATACTCTCGCCGTGATCCTCCGCGCCGCCGGACCGTGCCCGGAGGGGAGGGCGTGGTCTCCGTGGAGGGCGCGGCGGCTTGCGGTGCCTGCACCAGGGCGCCCAGCACGGTGAAGACCAGCGCGAAGTATCCCCAGCTCCAGCTCAGGTTCCCGTTGGAATAGATCTGATTGACCGCCACTCCGGCCGCGACCACCAGCGACGCCGCGATCAGGGTGCGCCCCACGATCCTCATCCGCACAACGATCAGCCCCGGCACGTGACGACGAAATCCGGCGAAATCCACTTAACCGCGCCGCCCTGCCGACCGCCCGGACTGTCGCCGATCTGATATCTGCCGCGAATGGCGCCGAGCGGCCGGGGTTACGCAGATGTCGCCGTCGGAGCACTGGCGACCGGTGACGGGTGGTCCTAGGTCGATTGGACCCGGGGGAGCGGGACTGCCGGCCGACGCGGGCGGAGGGGGGCGCAGGTCAGCATTGAGGGCATGACCACGACCTATGAGCCCGATGCCGCCGGCAAGGCGCCGGTGCGTTCGTCGACGCCCGGGTGGGCGGCGCTGCTGGCCGCGTCCATCGGGCAGTTCCTCGTCGTCCTGGATATATCCGTCGTCAACGTCGCCCTGCCTGAGATGCGGAGCGGGCTCGGGCTCGGCGCGACCGGCCTGCAGTGGGTGGTCAACGCCTATTCGCTGACGTTCGCCGGGTTCCTGCTGCTGGGCGGGCGGGCCGCCGACATCTTCGGGCGCAAACTCATCTTCCTGCTCGGCCTTGGCCTGTTCACCGTCGCCAGTCTCGCCGGCGGGTTCGCTCAGGACGGGACCATGCTGATCGTCGCGCGTGCCGTGCAGGGTCTCGGCGCCGCGATCCTCGCGCCCGTCACGCTGTCGCTGGTCACGGCGACCTTCCCCGCGGGGCCCGCCCGGACGAAGGCGATCGCCCTGTGGACGGCCGTCGGCACCGCCGGAGGCGCCACGGGCGGCCTGGTCGGGGGGCTGCTGACCGACTATCTGAGCTGGCGCTGGGTCTTCCTGATCAACGTGCCGGTCGGTGCGGTCGTCGCGCTGATCGCCGCCCAGTGGCTGCGGGCCGACCGTGACGACGGGAAACGCGCCCGCCTCGACCTGCCCGGTGCCGTGCTCGTCACCGCCGGGGTGGGGCTGCTGGCCTTCGGCATCGGGCGGATCGAGACCCACGGGTGGACGTCGCTGATCCCGCTGACCGGCGGGATCGTGCTGCTGGCCGCGTTCGTCGCCGTCGAGGCGCGGGCGCCGCAGCCGCTCGTCCGGCTCCAGCTGTTCCGGCTGCGCAGCGTCGCGGTCGGCAACCTCACCACCCTGGTGATCATGGCGGGAGGCTTCGCGCTCTGGTACTTCCTGTCGCTCTACATGCAGAACGTCCTGGAGTACAGCGCGATCCGCACCGGGCTGTCGTTCCTGCCGCACACGATGGGCATCATCATCGGCTCAAGGCTCGCCCCCATGCTCATGGAGCGCATGGACGCCCGGCTCTTGGCGGGCGCCGGAGGGGTCCTGGCGGCGGCCGGGTTCGCCTGGCAGGGCGTCGTCCTGAACGCCGACGGCACGTTCCTCGGCTCCATCCTCGGGCCGGGCGCGACCATGGCCGTCGGTTTCGGGCTGCTGATGACGCCGCTGGTGGAGGCGTCCACCGCGGGTGCCTCCGAGGACGAGGCGGGCGCGGTGGCGGGGGTGGTCAACACGTCCCGGACCATCGGCGGCGCCATCGGCCTCACCATCCTCAGCGCGGCGGCGGCCGCCTCCGGCCCGGACCTGGCGGACGGCTACGCGACGGCCTTCCTCGTCGCGGCGCTCATCACCGCCGCGGGGACGGCCCTCGTCCCCTTCCTGCCCCGCCGCCGTGCCTGACGCGGCCCGACCGGGCGCCCGTGGGAGAGGGCGGGCGCCCGGAGCTCGCGGGGTCAGCGGCGGGCCGGGGCGGGCGCCTCGGTGAGGGTGATGCCCGGCGTGACGCCGATGCGGCCGTTCTGGAAGTTGCTCTCCACTTCGGCGATCTCGGCCGGGTTCGGGTCGGGGTTGCGGCAGGACGTCCCGGCGCTGGCCCCGGACATCAGGTCCGTGCACCGGCCGGTGCGCCGGTCCGGCAGCCCGAGGATGTGGCCGAACTCGTGGGACGCGATCCGGACCGTGTAGTGGCCGTCCTGGACGGCTTGGCGGCCCATCCAGATGGTTCCGCGGCCGAGGCCCGTGACGCGGGCGCGGGGCCAGCCGTCGTCGGCGAGGACGACGACGTCGGCCGGGGTCCCGGGGACGAGCCGGACGTTGCCGACGTGCTCGTTCCAGATCCGCGCGCCTTGGTCGACCGCCGTCCGGAACTCGGCGGCACGGCTCGCGTCGTACCTGATCGTGCGGACGGCGCTGGACGTCTCGGAGGCCGACGCGGACGCGCCCGTCCCGGCCAGGAAGGCCAGGCCGAGCAGCAGCGCCGCGCAGACCCTCAGGAGATTTCTGATGATCATGGGGGTTCCTCATCGTGCGGGAGCGGGGGTGGGCACCCTCCGCCGGGCACCGCGCTCCGGCGGAGGGCACGTACGTTCCGGCGACGGCCGTTGGCGCCGGTCAGGCGTTCACGGCCGCACCGGAGCCGATGATCTGCAGGATGCGCGAGCGGTAGGCGGTGACGTCGCCGTAGATGGCGGGGGTGACTGCGCAGGTGGAGGCGGTGCCGCGGCTGGTCGCGCCGACCAGCTGCCACCGTCCCGACGAGCCGACGATCGCGGGTCCGCCGGAGTCGCCGTAGCAGGCGCCGCGTCCGCCGCCGCCTTCGATGCACAGCTCGGCGTTGCGGATGCCCGCGCACTGCCCGTCCGACAGGATCCGGGTGTCGAGCTGCCGCAGGCCGACGGGCGCGGGACCGCAACCCCGCTGCGGGCAGGTCTGCCCCCAGCCGAGCAGCCGGGTCGCCGAGCCGACGGGCGCGCTGGTCGCGATGGGAACGGGCGTGGACGTCGCGGCGCCGGCCAGCCGCAGCAGGGCGACGTCCCCGCCGAGGATCTGCCGGCTCGCGACCCGGCGGACCTCGCCGCCGGAGTTGTAGCGGGTGGTGCCGATCCTGACCTGGTACGGCGTGCCGCAGTGCGCGGCGGTCACGACCCAGCTCGCGCCGACGAGCGAGCCGCCGCAGCTGTGCCGGCCGGACGAGCTCTGCAGCGACACCATGAACGAGTACGTCTCGGACGCGGGAACGCCGCCCACGATCTTGGTGGTGGGCGGCGGGGTCGGCGGCGCGGGATCGGCATTGGCCACCGACGTCCCGGACAGCGCCAGGAAGGCGGCCGGAACCGCGGCCAGCAGTCTGCGTTTCTTCATGAGCGGGGGTCCTTTCAAGCGAGCGGAACGTGCCGACCGCAGGGCCCTGACGGTCTCCGTCCGGCGCCACCGAAGCGGGGGCGCGGCGCCGGAACGGTTCAACCGACTATTGACCAGAAAAGAGAAGACCGCCAATGCCGAATCCCGCGTCCACACCCCCAATAGAACGTTTTCTACGCCAGGAACGGCCCCCACCTGCAAACCTTCAACGCCCACCTCTCCCCAACTGAAAGCAGACCAATTTTCAACCCGGCCTTTCACGCGCTGGAACCGCTGTCCTCGTACGCCGCAACCCGCATTGGGGCGGGATGCGCGGCCGCACGGTGGGAGAGGGTGGCCCGGACGGCACCGCGGCTGGAGGTCGGGTTGGACGAGTATGCGCAGGTCACCTGTATCGCAGTTGGTATCGGCGGGTGGGAGCGGCTGAGCACTCCGCAGCGGATACGGGCGCGCGTGGAGTCGGTCGAGAGGGTGCGGCCGTCCGGCCGCGGTGAGGGCGGGCTGATCTTCGCCTCGGGTGAGGTCCTCGTGTTCGTGCTGCGGTCGGAACCCGCCGAGGCGGCGGTGGCGCTACTGGACGTCCTGCGTTGCCATAAGCCGGGACGGCCGGGAACGCGCTTCGGCGTCACCAGCGGTTCGGCGGGTCCTCGGTCGGGAGCGGGCGCGGTCGCCGAATCGATCCGATTGCTCCGACGGAGTCACCACCACCAAGGCCGCGAAGCGCCATTCACATTGATCCTGAGCGACCTTCTGCATTGGCATGTGCGGGACGCGCCGTCCATGCCGCGTTTCCAGCGGATCCACGGTGACGCCTTCGGCCCGGACTGCTGGGGCTGGCCGGCGGAGGTCCCACTGGCGTCCGCGCGGAGGGCGCCGCGGATACCGGTGCGGCCAAGGCAGGCCCTCCCGCTGACGCACGCCGCCGATCACGTCTCGGCCATGGAGGAACTGCGGCGGGTCCTGCGCGTGCGGCCGGGACCCGAGCCGCTGCTCGCGCTCGGGGAATGCCACCTGAGGCTCGGTGACCGGCGGGCCGCGGTCGAGACATGGCGGTACCTGCTGCGGCGCTATCCGCTGATGCCGGCCGCTTATCCCCTGATGGACCTGGACGAGCCCGACGACGTCGCGCAGGGCTACCTGACCGATGGCCTGCGCATCATCCGCGCGCGGCCCGCCCTGGTGGCGCAGCCGAAGCGGTTCGAGCACGACCTGCTGCTCGCGCTCGCGGCGCGGGCCTACCGGCGGGGGCGGCAGCGGACGGGGGACCGCCTGGTCAACGAGGCGGCCGAGGTCTACCCGGCGGCGGGGGCCGCGCCGCTGCGGGTGCTGGCCGTCGAGGCGGTCCGGCGCGGGGATCGCGAGGGTGCGCGGCGCCTGCTCGACGCCGCGCTCGCACGGGCCTCCGATCGGCGGAGTCGTGAGGAGCCGTTCCCTTCCGGCGAGCACGAGGATACGTAGATATGTGTCCTGTGACCCGGTTTCAGGGTGGAGAACCTGCCATAATCTGTGCCCGTCCAGGCGGCGCCGGGCCCCCGCGGGCCGGTACTGCGAGACGTGCGTGCGCTGAGGAGACGTCCCATGACGGGCTCCGGTTGGCATGACCATTCGTTCCTGGGGCGGCTTTCCCCGCCCGCTCGCGACAACGTGCTGCGGCTCGGGCGGCCCAGGACCGTCGGGCCGGACAAGCCGATCATGCGTCAAGGGGAGCCGGGGGCGGCGGTGTACGTGCTGCTGGACGGCCGGGTCGGCGTGGAGAGGCTCGTCGAGAACGGGGCCCTGTCGCTGCTCGGCATCCGCCACGCCGGCGACCTCGTGGGCGAGATGGCGGTGATCAACGACGATGTGCGCACCGCCACGGTGACCACCCTCGACCGCTGCATCCTCTCGGTCATCCCGGCGCAGCCGTTCATGGCGTGTCTCACGCGGTACCCGGAGGCGATGCTCGCGCTCAGCCGCATGACGGGCGACCGCCTTACCCAGGCCAACATCTACCGCGCCGACGCGGCCGGGTACGAGGTCGACGTCAGGCTGGCACGAGCCCTGCTCTACCAGGCGGGACGCTCACCCGGACGGGAGGCAGGCCATCCCACGGTCAAGCTCCGGCAGAAGCAGCTCGCCATGCTCATCGGCGCCCAGGAGGGCACCGTCCAGAAGGCGCTCAGGGGCCCGTCGATGCGTGACTTGGTCGCGTGCGGTCGCGGTCGCGTCGTCCTGCTGGACGTCCCGGCCCTCGCTCGGCTCGCCGAGATGGAACCGCCCCCGGAGCTGCGCCGCTAGGAGCACACCGGCGGAGACGCGCGTGCCGGAGCCCGCCAGGGGCGATCGGCCCGCATGTCGATGCCTGCCGCGACTTGTGAGCCGAAATCGGCTTTCCCGTACTGGTGCGGGTTGTGGCGCTCGCGGGGCCGTGAAACTTCATGCCAAAGCCTGAGCAGGGGCTTGCGAAGGGGGAGGCATGGGGGCCGGGTCACGTCGTTCGCTGTGTGCGGCACTGGACATCAAGGGGTGGAGCAAGCGGCTCGTCCCTGAGCAGATCCGCGCGCAGCAGGCGCTGGTCAGTGTGGGGCTGGCGGCCTGCCGGGAGGCGGGGCTGCCTGAGGAGATCGTGCAGAGCAGCGGTGACGGCGTGCTCATCATGCCGCCGAGCGACATCGACGAGAGCACGGTCATCCCGGCGCTGGTCTCGGAGCTGGAGGTCGCGCTCCGGCACGAGAACCGGCTGCTCGCCGAGGCGGCGCGGATACGGCTGCGGCTCGCGCTGACCAGCGGGCTCGTCACGCCCGGCCCGGCCGGGTTCAACGGCACGGCGGTCATCGACTGCTTCCGGCTGCTGGACAGTCCGCCGGTCAAGGCCGCGCTGGAGGACCACCCCCAGGCGCAGCTCGCGGTGATCGTCTCCGACCACCTGTTCCAGGACGTGGTCCGCAACGGGTTCCGGTCGCTGCGCGCGGAGTCCTTCTGGCGGGTGCGCAGCACGGTCGCCGGCAAGGGGTTCTCGATGGACTCCTGGCTCTATGTCTCCGACCGGACCGGTGGTCCCGCCGAAGCGCCGTCCGGCTCTGCGGGGGCGCCGGACGACGCAATCGGCCCCGAGCCCGAGGCCGAGGCCGGTCCCGGGGGCGGGCCGTCCGGCCCGGTCGTGGAGGCGCGGGCACTGCTCGACCGGGGGCAGGCCGACGAGGCGATGCGCCGGCTGGAGGAGGCCGCACCTGACGGCCGGGAGGCGTGGGCGGCGCTGCTGGACGTGCGAGCGGAGGCGCTGATGCGGCTGGGCGAGTACGAGCGCGCCGCGCTCGACCTGGAAGAGCGGCTCGGGCTGCGCGGCGATCCGGTGTCGCCGCCCGGTCCGGTGGCGCTGCTGCGGCTCGGGCGCTGCCACGCCGCGCTCGGGGCGGTGCAGGCGGCGCGGCAGACCTGGACGTTCCTGCTGGAGCACTGTCCCTCGTCGGTCGAGGCGTACCTGGAGCTGGGGCGGCTGGAGCGGCGGGCCGGGCGGGCGGCGACGGCGCAGAACTATCTGGTGGAGGGGCTGCGGCTGGTACGGGGCGAGCCGCGCGGGGGCGAGTCGGCGGAGGCGGACCGGCTGCTGGACGGACTTTTGCGCGAACTGTCCGCCCTTCCCGTCATCGACGACACGGAGGACGACGGGGTCGGCGGGCCCGATCAATTCTAAAAACAAATTCTAGTTCGAGATTCTAACTTCGTCGAGCAAGCAAGCCGTCGAACGGGTCGAGCGTGCCCGCAGTAGCACAATTCGGACGCGCGTCAGGGATCTTGATCAAATGACGAGAAGGAAAGAATTCGTAACAGTCAGATAACTGATGACGACTCCTATGTCATGCTTCGGCCATCATCGGGGAAGTTGGGGCGCACGGGGTGGGAAAGTCACCATTGCACAGGGGTTCTGGAGAATGATGCTAAGAACGGGCCGCGCTTTCGCGCGCCCAGCGGGGCGGATCGTCGTGGGGGCGGCGATCCTGGCCGCCCAGATGTGGCCGCTCACCGCGAGCGCCGCCACGGGCACCACCACGGGCACCACCACGGGCACCACCACGGGCACCACCACGGGCGCGCCGGAGCCGACACTGATGGACGTGTCCATCCTGGTCGACGAGTCGGGCAGCCTGTCGGACGCGGACGTGCGCGAGGAGGTCAAGGCCGCCACCACGATCGCGCTCGGCGGCCTGAATTCGCGCAGCCGGGTATCGGTCTACGGGTTCGGCAGCCAGAACAAACCCGGACAAAATGCGATCACCGAGGTCTGTCCGCCCACAGTTCTGGACAGTTCCGTGAAAAAGGACGCACTGGCGTCGTGTGTCCGAAAACTGCATCGCCGTGAAGACGGCGAGGGCAACGACACCGACCACGCGGCTGCGCTGGCCAAAGGCTTGAGCACGCTGAAGAGCGGGGGGCCGGAAGGTGCGCTGAAGGTGGTCTTCCTGCTGACCGACGGGCGCCTCGACGTTCACCGCAGCCCCAATTACGGACGCATTGAAGCCGACCGTAACAGGGAGGCGCAAAAGCAGGTGGAGACCCAGCTCGCGCTCGCCGCAGCGGGCCACGTCCAGGTGTGGCCGCTGGGCTTCGGCGACCAGATCGACCGCAAGGCCCTCGACGCGTTCGCCGCCGGCGGCCACCAGCAGGGCTGCGACGAGCGCCCCGGCTCCAGGCCGAAGGCCCGGGTCGTCCGTGACTCCGGAGACGTGCTGGACGCGCTGGTCAAGCTGTTCACCGCGTCCGGGTGCGGGGGTGACAGCCCCGGCGGTGAGGTGGAGGTCGGCGCCGGCGAGACCCGGGAGCTGAAGATCGACATCCCGATCATCGCGACCGACGGCAACATCACCGTGGCCAAGGGCGACCCGCGGATCCGCGTCGACTACATCGACCCGTCCGGCCGCACCGTGCCGGACACCGGCAGGCTCGGCGCCAGCGAGTTCGAGCGAGCGGGCGAGAACGCGATCGTCGAGACACTGCGCGTCGTCAACCCGCTGAACGGCGAGTGGACGATCAAGCTCACCGCGCCCGACGACCTGGCGAAACAACTCGTCAGCGCGACGGCGATCTGGCAGGGCGCGGTCAGTTCCTCCCTGGTGGTCGAGCCGCCGAGCACCAGGACCGGCCAGCCCCTGACGGTGCGGCTCTCCCTCGTCACCCGCCGGGGCGCGATCACGGACGCGAAGGCGCTCTCGGGCCTGACCTTCACCGTCCAGGCCACCGGGCCCTCATTGGCGGCGCCGCGGAGCATCGTCATCCGCGACGACGGCGGCGACCCCGACGACCGGGCGGGGGACGGCCGGTACGCGGGCACGTTCACGGCTCCGCGGGCGGCCGGCGACGTCACCCTCACCGGAGTCGTCAGCGGCTACGGCGTCCGGGCCGAGAAGGTGCCGGTGACTGTGGCGGTCAGCGCGCAGGCACCCGCCCTGCAGGGCCGCGTGGCGTTCTCGGCGGACCCGGTCGTCCACCCGGGTACCGAGGTCGCCGGCACGGTGACGATGGAGAACGCCGGCGCCCCGGTCAACGGACGACTGGTGCTGGACGGCTCCGGCGGCGCCCGCGCCGCACTCACCGGCAACACCGACCTGGCGATCGGCCAGGGCACCACGACCCGCCCGTTCACCGTGGAGTTCCCGGCGGACGCGGGCCTCGGCGGCACGTCGCTGACCGTCAAGGTCGTCGACACCGCCGACCTGTCCAAGGTCTACGCGAACGGCCAGCTCACCGTCACGGTCGAGAACCCGCCCAACGTGCTCGAGAAACACCTCTACGAGATAGCGGGCGCCGTACTCGTGATCCTGCTGGCCGCTCTCGGGCTCCACCTGCGCCGCCGTGCCCGCCGCGCCCGGATCGACGTGCGGGGCCTGCGGGCCTCCCTGCGGCAGGACGGTGAGGAACTCGCCGTCCTCAAGGCCCCCGGCAAATGGGCCGCCGAGTTCAGGTTCGTCGTCCACGACGCCGCGGACGGCGGCGACCCGGGCCTCGACTACCCCCGCTCCGGAGACCTTCCCGTCCGCGCCCGCCGCGGTGCGCAGGGAAAGGTCGTCGTGCAGGTCCCGGACGGGCCGCGCTACGAGATCGCGATCGGCGCGGAGGGCGAGCCGTACGAGGAGACCGGCCTGACGCTGGCGTTCACCGACACGCGCGCCCGCCGCTCCCTCTGGTCCCGCCGCACGCCACGACCCACTGGACGAACCACTGGAAGAAGCGGCACGAGTAGCACCGGCACGAGCAGCACCGGCACGGAGCGAACGGCAGCCGCGAGCCGGAACGGCTCCGGTCCCGCCCAGCCGGAGCCCACCGCCACACCCGCATCACAGTCCTACGACGACCCCTGGCTGTAACGGCCGGTCAAGAAAGAAGACCCCCATGAAGCTCTATCAGCCAGTCCTGTTCGTGGGGCTCGGTGGCACCGGCTGCCTGATCGGGTCGGAGCTGGAGCGCCGGCTCCGGGAGGAGTTCTGCGGCCCGGACGGCACCGCGTTCCAGCGGCTCCGCGAGGACGCGCTGCCCTACCAGCTGCCCGACTGCATGCGGTTCGTGTACGCCGACGTCAACCAGGCCGACCTCGACCGGCTCCCGGCCAGCGTCGTCCCCAGCGTGCAGCACGTGCCCGCCGCGCAGCGCACCGCGCACTACGTCCGCGACCTGGTGCCGCAGGTGGACACCTACCCGGAGGTGGCGCGCAACCTGCGGCTGACCGCGCCGCGGGAGGTGGAGTCCTGGCTGCCGCCCGACCCGGGCGAGCCGCGGGTGACGCCGCTGCAGCGCGGCGCGGGCCAGTTGCCCACCATCGGCCGGGCGGCGCTGTTCGAGACGTTCCGCGGCGGCATCGGCCACGCGACCGCCGACCTGAACGCCGCGATCGGCGGGCTGTCGGGCCCGCAGGCCGCCACCGACCTGTACAAGCTCGGCGGAAAGTCCAGCAACAAGAACGCGGTGGACGTGTTCGTCGCGTTCTCGGTGGCGGGCGGAACCGGCGCCGGGATCTTCTACGACTACCTGCACCTGGTCGGGGAGCTGTTCGCGCGCACCGACCTGCGGCCCAAGATCTACCCGCTGGTGCTGATGCCGTCGGCGTTCGTCGACGGCCTCGGCGGCGGCCGTCCCGCGCAGCTCAACTCCGGGCGGGCGCTGCTGGACCTGTTCCGGCTCGTCGACCACCAGAACGGCGGGAGCGCCCAGCGGGAGCTGCGCGGGCACACCGCCCGCACGGCCGTCGACCCCGACGAGGTCGCCGTGCACTACCCGGTGGACGGGCGGATCACGCTTCGGCCCGGAACCGCGCAGACCGGCTTCCTGTTCTGCCGGCCCGTGGGCGCCGAGCCGGGCGACCTGCGCCGCTCGGTGGTGTCGCTGATGCTGTCGCTGCTCGGTACCGAGCTGGACCAGCGGGCCAGCAAGGACGGGGAACAGCACCAGTCGTTCGCCGACAGCTTCATCAACGCCAGCGTCGACCGGCAGATCCCCGCCGAGAACGGCATCGGCAACCGCGGCGTGTCGACCGCGCTGGTCGCGTCGCTGACGGTGCCGGTGGACGAGCTGGCCGACCTGGTCGCCGGGCGGCTGCTGCGCGCCGGGATCGACGATCTGCGCGGCCCGCTGCCCGGAGTGGAGTCCAACCGGCCGCTGATGCAGGAGTTCTTCGCGGTCGCCAACATCTCCGAGATCTTCACCAGGCCCGCGCAGGACCACGCCGAACCCGAACCCGTCACCGGCGCCAAGGACGTCACCACGGCCCTCAACGACCGCGCCGAGGCGATGCGCGTCGCGCTGAACCGGCTGCGCGGCAAGCTCGACCGGGAGATACCCGACCGGGTGAGCGCGTTCGACCCCCGCGACGCCGTCCCGCGCATGCTCGGCAAGGTCGACCCGTTCCGGCTGACGCGGGCGCTGTTCGGCAACCCCGAGGCCGGGGACGAGGTGGAGCGCGGCGGCGCGGTGGGGCTCATGCAGCGCCGCCGGGTCGAGCCGGCCGCGCCCGAGGGCCTGGGCCCGAACCCGCCGCCGCTGCCGGCGCTGCGGGACCGGTCCCTGGGCATGGTCAAGGTCAAGTGGGCCGACCCGGAGCCGGTGGACGCCCGGCAGCGCCAGGACCAGTGGTTCCGCTGGCGCACCAACGTCACGTGGACCGAGCCGTGGTCGCAGCTCGCGCCGCGCTGGCGCAAGCCCCTCGACCAGGTCGAGGCGGTGCTGCGCGCGATGACGCGGGCGCTGGTCGAGCACGCCGGGCAGGACCGCGAGCGGTTCCGCGACCGGGCCGCCGACCTTTCCAAGTCCCGCGTCGGGGTGTCGTACCTGCTCCCGCCCGGCGGCGACCTGGACCAGTTCTACACGCGCGTCGTCCGCCGGATGACCGAGGACCTGGTCGGCAAGGGCCAGCTGCAGCCCAGCGCCACCGGCGCGGACCTGCTCACCCTCCTGATCGGCGGTGACGGCTGGCGCGAGGCGTACCGGACGGCGTGGGAGACCAACCCGGAGGCGGCCCTCTCCGGGCTGCGCGAGCGGGTGAAAGCCGAGGTCAAGGTCTACTTCCGGATGGCCGAGCAGGGCCGGACGCCGCTGCTGCCGACGCTGCACGACCTGGTCGCGCAGGCCGCCGGGCAGGCCCCCGCCGAACTCAGCGAGGCGGAGCTGGAGGAGTTCCGCGGCAAGCTCGCCGGGCTGGTCCCGGCGAACTTCAGCCCGCAGGGCACCGGCCGGCTGAAGGTGCTGGTCTCCTACCCGGCCGGGGCGGACGACCCCGCCATCGAGTCCTACCTGCGTGAGGCGGTCAACCTCCCGGCGGGCCCCGACCTCGTCTACGACTTCACCCACACCACCGCCGAGTCCATCGCGGTCGTGCTGTTCCGCTCGTCCATGGGCATCACCGACGTCCGCGAGGTCCGCGACGTCCTGCGCACCTGGGCCGACGCCATCGACCGGCCGCAGCGCCAGGACTACCTCAAATGGCGCCAGCGCCTCGGCTACGACTTCGGCTACCTCGCCACCCATGAGGAGCACCGCGTGCAGATCCTTCACCGGCTGCTGTGCGCGATGTGGAACGACAAGGTGACGGTGGACGGCGACCCCGCCTCACCGATCAGCGTGTCGGTCCATCTGGCCGGGGGCGTGTCGATGACGCTCGAGCTGACGCCGCTGGAGCACGCGTCGTCCTGGGGGAGCCTGCTCCAGGCGTACGAGCTGTGGACGTTCGCCGACAACGCGGGCATCCGCCGCGACTTCTGCGCCCAGCTCATGCAGGAGGCCCCGGACGGCGTCGGCAGCATGCCCAAACCGCCCGGAGACCTCTACCTCGTTCTGCGGGACATGGCCGAGGCGCAGGTACGCAGGATCGACGACCTGCTCGGCGAGCTGCACTCCTCCAGCCGCGCCCGCGCGAAGCAGCTGCGCGACTTCTGGGACCGCACCTACCCGGCCGCCCTGGACGCCGAGTTCACCGACGTGTCCGCCGTGCGCGCCAACCTGCGCGCCCTGGAGAAGCCCGCCCTGCAGAACATGGGGGAGGACCGGTGAACTCCCGAGTCGTCCGCCTCGACCTCAAGGGCTGCGACGCCGACGAGGCCGTCTCCCGGGTGGCGGACCTGCTGAACACGCCGCAGGACCTCGGCATGCTCCTCGTCGAGGACACGGCCTCCGCCGCCGTCCGGCACCGGGCCGCGTTCGAGGCGCTGGACGGTTCCCGGCAGGTGACGCAACTGCTGTGCCTGCTCCTGGGCAGGCAGCCCGGCGAGGACGGCTCCGGCGGCGGGCTGCGGCTGCCCGGCAACATCCAGCGGCGCACGCTGTGGGTGATCGAGGAAACCGGCGTGGACTGGCCGCTGCGCGCCGCCGCCCGCGCCCGCCGCCGCGACGGCCGCGACGGCGACGGCCTCGGCCGGCTGTCGGAGCTGCTGCGGCTGCCCGGCGTGTTCGAGCGCACCTGCCGGCTGCTCGGCGAGGTCCCGTTCGGCGCCGCGGTCCCCGGCCTGCACGTCGCCGGGGCGGGCGGTACCGGGCAGGAGGACTTCCTCCAGGCGCTGCGGACGGCGATCCGCCGCATGCTCGACCCGGCCTCGCCCCCGGCCGTCCCGCACGGCGACGAACGCCCGGCCGGGCGGGTCCCGCTGCGGCTCACGAAGGACGGCGTCCTGCAGCGGGCCTTCGACGACGCGGCGCGGGCCGTCGACGAGGCCCGGGAGGACGCCGGCGAGCTGCCCGGAATCGGGGCACTGATCCGCGAGCTGCCCGTCGCCGCCCCCGTCGAGGCGGCCGGTGAACGCACCGCCGAACTGCGGGGACGGCTCGGCGAGCTGTTCCAGGCGGTGCCCGCCGATGACCGGATCACCGAGGAACGGCAGGCCGCGATCATCGCCAAGGGCGTCCAGCCGCCGGTGCTCGAAACGTTCGAGGCCGAGCCCTTCCGCGAGCACCTCGGCTCGTGGCTGCGCGGCAGCATCGCCCGGGGTGCGTCGCTGCCCCGGCTCGACCAGGACCTCCGGGAACGAGCCGGGACGCTGGAACGGCGCGGAGCGTACGGCCGCCGCCTCGGCCAGATCTGTTCCAGCTCGCTGCTGCACCGGCTGCGGAACCCGCCGCCGATGCCGCCGCCGCAGGACTGGCTGCCGGTGCCCGGCGCGATCTTCGCCGCGCTGGCGGGCCTGTCCCCGGTCGGCGTCGCCGGCGGTCTGGTGATGGCGCTGCTGTGGACGGCGCTGGTCGCGCTGACCGTGATCCGCGGCCCCGGCGGCCGGATCGAGGACCACTCCCGCGCGCTGGCGTTCAACGCTCTCGGCGCCCTCGCCGGTGCGATCGCGGGCGGCCTCGGCGGTGCGGCGGGGCTCCCTGCCGCGGCCTGGGCCGCCGCGGTGTTCGCCGCCGTCGCCGGCGCCCTGGTCACCATCGCGCGCTCCTGGCGGGCCCGCGCCCTGCACTGGGTGGACGACACCGAACTCGACACCGCCGAGCAGGCCCTCCGGGACATGCACCAGCTCCTCGGCCAGGCGGTCACCGGCTGGTCCCGGCTGAACCGGCGGCTCGACGCCATCGACGAGCTGAACCTGCTGCGACAGGGGCTCAACGGCGTGCGGGACGAGCTTGAGGCGCGCTCGCGCGAACTCGACAAGGAGAACCTTCCGCAGCCGTCCCGGTCCGTGGCCCCCTTCGGAGAGGCGGTCCAGTTCTGGCTCGGCGACCTGGTCTTCGCGGCGGTGAAGCCCGCGCAGCACGGCGGGCCCGACGGCGGGTCCGGCCCGCTCGCGCGCAAGGAGACCAGCCGGCTCATCGACGACTGGGAGAGCGCGGTCGAGCAGGGACTGTCGGTCGACACGCTCCCGTTCGTCACCGATGCGCGGCCCGCGACCCTCATCGGCGGCGAGGACCTGGCCTACCTCACCGAACAGGTCTCCTACGACCCGGCCGGGGAGATGTGGCAGCTGTGCGCGCCGGGAGACCTCGGCCTGCTGGACGCCGCGCCCGAACCGCGCACCGTCCGGTTCGGGCCGCGACCCGTCGCCGACGGCGCCGGATACCCGCCCGGCACCGTCCTCGTGTCGTCGTCGGCGCACTGCGGCGTGCTCCGGCTCGTCCCGCTGCACTCGCACGTCGTGGAGTGGACGTGGACCGAGGACGAGCACGGCCAGGACGAGCACGGCCAGGACGAGCAGGCGGAGGACGACCCCGGCGGAGGTGAGGCGTGAACAGGCTGCGCTACTACGACGTCCACGGCGTGCCGGTCGAGGCGAAGGCCGTGGAGGCAGACGAGACCGAGCCGCCGCTGCGGCCGCCGCTGGAGGCCGTCCGCCTGCGCCTGGAATTGCCCGACGAGGAGGCCGCCGTTCGGTGCGTCCGCCCGGTGGGCCGCGGCCCCGGCGGGCTGGCCGCGGGCTGCCGGCAGCTCGACGGCGAGATCCTCGCCGGCCTGCGGCTGTCCCGGCTCTGCGGCGGGAACCCCTACCCGCGGACGGTGTCGCGCCTGGTCGGCTACGACGCCGACGTCGCCGAGCCGTTCGCGTTGCTGGAGCCGCTGCGGGGCGTCGAGGTCGAGTCACTCGCCGGGACGTTGCCGACCGAGCAGCGGCGGCGCTTCCAGGTGAGCCTGCTGCGCGCGGTGCGGGTGCTGAACGCCGCCGGAATCGCCCACCGCGGTATCGGCCCCGGAACCGTCCGGTGGGACGGCGACGAGGTGCAGATCACCGATTTCTCCCGGGCCGCGCTGATCGGGTCCCCGCGCACCGTCGCCGGGACCATGCCGTGGCAGGCGCCCGAGCAGCGACCGGAGACACCGCGCGGCTGGCGGCGCGGCGACGTCGGACCGAACGACGACATCTGGGCGGCCGGACGGCTGATCTTCTACGTGCTCACCGGGGAGGAACTCGACGACCGCGCCAAGCTCGCCGACCGGCCCGAGCTGGAGACGCTGCTGGCCGACGTCATCGAACGCCCGGAACGCCGCCCGGACGCGCAGACGCTGCTGCGCCGCCTAGGCGAGGCCGACCCGCCGCCGCGTCCGCTCCCCACCGACCCGTCCTTCAGCCGGGGCCGCGCCGAGTTCTTCGCGCAGCGCCGGCGCAAGCACCCGCAAACGGCGACGGCCCCCGAGCCCGAGCCCCGGGCCGCGCGCCCCGCCCCGCCGCAACCGGACAGCCGGGACAACGCCTGGCTGCTCTGGGCGGGGGTCGCCGCGCTGATCGTCATTGCCGTCCTCCTCGTCCTGGGGCGGTGACCGGTGGCCACATCACTGCTCCACCAGACCCTCTACCGCTGGGGGAGGACGGGCCGGTTCGGGGAGACGGCCGAGGCGGACCTCTGGCCGGTGGCGAGCTCCTTGGACCCCTCGTCCGACGGCGAGCTGCGCCGCTGGCATGACCGGGTCAAGCCGTGGCTGCGCGTCGGCGACGGCGGCAGGCCCGAGTCCAGCTTCTTCTACGCGGCGTTCGGTGACGAGGCGGTGCTGATCAGGCGCATCCAGCCCGGCGCGGTCCGCAGCGCCTCCGCGCACCTGCTGTTCGGCGCCGCCGGGGTTCTCACGCCCCGGCTGGCGCTGGAGCTGCGCGACTGGACCTGGGCGCCCGCCGAGCTGCCCGGCCGGGCACCGATGGTCAATCCGAACTCGCTGATCCCGCACCGGTCGAGCCTCGGTGCGCGGGCGCGAGCGGAGGAACTGCGGCTGCCGCTCGCCACCCTGCTGTCCCACGTCCTGGTCGGCCCCGCGCCGATCGAGGCGCCCGCCACCGGCGACACCATGGCGCTGCTGTGGGCGATCGACGACATCTGCACCGTGTTCGGCTCGGGCCTCAAGGACTGGCCCGACTGGACGGTCGGCTTCGAGACCCGCGCCGAAGCGGTGTGGCACAGCGCCCCGCCGTCCGGTCTCTTCCTGCGTTTCCACCGGGATGCGGTCCACCCGGCCCCCGCGCCGGGAACCCGGTTCGCGGCCCTGGCCCTCGTCCGCATGTACCTGAAGGGCGGCACCAACGCCCTCCGGGACCTCCGCGGAACCATGGGCCTGACCGACCTGGACACCGTGGCCGCTCGCGTCGCCCGCCTGATCGAGACCGCCGGCCCGACCGTGGCGGCCGCCCCCGCCGGCCCGACCGCCCCGGCCGCGGCCGTCGACCCGGCCGCCGCCCCGGCGCGGTCTCCCGGCGCGCCTTCCCGGCAGCGTCCCGAACCGTCCGCGAAACCCGGAGCGTCCATGCCTGCCCCCACTCCCTCGGCGAACGCCCCGCGTTCCGCGTCCGGTACCGGCGAGCAGGTCTCCTGCCCGATCTGCCTGGGCACGCTCGACTGGGGCGGGCTCCCCGTCTACGCCTTCGACCAGAGCCTCGGCCAGTACGTCGAACTGGCCCTCCCGAAGGACGCGAACGAGCACCAGCGCGCGCGCATCATGCGGACGGCCTCGGTGCGCTGCCCCAATCCCGGTGAAACGACGACCGCCCACTACCTGCCCGCTGGATACGGGCAGTACGGGTCCCCGGCCGTCTACGGGTTCATCGGCGGCACCACGTCCGGGAAGACGCACCTCGCCGCCGCGATGGTCGCGGCCATCGAGCGCGGTGCGCTGGGCGCCTACGGGATGACCGCGCAGCCGGTCGACCTGGACCGGCACCAAGGGTTCCTGCGCGACATGGTCCACCCGCTGTTCACCGACGGGACCTGGCTGGCGCCCACCCGGGAGGGCGAGGTCGCCTTCGCGGACGCCTTCGTCGTCACGGGCGGCGGGGACACACCGCGCGCGGTGGCGCTGTTCGACGTGGCGGGCGGGGAACTCAGCAACGTCGGCGACGCCAAACGGTTCCTCGACATCGCGGACGGGCTGATCTTCGTGGCGGACCCGAAGCGCTTCGGCGCCGGCAGCCTCGGCGACCCGGCGTTCAACACGGTCCTCAGCCTGCTGCGCTCCTCGGGCCGGCTGTCCAAGGTGAGCGCCGCGATCGTGCTCAACAAGGCCGACCTGTTCAAGTTCGACGATCCGGTCGCGTACTGGCTGAGCCGCGACTCCGCCGTCCTCGACCCGGCCGAGGCGCTGAACGAGAGCGCCGACGTGTTCGCCTACCTGCACCAGCGCGACGCCGAGGCGTGGACGCGCCCCTACCAGGAATGCGAGCGGGCCACCCTGCACGTCGTCTCGGCGACCGGCACCGACGCCGTCGAACGCGGCGTCCGCCCGCTGCGCGTCCTGCGCCCCCTCGTCGCGCTCATGGCGATGACCGGACTGTTGACCTCCGCCGAAGCCCAGGACATGGGGATCTGAGATGACCGAGGCACCCATCGACCAGATCGAGTTCCGCTGGGACCACGAATACGACCTTGGCGGGATCGCGTCGTCGTTCGGCTCCGACGCGGAGTTCAGACGGTGGAACGACCTGCTGAAGCCGTACGCGCGCATCTCGGCACACGGCCGGCCGGCCGCCGCGCGGGCGCCGTCCAGCGCGGTCTACCTCACCTTCAGGGACGACCAGGCGGCGCTCATCCTGCGCAGCCTGGACCCGAAGGCGCTGCGCGTCGAGTCCGGCCCGGCCCGCAGCGCCGGAGCCGACCGCCTGGACCTGGTGGCGCGTGCGCTGGTCGGCCCCAAGAGGCTGCTGACCGGCGAGGTCGCCATGCGGATCGCCGCCTCCGACCCGCTGCACGTCTTCACGCCGCGGCCCGGCCAGGTCGGCCGCGGGACGCCGCTGAACCCGCTGAACTTCTCCTACCTGGACAATCGCACCACCTCCGGGGACGAGCTGCGGCGACGGGCCCAGCGCGTGCACGGTCTGGCCCCGCTGATCGCCGCCGTGCTGTCGGAACCCGCCCGGCCCGTGACGCTGGTGCTCCCGGTGGACGACATCGGCAGCCCCCTCCGGGAGAGCCGCGCCCTGGCGCTGCTGTGGGCGTCACGGCGCGTCCTGAAGCTGATGCTCACCGACCCCGACGGCCTTACCACCGACGGCTGGCGGACGTCGTTCTCCACGTGCGAGGCGCCGCTGGGCGGAGGCGATGGGCGTAACGAACCGGCGATCACGTTCCGGGAACGGGGGGTGGACCGGCCGCCGCTCGGCGACGCGCCCCGCGAGGTCCGACCCGACGACCCCCTCGGCGAGCAGAGCACCCTCTCCGCCGCCGCGAGCCTCCTTGCCACCGCCTACCAGCAGTACGGCGATGACTGCACGAAGCTCGTCTGGCAGGCGGTGCGGGACTGCCGAAGCCTGAAGGAGAAGATCGAGGCCGTCGTATGCAGCCCCCAGATAACCAGCGCCATCGACGCCGGAACCGCCTCGATCGGGCAGCGCGCCCCGCGCCGCCCGAGCCGCGAGCAGCAGCCGGCCGCGCAGCCGCCCCGGCCACGGCAGGCACCCGCGCCCGTCCAGCCGCCGCC
>NZ_SMKK01000149.1 GCF_004348425.1 Actinomadura sp. 7K507
ACCCCATCAAGCACCCCACCCGCCTCGAACGAGCCGCCGCTCTCGGGTGGGGGGTCGCGTTCGAGGAGGGCCAAGGCCTGTTCGAACGCGGCCGCCGGGTTCGTGGCCGCCAGGAGTGAGAAGGTGCGCTCGTCCCGGGCGGTCATAGCCGGATCCAACTCGTGACGACCGATGTGCCATCGTCCAGCCGGAACACGAGGCTCACCAGGCCCGCGGGCACGCGCGGCACGTAGAACAGCCCGGCGGACTCCGCGCGCGCGGAGATCCCGTCCGGCGGCAGATCCTGGTGCCGGACCTGCACGACGCCGGGCGACGACGGGATGATCCGCCCGGTGATCTCGCGGTCCCGGCCGTTGTCCGCCACCTCGATCTCCACGGCCGCCCCCGGGCCCGTGAACGTCAGCACGCGCCCCGTTCCGCCGCGGACCCCGGCCGCCGTCCGGCCGCCCCGGTCGTGCGACAGCTCCGCGAGCGTCGCCGACGGCGCCCGCCACGCGATCGACGCGCGGGCCGCCGCGAGGACGTCCTCGGGCACCGGGTCCAGGGTCTCGAACGCGCGCCGGACGCCCGCCATCAGCTCGTCGTCGTTCAAGGCACGAGCCTCCGCAGCGCGTCCAGGCACCGCGCCCGGGTCGGCGCGACGCTGCCGACGGGGATGCCGAGGGCGGCGGCCAGCTCGGCGTGGCTCGACGCGAGCGCGAACAGCCGCAGCAGCGTCCGGCAGCGCCGCGGCAGCGACTCCAGGGCCGCGCCGACCAGCCCCAGGCGCTCGCGGCTCAGCACCACCCGGTCGGGTTCCGGCTCCGGTGCCCGCGGCGCGGGGACGACCGGCAGGTCGCGTCCACGCCGGCGCACCAGGCGCAGGCTCTCGTTCCGCGCCGTCGTCGCGAGCCAGCAACCCGTCGCGGCCGGATCGCGCAGCGCGTCGATCCGTTCCACCAGGCGCAGCCATGTCGTCTGCACGACGTCGCCGGAATCGGCGTCGTTCAGCCCGTGCGAGCGGGCGATCGACCACAGCAACCCGCTGTGCCGCTCGACCAGCCGGGCCCACGCGGCGCCGTCGCCGTCGCGTGCCCGGACCACCAGCTCGTCCGTGCCGTCGTCCCATCGGGCCACCGAAGTCTCCTCCCGAGGCCCCCCGCTGGACGTTGACTCTATGCCATATCGGGATGACTCTGTGTTGGAAATTGACGCTCCGAGGCCGTCTCTTGCCCGGAACCGACGATGACGCCTAGGTCCGGCAGGGCTTGCTGCGCCACGGGATCGAGGACGCGGTCCGCGGCGTCGGCCGCGCCGAGGCCCTCCGCCGCCGCGAGCCCGGCGATCCGCCCCGCCACCACCGGCGCCGCGAACGAGGTCCCGCTCCACGTGGCGTAGCCGTCGAAGCGGTCGGGGTCCAGGCCGTCCACGGGCGGGCGCGTCCCGTCGAACTGCACGAACGTGCTGGTCACGTCCACGCCCTCCGCGCACGCGTCCACCCACCAGCCGTGGTTGGAGAACCAGGCCCGGTCGCCGCCGTCCAGCGCCGCGACGCCGATCACCGGCTTCATCGCGGCGGGCCAGAACGGCCGGTCGCCCGCGGTGTTCCCCGCGCACGCCACGACGACCGTCCGGCGGCCGAGCGCGGCGACCGCGCTCGACAGCACCGTCGAGGGACGGTCGTCGTAGGTGTGGCAGCCGAGGGAGATGTTCACGACATCGGCCCGTCCCCACCCGGCCAGCCACTCCAATGCGCGGATCACGTCGAGTTCGTCGCCGACCCCGTCGCCGCCGATGACGCGCCGGGCCCGCAGCCGCGCGGTGGGCGCGTGCCGCAGCACCACGCCCGCGACGAACGTGCCGTGCCCGGCCTGCGCGTCCAGCTCGAAGTCCAGATCGGCGTCGAGGACCTCCTCGGCCTCGCCGCGCTGCTCCCGGTACCACTCCGCGTCCTCGTACCACGGGTGCGGCGACAGGCCGGTGTCCAGGATCGCGACCGTCACCTCCCTGCGGGCCGCGGCGGCCTCCGGCGCGGGCACGGGCGGGGCGGGACGCGGAAGATCCGCGGGCCCGCTCCACCACATCGGCTGACCCTGGACGAGATGGTTCGGCGACACGCTCAGCCGCCGGCGCCGCCCGCCCGCGCTCAGCCCCTCCCCGCTCAGCCGGGCGGCGAGCTC
Organism: Actinomadura sp. 7K507; assembly: GCF_004348425.1. GTDB lineage: Bacteria > Actinomycetota > Actinomycetes > Streptosporangiales > Streptosporangiaceae > Spirillospora. Next base: position 2,160 of record NZ_SMKK01000149.1, read on the forward strand.
GCACACGTCCACCTTCGCCCCAGCGCGCAGCCGCAGCCGCGTGACGGCGCGCTCGTCATGGCGCGAGTCGGACCAGCGCCGCACGAGGCTCTCGGCCGCGCCGGCGTCCCGCCCGGCGACCAGGATCTCGTCCCGGCGGATCAGCGCCGGACGGCCGGGCACCGGCTCCACCACCACCGCGCCGGGGTGCCGCGCCAGCACCCGTTCCAGCCGCGCCTGTTGATCGAACACCGGCCCTCACCCTCCCCGCACCGACGCCTGCACTCATCGTGCCGGAACGAGCACTCTGAGTGGCTGATCGTCAAGGGAATGTCGCGGCCGGAGACGGCCTCACCACGTTGCGCGGTTGCGCCTCCCGGCGGCCCGGCGCGGGCTAACCTTGTCGGTCGGCGCTCGTGAACGTTGCGCATCCTGCGGTCAAGCGTTCAACAAACGCCGAACTCACGGTGGTGCGACACGTGCCGATGATGCACAATGAGGGACGCGGACGCCGACTTGGGACGTACGAGGCCGTAGGGGAAGACGAGCCTCGGTACAGATCCAGGAGGTCCGGTGACCGCACGTGGCGTTTTCTACGTCCACTCCGCGCCGCCTGCGCTGAGCCCGCACATCGAGTGGGCCGCCGCAGGTGTTCTCGGTGTGCCCGTTTCCCTTGAGTGGGCAGATCAGGCGGCCGCGCCGGGAACGCTGCGCGCTGAGCTGCATTGGGAGGGCAGTCCGGGAACCGCCGCGGGCATCACCTCGGCGCTGCGAAATTGGAAGCTGGTGCGCTTCGAGGCCACCGAAGACCCCACGCCCGGCACCGACGGCGTCCGCTTCAGCTTCACCCCGTCCCTCGGGGTGTTCACCGGCGTCATCGGGGCCAGCGGCGACATCATGATCCCCGAGGACCGGCTCCGCTCCGCCATGGCCAACGCCGCCATCGGCAAGATCACCCTGGAGAACGAACTGGAGCGCCTCCTCGGCACCCCATGGGACAACGAACTGGAGCCCTTCCGCCGTGCCGGCGACGGAGCCCCCGTCCGCTGGCTACACGCCGCTGTGTAATTGCAGTGCCCTTGGCGTCAGACCCTGGCCCATACTTCGGTGGGCACTGCGGTGCGATCGCCGTGTCGCCCATACGGCCCGCACCGCAACCCCGCGACAACCTGAACCGTCGCGATCGCGTCCGAAGGCAGGTTTCGAGCGAAGCAAGAAACCTGATCGCGCAGCGAGCCGCTAGGCGAGCCGGAGCGATGCAGCGATCGCACCGCAGTGCCCGCCGAAGGAGGGCCCCAGGCCCGACGCCAAGGGAACTGCAATCAGATAGAGCGTTCGAAGGCTACTGAGACGTTGTGGCCGCCGAAGCCGAAGGAGTTGTTCAGGGCCGCGGCGGGGCCGTCGGGGATCTTGCGCGGTTCGTCGCGGACGATGTCCAGGTCGGCGTCGTCGTCCAGGTCGTCCAGGTTGGCGACGAAGGGGATGAGGCCCTCCTTCAGCGCGAGGACGGTGAAGACCGACTCCAGTGCTCCGGCGCCGCCGAGGAGGTGCCCGGTCATGGACTTGGTGGCGGTGACGGCCACCTGGGCGGCGGCCTCCTCGCCGAGCCCCGCCTTGATCGAGGCGAGTTCGGCGACGTCGCCGGCCGGTGTCGAGGTGGCGTGCGCGTTGATGTGGACGATGTCGGCGGGCTCCAGCCCGGCGTCCTTCAGGGCCCGCTGCATCGCCTTGGCCTGCCCGGAGCCGCTCGGGTCGGGCAGCACGATGTCGTAGGCGTCGCCGGAGTAGCCGCAGCCGGACGCGATGCCGTTGATCTGCGCGCCGCGGGCGCGGGCGTGTTCCTCCGACTCGAGGATCATCACGGCGGCGCCCTCGCCGAGCACGAACCCGTCGCGGTTCTTGTCGTAGGGGCGGGACGCGCGCTCCGGCTCCTCGTTGCGGGTCGACATCGCGCGCATGGCGCCGAACGAGGCCATCTGCAGCGGGTGGATGCACGACTCGGTGCCGCCGCAGATCACCACGTCGGCGCGGCCCGCGCGGATCATGTCGATGGCGTAGCCGACGGCCTCGCCGCTGGACGCGCAGGCGCTGACCAGGGCGTGCGAGCCGGCCATCGCGCCGAACTCGATGCCGACGTGTCCGGACGCGCCGTTCGGCATCAGCATCGGGACGGTGAAGGGCGAGACCCGCGACCAGCCCTTCTCCCGGAAGACGTCGTAGCTGTTGAGCGCGGTGTGCAGGCCGCCGATGCCGCTGGAGAACACGACGCCGAGACGCTCACCGTCCACGGCGAAGCCGCCCTCGACCCCGGAGTGCTCTTCCGGCTTCTTGCTCTTGCGCGAGGCGGCCGGGGCGAACCCGGCGTCGGTCCACGCCTCGCGGGCGGCGATCAGCGCGATCGACTGGTTGCGGTCGAGCCGGCGCAGCGTCTGCTTCGGCATGACCTCGGACGGGTCGACCTTCAGCGTCGCGGCGAACCGGACCGGCAGATCCTCGACGCCCTCCCAGTCCAATGGCCGGATCCCTGACTCTCCGGCGAGCAGGGCGGACCAGGTCGACGGCAGGTCTCCACCGAGTGGGGTCGTTGCACCGAGACCCGTCACGACGACTCTGGTCTGGCTCTTGCTCATAGCAGGTGCTCCTTGAGGACGGTGGGGGTGAAAGGGGCGTGCGCGCCGCCGCACGGTCCGGCCGTGCGGCGGCGCGCCGTCCCCGCGGCTCAGCTCTGCAGGTTCTGGACGAAGTTGATGACGTCCTTGACCGTCTTCAGGTTGCGCAGCTCGTCGTCGGGGATCTCGACGCCGAACTGGTCCTGGGCGGCCACGGCGATCTCGACCATCGACAGCGAGTCGATGTCGAGGTCGTCGATGAAGTTCTTGTCGGGGGTCACCTCGGACTTGTCGATGCCGACGATGTCGTCGATGATCTCGGCGAGGCCGTCCAGGATCTGCTGTTCGGTGGCGACTGCCATGGTTCCGCGTTCTCCTTCGGTGGGTTGGTCCAGAGCCTGCGAGCAGGCGTGACGGCCTACGGGATCTGGATGACTTGGGCAGCGTAGGACAGTCCGGCGCCGAACCCGACCAGGAGGGCCGGTGCGCCGGACGGCACGTCGCCGCGTTCGATCATTCGGGACAGGGCCAGCGGGATGGAGGCCCCCGAGGTGTTGCCCGACTGGACGATGTCGTCGGCCACGACGGCGCCGGTCGCCTTCATCTTGCGGGCGATCGCCTCGATGATCCGCAGGTTGGCCTGGTGCGGGACGACGGCGGCGAGGTCCTCGGGCTTGATCCCGGCGCGCTCGCACGCCTCGACGGCGACCGGGGCGATCGCGGAGGTCGCCCAGCGGAAGACCGCCTGCCCCTCCTGCCGGACGAACGAGTGCCGGTCCGGAATGATGATCTTGTCGTACTTGTCGCCGGCGCTGCCCCACACGACCGGGCCGATGCCGGGGGAGTCGCTGCCGGTCACGACCGCCGCGCCGGCCCCGTCCGCGAAGATGATGCAGGTGGAGCGGTCGGTCCAGTCGATCCACTGGGACATCTTCTCCGAGCCGATGACCAGCACGTTGCGGGCGCTGCCGGCGCGGACCGCGGCGCTCGCGGTGGCCAGGGCGTAGCAGAAGCCGGCGCAGGCGGCGTTGATGTCGAACGCGCCGGGCGCCCCGATGCCGAGCCGGTGCGCCACCTGCGCGGCGTGGCCGGGCATCGGCGACTCCGCCGAGCACGTCGCCAGGATGACCAGGTCGATGTCGGTCGGCGCGAGCCCGCTGCCCGCCAGGGCCTTGCCTCCGGCGTGCACGCCCAGCTCGACGATGCCCTCGTCGTCGCCGGCGATGCGGCGCTCGGCGATGCCGACGCGGCTGCGGATCCACTCGTCGTCGGTGTCGACGGTCAGCGCGATCTCGTCGTTGGTGACGACGCGGGCCGGCCGGTAGTCGCCGAAGGCGAGGATGCGGGCGCCGGACGTCGCCTCGGGGATGGTCAGGGCCCCGGTCATGACCGGTCCGCCTTGACCAGCTCGCGGGCCTTGTCCAGGTCCGCGGGGGTCTTCAGGGCGACCAGGTCGATCCCCTTCAGCTCGCGGCGGGCGAGGCCGGTCAGCGTCCCCGCGGGCGGCAGCTCGATGATCGCGGTGACGCCCAGGTCGCGCATGGTGTCCATGCACGCGTCCCACCGGACGGGTGTGCTGACCTGCTCGACGAGCCGCGCCACGAAGCCGGCCCCGGAGTCGACGACGGCTCCGTCGCGGTTCTGCAGCAGCCTCGTCCGCGGCTCGGCGACCGGTGCGCCGGACGCGAGGCGGCGCAGGGCGTCGACGGCCGGCGCCATGTGCTCGGTGTGGAAGGCGCCGGCGACCGACAGCGGGCGCAGCCGCGCCTTGGCGGGCGGCTCGTCGGCGAAGTCGGCGAGGCGGTCCATGGTCCCGGCGGCGACGATCTGCCCGGCGCCGTTGACGTTGGCGGGGGTGAGCCCGTGCTTGTCGATGGAGGCGAGGACGTCATCGGCGTCGCCGCCGAGCACGGCAGTCATCCCGGTCTCGGTGACGGCGGCGGCATCGGCCATCGCCCGTCCCCGCTCCCGGACGAGCACCAGCGCGGCCTCGGGGGACAGGACCCCGGCGATGGCGGCGGCGGCCAGTTCCCCGACGCTGTGGCCGGCGACGGCGTCCGGCACCCGGTGCTCGGGGGGCTCGTCCTCGTAGAGGGCCTCGTAGGCGGCGAGCGCGGCGGCGACCAGCAGCGGCTGCGCCACGGCGGTGTCGCGGATCTCCTCGGCGTCCGCCTCCGTCCCGAACCGGACCAGGTCGAGCCCCGTGACGGCCGACCACCAGGTGAGGCGGTCGGCGACTCCGGGTATCTCTAGCCATGGCTGCAGAAAGCCGGGGGATTGGGCGCCCTGGCCGGGCGATGCGAGGAGAATCACAGCGTCCAGCCTGCCGCGAACGTCCCTCCGCCCACGATGCGGATCACCACGAACTTTCGTCGAGGCGCTTTGTAAGACCCCTACAAGCTCGCGGTTTACATGCGGGTTTGGAAGCGGCCCAGGACCAGGGCTATGCGGAGGGTGAACGCGTTGCGACCGTCGGTGGGGGCCAGGCCGGTCAGCTCGGCGACGCGGCGGAGGCGGTAGCGGACGGTGTTGGGGTGCACGAACAGCAGGCGCGCGGTGGCCTCCAGGGACGAGCCCTGCTCGAGGTAGGTGGTGAGCGTGTCGAGGAGGGGGGCGCCCGCGACGAGCATCGGGTTGTAGACGCTGTCCACCAGGTAGAGGCGCGCGTCGTCGTCGCCGTCCAGCGCGCGTTCGGGCAGCAGCTCGGTCGCCTCGACCGGGCGGGGCGCGTCCGGCCAGCCGGCGGCGGAGCGGAGCCCGGCCACGGCGGCCTGCGCGGAGCGGGTGGAGTCGTAGAGGTCGGCGACCTGCGGGCCGACGACGACCGGGCCCGGTCCGCACTTGGCGGCGATGGGGCGGGCCGCGTCCATGGGGTCGGTGTCGCCGCCCACGATGACGATGACCCGGTGCCCCTGGACTCCGGCCAGGACGTCGGCGCGCGCGCGGCGTGCGGCGAGCTGCATCTGGTCGATGGTGACCTCGGGCTCCTCGTCCTCCGGCGTGAACCCCGCGATGACCGTCACGGGCTTGGACGTCCAGCCCAGGGCGGCGGCCCACGAGTGCATGCCGTCGTCGACCTCGCCGCGCAGCACCGCGTTGACGACGAGGGCCTCCAGCCGCGCGTCCCAGGCGGCGCGCGTCTCCGCGGCGCGGGCGTACACCTGGGCGGCGCCGAACGCGACGTCCCGGGTGTAGCGCAGGATGGCTTCGCGCAGCTGGGCCTCGCCGCCGGGCGCGGCCAGCTCGTCCAGCCGGGTCTCCACCACGTCGATGATGACGCGGATCATGTCGATCGTGTGGTGGAGCTTGATGGCGCGGAGCAGCTCGCGCGGCGCGGTGCCGAACACCTCGCCGGCGATGGCCGGGCGGGTCTGCTCGTCGTTCTTGAACCACTCGACGAACGCCGCGATGCCCGCCTGGGCGACGAGGCCGATCCAGGAGCGCTGGTCGGCCGGCATGCGCCGGAACCAGGGGAGGTGCTCCTCCATGCTGTTCAAGGCCGCGGTGCCGAACGTCCCCATGGCCTTCTCCAGGCGCTGGGTGGTCTGCTCGCGGATTTCGGCCTCGCTCGGGGTGTCCACAACCCCAGAGTGCCACCACCATGGCGGTGACCCGTCAGAAAGCGAGTGAACCGGGTCAGCCCGGAGTGACATCGGACTCCTTTCCGAGCGCGATGCCGGTGAGGTTCCGCAGGGACGTCGAGCCCGGTTCGAGGTAGTCGCTGTGGCCGCCGGTACCCGCGTCGAAGACCCGCGCGCCGAACGAGGAGGAGACCGGGTCGCGTCCGAGGCCGAGCCCGAGGATGCGGACGTGCGGGACGTCCTCCATCCAGTCCGCGGCTCCCCGCCCCGCCCATATGCGGGCGGTGCCGTCGAGCTTCGCGGCGGACCACACCGTCGTGCCGGGGCTGCCGTAGAGGGCGATGTCGGTGACCTGCCGCCAGGCCGGCCCTCCGGGGCCGTCCAGCGCGGCGCGGCCGCACACCACCGAGCCGTAACTGTGGCAGAGCAGGCCGACGCCGGCGGACGGGTTGACCCTGTGGACGCCCTCCAGGAAACGGCGCAGCTGCCTGGCCCCCTCGTCGGCGCGCTCACCGGTGAGGACGTCGCTGCTGAACGTCCGTGGAGCCGCGTATCCGAGCCACGCGACGACGGCCAGATCCGGTTGCGGGGATTTGGACGCGGCCTGCGCGTAGACGGCGCGTGCCCCGCCGCCCGGGGTCGACCACGGTTTGTCGCCGCGCTCGTCGAACGCCGTGAGCGTGGTGTCGGCGCCGGGGACGAGCACCGCGACCCTCCGCGCCCTGGTGAGGTCGCCGATGACCTCGATGGCCCGTCCACCGCCGCGTGGGTCGAAGTAGAGGAAGCGGCGTCCCGGCCGGAGGAACGCGCCGAGGGCCCGCGTCCGGTCGCCGTCGCCGATCTTCTGCGCCGTCTCGAGGGCCTTCTCGATGGACCGGCGTTCTGCGGTGTACCGGACGTCCAGCGTCGAGGGCGCCATCTCCGGGACGGCGACGGGCGGGGCGTACGGCTCGGCGTGGCCGGTACCGGCGGTCGTCAGCATGACGCCCGCGATGGACAAGGCGCAGGCCAGGACCCTCCGGAGCCGTCGGGTGCGCGGCGGGATCGGCTGGCGTGGCGGCGGCATCGAGGTCTTTCTACCATCCAAGATCGTCTGGCCGGTCTCGGCGGGCGCCCGGCTTAAGGGACTCTTCGTGAGATGTACGGCGCCGCGCTCATGTTCGTTGTGTGGTTCGCGTCACGCCCCGGCCTGTGCTTCGACGGGCGCGGGTGCTCGAAGCCGCGGAGCAGGGTCCGCAGCGCGGCGAGCGCGCCGGCGCAGACCGCCAGCCAGGGCAGCCTTTCCGCGATCCACGCGGGCCGGTCGGGTGCGGTGTGCAGCCCCGGCAGGCTACCGAACGCGAGCAGCGCCCCCGTGGTGACGGCCAGCAGCGCCGTCTGGTGCCACAGGAAGATCGTCATGGCGGAGCGGTTGGCGCCGGAGATCACCGAACGGACCCGGGCCCGCCGCGTCCAGCGGGTCAGCGGCCCGTGCAGCAGCAGCGCCAGGCCCGCCTGGGCGAGGCCGAACGCGACCGCGGCGAGCGTGGGCGGGCTGAGGTTGGACACCTCGGCGCCCGGCACGCCGACCATGCTCGCCGGATACCCCGCGAACAGGACCAGCAGGACGGTCGCCGCGCCGCCCCCGCCCAGCAGGACGAGTCCCGACCGGCGGGAGCCGAGCGCGCCGTCCGCCCAGCCGACGCCCAGGTAGAACGGCACGAGCCAGGCGGTGAAGACGGTCGCCCAGCCCGTCCACCCGGGCGTGTCGAGGACGAAGCGGCCGGCGTCGATGGCGGCGGTCGCGGCGACGAGGAGGGCGGCGCCCCAGAGACCGAGCCGGTCCCAGACGGCCGCGACCGCCGGTGTCATCGCCGTCAGCACCACGTACACGGCCAGGAACCAGAGCGGGCTGAGCACGAGTTCGACCACGGTGCGCAGGCTGTCCGCAGAGAACCCCGCCCAGGACAGTGCGGCCGCCGCGGGGATCCATGCCGCCGCGAGAACGGGGAGGGGCCGTGTGAAGCGGGCGAGACGCTGCCGCAGCCTGCGGCCCCACGGCTCGCCGGGACGCAGGCCCTTGGCCGACGCGTAGCCGCCGACCAGGAAGAACACGGCGAGCGTTTGCAGCACCCAGGAGATCGGGGCCAGCTCGGGCATCGTGCGGAGCGGGCTGGTGACCCGCAGATCCGCGCCGGAACCGTCGGCGACGAAGGCGGTGACCAGCCAGTGGCCGAGCACGACGCCGAGTATCGCGAACGCGCGCAGGGCGTCGATGGCCAAGTCACGGCCTTGCGGGACCTCGCCCTGGAGAGGTGGCTTCTTGTCGAGCACGGACTCAGGCACGGGTGACCTCCGAGGCGCGGCCGAGGGCGATCAGGGCGAGGTTGCGGAGCGCGAGGGAGCCGGGTTTCAGGTAGGCGCTGTGCGGTCCCGTCCCGGCGTCGAAGCGCAGGGCGCCGAAGCCGGAGGAGGCGGGATCCGCGCCGAAACCCAGACCGGCGAAGCGGAAGTTCGGCACGAACCGCATCCAGTCGCCCTTCGACCGGGCCGCCCAGACGCGGGCGGACGCTCCGAGGCCGGCGGCGCTGTCCGCCGTGGTCCCGGGGCTGCCGTACAGGGCGATGTCGTCCACCGGCAGCGACGCGAGAGGCCGTGCGGCCTCGGCGCACACCACCGAGCCGTAGCTGTGGCAGAGGAGCGCGAACCGGGCGTGCCCGTTCACGCGGCGAACGCCGGTGAGGAGACGTTCGAGATTCCGTGCGCCCTCCTGGGCGATGCCTGCCGACAGGACGCCGGTGCTCAGCGTCGACGGCGAGTCGTAACCGAGCCAGGCGATCGCGGCGATCCGCTCGCCGGGAGCGTCGGTCTTGGCCTGCCGGTAGAGCGCACGGGTATCGCCGCCGACGAACTTGGGGTCGTCGTAGTTGGTCAGCGTGTTGTCCGCGCCGGGCACGACGACGGCGATCCGGTCGGCGTGCTCTAGGTCGCCGATGACCTCGGCAGCCCGTCCGTCACCTCGCGGGTCGAACGATAGGAAGCGGCGGCCCTCTGTGAGGAACGACGACAGGACGCGCATCCTGTCGTCGTCCTGGACGCCTTTCGCGGTGGCCAGCGCCTGGGCGATGTCTTGCCGTGTGGCCTGGTAGCGGACGTCCAGGGTCTCCGCCGACAGGCCGGGCGTCGTGCGCGGCGCCGCGTACACCTCGGCGTGGCCCGCCGCGGCGCTCGTCGAACCGGTCGCCGCGAGGAGCACGACGGCGGCCGCGGCCTTGCGAACGCGGAGCATCAGGGACGTCCCTCCTGGTCAGTGAGTTGGAGCACTGATCAGGAAGGTAGAAATCGGACGCTGTAGAGCAGATCAACCGCTGGTGTGGTCTTGCGCCATGCGACCGCGGTCGTACGAATGCGACCCGGGTATCAGTCGCCGGGGCGGACCAACCCCACGTCGTAGGCGTAGACGATGGCCTGCGGCCGGTCACGCAGCCCGAGCTTCATCAGGATCCGCCCGAAATGCGTCTTGACGGTCTGCTCCGCGACGACCAGCTCCCCGGCGATCTCGCCGTTGGACAGCCCGCGCGCCACCAGCGCCAGGACCTCGGTCTCCCGCTCGGTCAGCTCGTCCAGCCGCTTGCGGGACGGCGCCGGCCGCCCGCCGAGCCGGGAGAACTCCGCGATGAGCCGCCGGGTGATCGACGGCGACAGCAGCGCGTCGCCCCCGGCCACGACCCGGACCGCGTCCGCCAGCTCCGTCGCGGACGCGTCCTTCAGCAGGAAACCGCTGGCCCCGGCGCGCAGCGCCTCGTAGACGTAGTCGTCCAGGTCGAACGTGGTGAGCATGAGGATCTTCGGTACGCCGTCGCCCGCGCCGTCGAGGATGCGGCGGGTGGCCTCCAGCCCGTCCATCACCGGCATCCGGACGTCCATCAGCACCACGTCCGGGCGCAGCTCGGCGACCCGGCGCAGGCCCTCCTCACCGTTCACCGCCTCGCCCACGACCTCGATGTCGGGCTGAGCGTTCAGCAGCACGCCGAACCCGGTGCGCACCATGCCCTGATCGTCGACGATCACCACCCGCACGGTCACGACCGGTCCCGCGCCTTCACCGGCAGGTTGGCGGTCACGGCGAATCCTCCCTCGGGCGTGGACCGGGCGGTCAGCTCGCCGCCGAGCGCGGCGGCCCGCTCGCGCATCCCGACCAGCCCGTGACCGCCGCCCGGCGGCAGCGGGGCGGGTGCCTTCCCGTCCCCGGGCGGGCCGTTGACGACGCCGAGCCACACTATTGCCTCGTCGCTGGACACCTCGACGTGCACCCGCGAACCGGGCGCGTGCCGCATCGCGTTGCTCAGTGCCTCCTGAAGGATCCTGAACGCGGTGAGCCCCACGCCCGGCGGGAGGCCGGCGATGTCGCCGGCCAGCGAGGTCTCCACCCGCAGTCCCGCGCCCCGCGCGTTGGCGATCAGCTCCTCCAGCCGGTCCAGGCTCGGCTGCGGGGCGGTCTCGGCGCCGTCCTCCGAACGCAGGACGCCGAGCACCCGGCGCAGCTCGGTCAGCGCGTCCAGCGCCGTCGCGCGGATCTCCGCGAGATCCCGCCGCGTCTCGTCCGGTACCGCCTCGGCCTTGTAGGGCGCGGCCTCCGCCTGGATCGCGATCATCGACATGTGGTGCGCGACGACGTCGTGCAGCTCCCGCGCGATCCGCTGCCGCTCGGTCAGGACCGCCTCGGCGTCGGCGTGCCGCCGCTCCTGCTCGGCCAGCTCCCGCCGCGACGTCCGCCGCACCCGGAACATGTAGCCCACGGTCACCGGCAGCAGGATCAGGACCGATGCGCCGGGCGCCGTCTCCGTGTCTTTGATCCAGACGCCGGCGGCCGACAGGAACGCCGCGCCGAGCGTGATCGTCCCCGGGCAGCGCACCGCCACCGTGTACAGCGTCATGATCGCCGCGAAGACCCCGCCCGGGACGTACGGAACGGTCATGTACGCGCTCACGTCGATCAGCGCCATCATCACGAAGCTCAGCCGCCAGGCGGCCAGCGGATGCAGCTCGCGCAGCACCAGCGGCACGCTCAGGACGACCGCGATCAGCAGCGCCGTGCCGTCCCCTGGATAGCCGGGGTGCGCAAAGCCCTGCTCGGTGCCCTCGGTCCGCAGCAGCGAGTTCGTCCCGGCGATCAGCCCGATCGTGACGGCGAGCCAGACCAGGCTCGAAGCCACTCCGTACGGCAGCCGCCCGATCCCGATGAACCGGGTCCAGCGCAGCAGCACGGGCCAGGGGCGGTCGAGCGGTGCGGGCTCGGCGCGTCCGGTCACCGCCGCGGCCAGCATCCCGTCCACCAGTACCGTCCGCAACGGATTCCGCTCGATCTCCCCCACCATGCCGACCAGGCTAGAGAGCCCGCACGCCGCCCCGGATGACACCGTGGTGGGACACGTCCGTCATACCCGGGTACGGTGCGGTGCGTGGAGCCCGTCGAAGCGCTGCGCCGTATCGCGTTCCTGCTGGAGCGCGCCCATGAGCCGACCTACCGGGTGCGGGCGTTCCGCGCCGCCGCCGACCTCGCCGGGCGGACGCCCGCGGACGAACTCGCCGCCCGCGCCCGCGAGGGCACGCTGACCGCGCTCCCCGGCATCGGCAAGGTCACGGCACTGGTGATCGAAGAGGCGCTGCGCGGCGAGACGCCCGTCTACCTGCGCCGCCTGGAGGCCACCGAAGGGGAGCCGCTGGACGAGGCCGCCACCGCCCTCCGCTCCGCGCTCAAGGGCGACCTGCACACCCACAGCGACTGGTCGGACGGCGGCTCCCCGATCCTGGAGATGGCCGAAACGGCCCGCTCCCTCGGCCACGAGTACCTCGCCCTCACCGACCATTCACCGCGCCTCAAGGTCGCCAACGGCCTGTCGGCCGAGCGTCTCGGGCGCCAGCTCGACCTCGTCGCCGAACTCAACAAGGACCTTGCGCCGTTCCAGATCCTCACGGGCATCGAGGTCGACATCCTGGAGGACGGCACCCTCGACCAGGATCCCGCCCTCCTGGAGCGTCTGGACGTCGTCGTCGCCAGCGTCCACTCCAAACTCCGCATGGACCGCGTCGCCATGACCAAACGCATGGTCGCGGCGATCGCGAACCCCCGCGTGAACGTCCTCGGCCACTGCACCGGACGCATCGTCAAAGCCGGCGGCAAGCGCGGCGGCCTGCGCCCCGAGTCGGAGTTCGACGCCGCCCTCGTCTTCGACGCCTGCGCCGCCTACGACGTCGCCGTGGAGATCAACTCCCGTCCGGAACGCCTCGACCCGCCCAAGCGGCTGCTCCGGCTCGCCGTGGAGGCGGGCTGCCGCTTCTCCATCGACTCCGACGCCCATGCCCCGGGCCAGCTCGACTGGCAGCACTTCGGGTGCGAACGCGCCGCCCGCTGCGCGGTCCCGGCGGAGCGGCTGGTCAACACCCTTCCGGCGTCCGACCTGGTCTCCTGGACGCATTCCAAGCTCTGACGTTTCCCAGCTCTGACGTCAGCCGCGCAGGGAGCAGTCGTTCACGATGTCGCCGGTCGCGGGGCGGGGGAGCGTGGCGCTCTCGGGCGGGTTGGGGCCGCCCTGCGTCCACTTCTCCAGGGCGGTGAAGGCGGTGCGCATGCAGGGGACGAGCGGGCGCAGGCGGTCCGGGTAGGTGTCGTAGAGGCCGTCGACGTGGTTGGCGGCCTCCAGGCGGTAGTAGCGGAAGGGCGCCTTGCCGCGGGCGCGGACGAGTTCGGCGTAGGCGTCCGAGTCGGTGCTGATGGGAAGCAGCGTGTCGTAGGTCCCGTGAAGCGTCATCAGGGGTTTGCGGATACGGCCCGTGAGGGCGACCCGGGCCACCGCGCGGTGCACTTTCCGGGGGCGTGCGGCGTAGTCGTAGTCGGCCTCGTCGCCCGTGTAGGCGGGGTCGAATTCCTCGCGGTAGATGCGCTGGGTCAGTGCCCAGTAGACCTGGTTGTGGAACGGCCAGAGGAACTCTGATCCGGGGGCCAGCCCGGCCTTCAGGAGCGCCTTGCGGGCGGACGGGTCGCCGGCCTCGTAGGACGGGTAGGCCCGGAGGACGGACGGCAGGTAGGTGAAGAGGTTCGGGCCCTGCGCGCGCCAGAGGGTGCCCTCCGCGTCGATGCCTCCGTCGTAGAGGTGGGGGCGGTTCTCCAGCTGCCAGCGGACGAGGTAGCCGCCGTTGGAGATGCCCGCCGCGTAGGTGCTGCTCGGGCGGCGGCCGTAGTGGCGGGCGACGGTCCGCTTGGCGGCGCGGGTCAGCTGGGTCACGCGGCGGTTCCATTCGACGACGGCGTCGCCGGGGCGGCGGCCGTCCCGGTAGAACTCCGTGCCGCTGTTGCCCTTGTCGGTCGCGGCGTAGGCGTACCCCTGGGCGAGGACCCAGTCGGAAATGGTGAAGTCGTTGGCGTACTGACGCCTGTTGCCGGGCGAGCCGGCGACGACGAGCCCGCCGTTCCACCGGTCGGGCAGGCGGATGACGAACTGGGCGTCGTGGTTCCAGCCATGGTTGGTGTTGAACGTGGACGTGTCCGGGAAATAGCCGTCCACCTGGACGCCGGGGACGCCGGACGGGTTCCGGGTTCCGGCGGCGTGCAGGCCCGCCCAGTCGGCGGGGACGGTGTGGCCCGAGCCGGCCGTCCCCGCGGTGGTGAGATCGTCCAGGTGGGCCACGACCTGCTTCTCCGCGCCCGGGACGACCGGCCGGGGTGCGGGGCCGTGCTCCTGTGCGTGTGCCGGGGCGGTCAGTGCGGCGGCGACGGCGCCGGCGGTCAGGACGCTGCGGACGATCATTCCGGCTCCTCGGGGCGGACGTCAGATGCCCGTCATGGTCCAGCGAGGCGGTGACCCCTACCACGTGGCGCGCCCACATATCGGCGGCGGCCGCCATGTGCCCGTGGCGGTGACCTGGGAGTGGTGTGGGCCACATCCGTAGGCGGGGGCCGGAATGTGGGTGCCGGTCACATGGTCCGTGGTGCGGGGGCCACCTAGCGTTCCCGGTCACGGCGGCCCGAGTGTGCTCCGGGTCACCTTAGACGAGCGCAAGGAGGGCGCATGGGCGACCCCGTCCCGAAGGGCCCCGTCCCCGAAGACCCCGTGCTGGAAGACCCCGTGCCGGAAGGACCCGTGCTGGAAGGACCCGTGCCGGAGCATCCGGTCCTGTCGGCGCGTGGCCTGGTCCGGGAGTTCCGCGGCTTCAGGGCCGTGGACGGCGTGGACCTCGATATCGCCGAGGGCTCGGTCCACGCGCTGGTGGGCCCGAACGGTGCCGGCAAGACCACGCTGTTCAACCTGCTGACCGGGTTCCTGAAGCCGACCGAGGGCAGTGTCCGGCTCGGCGACCACGAGCTGGCCGGACGGGCGCCGGAACGGATCGCGCGACTCGGCCTGGCCAGGTCGTTCCAGATCACGAGCCTGTTCGCCGAGCTCACCCCGAGGCAGCACGTGGAGCTGGCCCTGGCGGGACGCACCGGCCTCGGCTGGCGGTTCTGGCGGTCCGACAGCGCGCTTGGACGCTACTCCGGGCGCGCGGCCGGACTGCTCGAACAGGTCGGCCTGGAGGACCACGGAGAGACCCCGGCGGGCTCGCTGGCGTACGGACGCAAGCGCGCGCTCGAACTGGCCCTGGCCCTCGCGCTCGATCCGAAGGTGCTGCTGCTCGACGAGCCGACCGCCGGCATGGGCGTGGAGGACGTCGACCGAACCGTCGCGCTCATCAGGAAGGTGAGGGCCGGACGCACCGTCGTCCTGGTGGAGCACAACATGAGCGTCGTCTCCAGCCTCGCCGACCGCGTCACGGTCCTGCAGCACGGACAGGTCCTCGTCGAAGGCCCCTACGTCGAGATCCGTCACGACCCGCGCGTCGTCACCGCCTACCTCGGAGACTCCAATGCTGCGCATTGACGGACTGTCCGCCTGGTACGGCGAGGCGCAGGCGCTGCGTGAAGTGTCCATGCACGTGGGCAAGGGCGAAATCGTCACGCTCGTCGGACGCAATGGGGCCGGCAAGACCACCCTCCTGCGCAGCCTCATGGGACTCCATCAAGCAGCGTCCGGGACGGTGCGGTTCCTAGGCGATGACATCTCCGCACTGAGCCCGCACAAGCGAAGCCGTCGCGGACTCGGCTACGTCCCGGACGACCGGGGCGTCTTCGCCACCCTGTCGGTCGAGGAGAACCTCACGCTGCCGCCCGTCATGGGGCCGGACCCTTGGTCGCTGGAACGGGTGTACGAGACGTTCCCGATGCTGCGCGAACGGCGCAGGTTCCCCGGGACGAAGCTGTCGGGCGGCGAGCAGCAGATGCTCGCGCTCGCCCGGGTGCTGCGGACGGGTGCCCGGCTGCTGCTGTGCGACGAGCCCACCGAGGGCCTGTCGCCGCTGATCGTCGCCCAGATCGGCGAGATCCTCCGCGAGGTCAAGGCCGCCGGGGCCACCGTCCTGCTCATCGAGCAGAACGTGCACTTCGCCGCCACCGTCGCCGACCGCCACCACCTGCTCGCCGAGGGCCGGATCGTCGAGTCCATGGACAACGACGAGGTCCTCGCCCGCGAGCACGAACTGCTGCAGTACCTCGGAATCTAGGGAGAGCCCAGATGAGACTTCTCGGACGTTCGGCCGCGCTCGCGACCGCCGGAGCACTGCTGGCCGCCTGCGGGGGCGGGCCCGCCGGGGGCGGCGGCAAGATCAGCGACGACAAGATCGTCCTCGCCGTGCTGACCGACCAGTCGGGCGTGTACGCCGACCTGTCGGGCAAGAACGCCGTCGAGGCTGTGAAGATGGCCGTCGCCGACTTCAAGGCCGAGCACGGCGACAAGGCCGTGACCGGCGACATCGAGGTGATCTCCGCCGACCACCAGAACAAGCCGGAGGTCGCCAACTCCAAGGCGCAGGAACTCTACGACCGGCAGCAGGCCGACATGATCGTGGACGTCCCGACCTCGTCCGCCGCGCTCGCGGTCGCCAACGTCGCCAAGACGAAGAAGAAGGTGTTCATCGACACCGGCGCCGCCACCACGGAACTGACCGGCAAGCAGTGCAACAAGTACACCTTCCACTACGGCTACAACAGCTACATGCTCGCCCACGGGACGGGCACCGCGCTGACCAAGGACGGCGCCAAGAACTGGTATCTCGTGTACCCGGACTACGCGTTCGGGCAGGACATGGAGAAGACGTTCCGGGCGGCGGTCGAAGCGTCCGGAGGGAAGATCGTCGAGAGTGACCCGACGCCCTTCCCGAACGACAACTTCTCCACCTTCCTGCTGAAGGCGCCCGGCCTCGACCCCAAGCCCCAGGTGGTCGGCGCCATGCAGGCCGGAGGCGACCTCGTCAACCTGGTCAAGCAGTACAACGAGTACAAGCTGCGCGACAAGGGCGTGGACCTCGCGGTCGGCCTGATGTTCCTGACCGACATCCACTCCCTCGGCCCGGACGCCCTGGCCGGGACGCGTTTCACCGACTTCTGGTACTGGAACGCCGACGAGGGCAACCGGGCCTGGGCGGACAAGTTCCACGCCAAGACCGGCACCCGCCCGACGGCCGTCCACGCGGCCGACTACTCGGCGGCGCTGCAGTACCTGGAGGCCGTGCAGCGCGGCGGCACCGACAAGGCCGACGACGTGGTCGCGCAGCTCGAAGGCCACAAGGTCGACGACGTCTTCACCTCCACCGGCACCATCCGCGCCGAGGACCACCTGCTCACCCACGACGCCTACCTCGCGGAGGTGAAGCCTTCGAGCGAGGTCAAGGAGCCGTGGGACTACGAGAAGATCGTCTCGACGATCCCGGCGGCCGAGGCGTTCCAGAAGCCCGACGCGGCCTGCAAGCTCTGAGGCGGCCCGCGCATGCTCCAACAGGCGTTCAACGGCCTGGTGGGCGGGGCGTTCTACGCCCTGCTCGCCCTCGGCCTGTCGGTCATCTTCGGGATGCTGCACGTCGTCAACTTCGCGCACGGCGCGTTCTACATGCTCGGCGCGTTCGGCTCGTACGTGCTGCTCGACTCGTTCGGCGTGAGCTTCTGGCTGGCGCTGCCGCTCGTCCCTGTCGTGCTGGGCGTGGTCGGCATCGTGCTGGAGCGGCTGTTCATCCGCCGTCTCGCGCCCCTCGACCCGCTCTACAACTTCCTGTTCACCTTCGGTCTCGCGCTGATCCTGCAGGACCTGGTCAAACGGCAGTACGGCGTGCAGTCGCAGCCGTACCCGCGGCCGTCCGCGCTGGGCGGCTCGCTCGACCTGGGCCTGTTCACGTACCCGACCTACCAGGTGTTCGTGCTCGTGGTGTCCGTGCTGGTGTGCGGGGGAGTGTGGGTGGTCCTCACCCGCACCCGCGTCGGGATGATCGTCCGGGCCTCGACCGAGCGGCCCGAGCTGACCCGCGCGCTCGGCATCGACGTCGCCCGCTGGGTGACGCCCGTCTTCGGGTTCGGCGTCGCGCTCGCCGGGCTCGCCGGCGTCCTGGCCGCGCCGATGCGGGCGGTCAACCCGCTGATGGGCGCCGACCTGATCATCACGGTGTTCGCCGTCGTGGTGATCGGCGGCCTCGGCTCGGTGTTCGGGTCGGTCGCGGCCGGGTTCACGGTCGGGGTCGTGTCGGCGCTCGGCTACTACTACGTCCCCTCGCTCTCGCAGACCCTGGTGTTCATCCTGATGGCCATCGTGCTGCTGTGGCGTCCCGCCGGCCTGTTCGGACGCGAGGAGGCGACGATATGACCCCCGTATCCGCAGGCGCCGCCATGATCGATGAGGAGACGCGGTGATCCTCTCCAAGCTGGCCGGACGGCCGTTCCTGCTGACCATCGGGCTGCTGGTGGCGCTCGGACTGCCCTGGTTCGTCTATCCGCCGGTCGCGATGGACATCCTCTGCTGGGCGCTGTTCGCCGCCGCCGTCGACCTGCTGCTCGGCTTCACCGGGCTGCTGTCGTTCGGGCACGCCGCCTTCTGGGGCGGTTCCGCCTACGTCACGGGCCTGATAGCGCTGCACTCCGGTCTGCCGTTTCCCGTCGCCGTACTGGGCGGAGCCGTCTTCGCGGCGGTGCTGGCCGTCCCGATCGGGTTCCTGTCCGTCCGGCTGCGCGGCATCTACTTCGCGATGGTCACCCTGGCGTTCGCCCAGATGGTCTACTTCATCGCCAACCAGTGGCGGGACGCGACCGGCGGAGAGAACGGACTGCAGGGCATCCCCAAGGAGATGTTCGGGCTGGACCTGTCCGACCCGTTCTACTTCTACTACGCGGGGCTTCCCTTCATCCTGGTCGGCCTGTTCGTCGTCTGGCGGATCGTCCGTTCCCCCTTCGGACGGGTGCTGATGTCCATCCGCGACAACCCCGCCAGGGCGCGGGCACTCGGATACAGCGTCGACCGGTACAAGCTGCTCGCGTTCGTGCTGTCGGCAGGCCTGTCCGGGCTGGCCGGCGGCGTGTTCACCATCAGCCACGGCTTCGCGTCCCTGCAAGGCGTCTACTGGACGACCTCGGGGCAGGCCGTGATGATGGTCGTCCTCGGCGGCATCGGCACCCTGTGGGGCGGCGCCATCGGCGCGGCCCTGGTCGTGCAGCTGCACGACTACCTGGCCACGGCCGGGTTCGAGGAGACCGGGATCATCACCGGCACCATCTTCATCCTGGTCGTCCTGCTGTTCCGCCGCGGCGTATGGGGCACCGCCCGCGATCTGATCGCCGCCCGCCGGGCCCGCCGTCCCGAACCCGAGACCGAGAACGCCAAGGTGGAGGCCCCTGTCTGACCACCTCCGGTCTGCGGCGGGCCGCCCTTGAGGACGCTTCCTCAAGAGCGGCCCGCCGCAGGTCAACGTGAGAGGCGGTGGAGGCGGAGGGCCAGCTGGAGTTCCAGGGCGCGTTCGGGGGTCTGCCAGTCGTCGCCCAGGAGGCGGCCTATGCGGTCCAGGCGCTGGCTGACGGTGTTGACGTGGATGTGCAGGAGCCCGGCGGTCCTGGACAGGCTGCCGCCGGTACCGAAGTAGGCGTCCAGCGTCCGGACGAGCGCCGTGCCGCGCCGCTCGTCGTAGTCGAGGACGGCGCCGAGCGCGCCGGTGAGGAAGCCCGTCACGTCCCGGTCGTCCCCGATGAGCAGGCCGACGAAGCCGAGTTCGGTCGCGTCGGCCCCGTCGCCGAGGCGGCCGAGGGCCCGCAGGGCGTCCGCGCAGCGCTGCGCCTCACGGTGGGCGGACGCGACCTCGGCCGCCCCCAGCACCGGGCCGGCGGCGCCGACCGTGGCGGGGCCGCCGAGCGAGGTGCCCAGCTCCTTGGCGATCCGGCGCGCCGCCTCGTCCGGACGGTCGCCCGGCAGCAGCAGGACGATCTCCCCGGCGCGGGAGGCGGCCAGTCCGTGCTCCACCGCCGCGTAGGACGACGCCCAGAACGCGGCACGCTGCCGGTACTCCTGCGGACCGTACTTCGCGCACAGCACCACGTGCGGGACGGTCAGATCGACGTTCACGCGCCGCGCGCGGGCCGTCAGCGCCTCCGCCCCGGTCTGGCGGCCCGAGAGCAGGTCGTCGAGCAGCTCGCCGCGCACCCGCCCCTCGGCCTCGGTCACGCTCCGCTGGAACAGCAGCAGCAGCGCGGTGACGAGCGCGGCCCGCTCCAGGATCCGCTGGTCGGCGTCGGACACCTCGTCCGGCGTGCGCAGCGCCAGCGTCCCGAGCATCTCGTCGCCGGTGGACACCGACGCGATCCACAGATCGCCGCGCCTGACCGTCCGGCCCTGCGCCCGCGCGGAGTGCGCCGAGGCCGCGACCCCGACGAGCTCGTCGTCGTCGAGGGAGGCCGAGGCGGCGCCCGTCGTCGCGAGCTGGCGGCCGTCGGCGTCCAGGACGTGCAGGGTCCCGCCCAGCAGTTCGGTCACGATGGCTCCGACGTCTTCCACGCCACCGCCGCGGACGACGACGGCCGTCATCCGGTCGTGCGCGCGCGCCGCCCTCTCTACGGCCGCGCTACGCGCCTTGACCTCCTCGTTGGCCGTGCTCAGCTCTTCCAAGGCGGTGCGGGTCTCGTCCAGAAGCCGGGCATTGTCGATCGCCACCGCGGCGTGCGCGGCCAGAGAACCCAGCAGCGCGACCTCTTCGGGATCGAACGGACGCTCGCTGCGGTTCGCGGCCGTCAGGACGCCGATCACCCGGCTGCCGAGCCTCATGGGCACGCCCAGGATCGCGACGATGCCCTCCTCGGCGACCGCGTCGTCGATGAAACCGCGGTGCTGGAACTGCGCGTCCCCGAGGTAGTGCTCGCTGGTGTAGGGCATCGCGGTCTGCGCGACCAGGCCGACCAGCCCGGTGCCCATCGGCAGCCTCAGCCTCCGGAACGCCGCCGACACCGAGCCGTCCGTGACCCGCATGTAGGTCTCGCCGATCTCGTCGTCGTTCAGCGTGAGGTAGGCGATGTCGGCGTTGAGCAGCCGCCGGGCGCGGCGGGTGATCGCCTCCAGCACGGCGTCGAGGTCGCGCAGCCCCGCCAGGTCGCCGGCGGTGTCGAACAGCGCCTCCAGCTCCGCCTCCCGCCGGGCGTGGCGCCGCATCACCGCCCGGACCCGCAGCGCCGCCAGCTTCGCCGATTCCAGCTCCTCCAGGACGGCCGGCGGTGCGCCCTCCGCCCGCGCCTGGACGAGGGGCCCCTCGAACTCGACGGGGGAAGCCTCGCGGGCCAGCAGTTCGAGGAAGACACCGCAGGTCATACGGGCCATTGTCAATGCGCCGTCCAGCCGCCGTCGAGCCCGAGGGACACCCCGGTGACCATCGACGCGGGCGGCGAGCAGAGATATGCGACGAGTTCGGCCACCTCTTCCGGCTCGATCAGCCGTTTCACCGCCGCGTGCTCAAGCATGATGCGTTCGATGACCTCGTCCGGCGGCATGCCGTGCGCGCGCGCCTGGTCGGCGATCTGCCGCTCCACCAGTGGGGTCCGGACATAGGCGGGATTGACGCAGTTGGACGTCACGCCATGTGGGGCGCCTTCCAGTGCGATCACCTTGGACAACCCCTCCAGACCGTGTTTGGCGGTCACATAAGCGGACTTGAACGGCGACGCGCGCAGCCCGTGAACGGACGAGATGTTGACGATGCGCCCCCAGCCCCGCTCGTACATGCCGGGCAGCGCCTCCCGGACGAGACGGAACGGAGCCTCCACCATCAGCCGCATGATCCGCGCGAACGTCTCGGGCGGGAAGTCATGGACGGGCGCCACATGCTGGATGCCCGCGTTGTTGACCAGGATGTCGACGTCGGCCGCGAGCCCGTCGAGCGCGTCCGTGTCGGCCAGGTCGGCCAGGAGCGGGATCCCGCCGATCTCGGCCGCCGCCCGCTCCGCCGCCTCGCCGTCTATGTCGGCCACCACCACCCGCGCGCCGGCCGCGGCCAGCCGCCCGGCGCACGCGCGGCCGATCCCGCCCGCGCCGCCGGTGACCAGGGCGCGCCGGCCCGACAGATCCAGCGTCCCCGAAGTCCCCGCGGCCGCCGGCCGCGGCGTCACGCTCGTCATGCGCAGAACCTACGAAGCGCGACCCCTGCCGCCCATGTGGCCAGAGCACACAATCCGATGCCGGATGGTATGGACCGAGTCGCATTCACCTCGTTCTCGCCGTCCCGCGGACCGCGTGAAGATCAGGGCTTGGCACGCTCGGTCCGCCGACGCCGCGAGGGTCCAGAGCATTTGGCGGTTGAGTGCCCATGGGTGCCCGTTGCCATTTATGAGTGGCATGGTTGTGGAGTTGGTGGAACGGAAGGTGCACAAAGCTCGGTTGCCTGTGTGTCGGTGGTGGCAAGGTATGTCGCGGGTGGAGGAGGGG
>NZ_SMKK01000014.1 GCF_004348425.1 Actinomadura sp. 7K507
GCGCTGGTCGGACGGCCTCCGCTCGCCTACCTCACCTGGTGGCGCCTCACGACGGCCGCGCGGATACTGACCCGCGAGGACGTCCCGCTGGCGGCGATCGCACAGCGCGTCGGATACGCCTCGGAATACGCCTTCGCCAACGCCTTCAAACGAGAGTTCGGCATCGCCCCCGGCCGCTACCGCTCCCACCCGAACCGATCACCCGACCCCCAGCCCTAAAGGCGCTCTTGCCGGTCTCCTTCGAGGTCGAGCGCCAGGCGCACGGAGCGCCGCAGGCCCGTGCCGGCCCGGAACTCGACGTCCTTCATCCACGGGACGTCTGCCAGTGACTCGGCAAGCTCATCGGTGACCGCAGTGGTGAGCAACGACCGCAGGTCGTCGGGGACCGGATCGCCGCCCATGTACCGCCAGGCCAGAGCGGCGCTGACCCGGACGTCCGTAGGACGGTCGGGATCCGCCCACCATTGCCGAAGGTTCGTCATCGTGGGCTCGTCCCCGTGGACACGGGCGAGTTGGGCGATCGCCAGGATGAGGCTCATCCGGGCGGCCGGGACCCGCTCGACGCCCAGCCTCCGATGCAGCGCCGAGAGGATCGACTCCGTGCCGTCCAGGGCGGTGGCCAGGGCGTAGCAGGCCGAAGAGCGGACGGCCGCGTCGGCGTCGTCGAGCAGCGCCACGAGCAGGGGCGCATCGGAGGTGATGGCGATGCGCGCCGCCTGGACCGACCAGTTCTCCAGATATCCCGCAACGTCGTAGCACAGCCGGTCGTCGCGGCCGGTGATCTGGAGCAGCCCGGCACGCATTTCATCCCCGTCATGCGCACATCGCCCTGCCCTGCCGACCAGTCCGAGGATCTCCGCCCTCCAGTGCGCGGTAGGCGACCTGGCGATGCGCACCAGGAACGGTACGGCCAACGCGGCAGGCGGCGACGTCGCACATTGATGGCAGATGCAATCGCCCAGGATGCTCAGGGCTTTCCCGACGGCCTCGATGTCCTCGGACCCGAGCCGGGACAAGTACTCGGGCACGTCCTCTCCAGACCCGAAGGAGTGCGCGAACCGCCCCCAGGGAATCTGGTCGAACCTCAGCTCGTCCTTGACGTCCTGCGGGATCCGCGCGACCACCGAACGTACATCGAGTTCGGAGCCCGCATACCGCTCCGGGCCGCCCTCGTGCGTGAGTTCGAGCCGATAAACAAGGTCTGACGCGTCTCCCATATTCCTGATCTTCCCAGTGCTTTCAGTCCAGCCGATCGAGAATCCAGGAAAGGTCGTCCTCCGGCAGGTGTCCATCGCGGACCAGGCGTTCTCCGAAGCCCTGGGCTGCGGGAACCCCGTGCTGCTCAGCGTGCCGTTCCAGCATCCTGTGGTAGTGGTTCCGCCACCAGGCCCGCGGGTCGGAGTCATATACGCGTAGCCGAGCCCGCCACCGCTCTCGCTCCTCGGTGAGCGACTCCGGATCTCGACGTGCTCCAGGTCGCCACAAGTAGTACAGCGTCAAGAGGCCCCCATTGACGATGGGGGTCTCCGCGTTGACCAGATCGATCAGCGCCTGTGCACGGTCCGATGTCTCCTGCCAGGAGCACCTCCCGGCGATGGCGTCGGACCACAGGCGTTCGACGTCGTGGCGCGTGACCTCGGTTCCTGGCTCACTCATTCCGCGGACGCCGTAACGTGGCGCGGCCGTCTCGGGTGGTGAAGCGCGTGCGTCAAAGATTACGCGCCGAAGGCCGGGCGGTCGGTGCGCCCGCACCGGACGGGCCGGCCATCACTCTCGCCGAGTCCCCGGAGCGGGCTCTGGCCCTCAAACTCAGCCAATATCCCGTCGCCGTCGCCGTACCTGCAACATGGCCTCGGCGTGCTGGGGATCACGGCCCCCGAACGCCTCTGACCGAGGCGAGGCAGCGTGCCGTTGAGCGGCGCTGAACGCGCAAGAGCCCCGGACCTTGAAGCGCCCGGGGCTCCGGTGCTGATCGGGGAGTGTCAGTGCTTCAGGGAGGTCACCAGGGTCGCGAACTCGTCGCGGTCTAGCAGTAGCTTCGGGCCGTCCGGGTCTTGGCTGTCGCGGAGGGCGATGATTCCGGGGGCCGACGCCAGTTCGACGCATTCGCCTCCGGTGTTGCCGCTGTGGCTGCTCTTGCGCCAGGTGGCCGTGTTCAGGTCCATCGTTCTGCCTGCACCTTTCGGATGACGTCGAGCGACTGGTCTATCGGGAGGGTCATGGCCCGGACTTCTCGGAGCGCCCGGCGAGTGGCAGTCAGCTCCTCTGCCGTCTCCAGGGTGAATCCGCGTGCCGGGCACTCAAAGTACGCGACTTCGCGCATGTCCTCCATGGTGGCGATCGTAAACGAACTGATGTTGCCGCCGTGCTCACCCCGCATCTTCACGATGTGCAGCGAAACTCCAAGGGTTTCTGGTGCCGCGATGAGGTGATCGCACTGCTCGCGCATGACCTGTGCGTTCCCGACCTCGCGTAGCAGCACGCCTTCGTCCACCAGAAAGGTGCAGCCGGGTGGCGGCGGGCTCTGTCGTGTCAGGATGCTCTGCCGGGCTATGCGCTCTTCAGTCTTCTTCTTATCTCCCATCAACTGCGCTTCGGCGTAGCCGGGTGTCTGGAGCAGGCCATGGACGAGCGAGAGGCTGTAGCAGGTCAACTCCTCTGCCGTCTCCTCGATGGGGAGCCACTCGTACCAGGTCGGGAACTCCGCGCCCTTGACGAGGTCCTCCCACAGTTCGACCAGCTCACCGTCCAATTCGAGTTCGCGGTCCATCGTCTCGGCGAAATCGCGGGTGCAGCGCGTCCGGCCGGTCTCGACCTGCCCGATGTACTGCGAGGTGACGCCCTCTCCGTCGCGAGCCCGGCGCGCGACGTTCTCCTGGCTCCAGCCCTTGGCCTCCCGGAACCGGCGGAACCTGCGCCCGAACGCGACCAGGCTCGGGCTGACCTTCGCTCTCGACCGTCGTGGTGCCATGCGGTCATCGTCCCCCAACCTTGACACAAGCGGCCACCAAGTTCAGAAAGTCAGTCAGATGAGATTGCCAGGCAACCACCTGCGCTTCGTTACGCTGCGCACTCGTTCGGTGGCTCAATAAGGGCGTTCAAGCGGAGACGTTCGAAAAGGTCGCAACGATGCCAGCAGCAGCGCTCGCCCCAGAGGCCCCGTCCACGCTCGTCCTCGACCCGGACAGTGAAGCCCCACGCCTCGCCCGCCGGTTCCTCGCCGAGCGGTTCGCCGAGTGGGGGATCGAGGACGACTACGTCGGCCGGGTCGTGGTCTGCGAGCTCGTCACCAACAGCTATCTGCACGGGAAGGGGCAGATCGTCGTGCGGGTGTTCCTCGACGAGCGCGACGGTCGTCCCGTCGTCGAGGTGTGGGACGGCGGGGAGGGGCGGCCGGAGGTCCGGCCGGAGAACTACGCCGCCGTCTCCGGACGGGGGTTGCTGCTCCTGGCCGAACTCGTCCACGCCTGGGGCGTCCGTCCCCTCAACGAGGGAGGGAAGGTCATTTGGGCCAAGCTGCGCTGACGATGAACGAGTCCGTGATGTTGCTGCTGCTCCACCACCTGTTCCCGGAGTGGGCGATCATGCGGGACGGTGCGGGTGGGTGGCGGGCCGTCGGCCGTATCTCGATCTCGGCGTCCGACCTGGACGGCCTCCTGGAGTCGCTGGCCACCGCCGACCCGGACGCCACCCGGCATGCGGTGTCACTACTGACAGAGGTCAGGTGACCGTAGGGGACCCTGGCTGGATCCCCTACGGGTCGGTCGCCTCGCGGGCCGTCTTGGCGATCCGGTCCAGCATCGCGAGGGTCGGCACACCTCCACCGCCCTCGATGCGTGACGGCGCGGGCTGTGTGATGCCTGCGAGCCTGGCCACTTCTGCTTGGGTGAGTCCCAGTTCCCTGCGGCGCTCGCGGACCATGTCGCCGAGCCGGAGGTCAAGTCCGGCCATGTCGCATGGTGAAGCAGCCGAGCCGGATGCCGCGCGGCATGGCGTCTTGTTGCTGACGGACGGTAGGTGACCCGCGGGGGGCCTGGCTGGATTCCCTGCGGGGCGGTTGCCTTTGTGGTCAGCGGGTCTTGGCGGTGAAGGTCAGGTGGGTGACGCCGCTGGGGGTGGAGACCGTCTCGATGTCGTACGCCTCTTCCAGTGATTCCAGGCCGTCCCAGAGGCGGACGCCGCGGCCTAGCAGGACGGGGACCTGGACCACGTGCATGTGGTCGACCAGGCCTTCGGCAACGAAGTCGCGTACCACTGTGGGGCCGCCGCCCAGGCGTATGTCCTGGCCGCCTGCTGCTTCGCGGGCCACGTTGAGCGCTTCGGCGGGTGTGGTGTTCAGGAAGTGGAACGTGGTGCCGCCCTCCATCTCGATCGAGGGGCGCGGCCGGTGGGTCAGGACGAACACCGGCGTGTGGAACGGCGGATTCGGGCCCCACCAGCCCCTGTGGTCGGGGTCGTCCTGCCAGCCGGGCGGGCCGAACTTGCCGGCGCCCATGATCTCGGCGCCGATGCCGGGCTCGTGCATCGCGGCGAACGCGTGGTCGGCGCCGGAGTGGCCGCTTTGGGCGCCGATCATCTCGCCCCAGAACCGGGTGGCGAACATCCACTCGTGCAGGCGTTCGCCGGCGTGGCCGAACGGGGCGGCCTGGGTCTGACCCTCGCCGGTGCCGAACCCGTCCAGCGAGGTCGTGAAGTTGTGAACGCGAACCTTGGACATCAGGGTGCTCCTTCGATCGATCGGCGCCGCCCTCGGGCGCCGTCACCAGGAGGTCGGAGCCGACCCGGCCGTCTCGACATGACCTCGTCGAGTTTTCTCAGATCGCTTTCCAGATCAGCGTCCGACCGGGCACGTACCCCGCTCACCAGGGACAACCGTGGCCTGCGCGGGAGGACGGCCAGGGTGCGGCTCAGGTCGTGAGGCGGTCGCGGGCGTCTTCGCGTCGGACGCCTTTGGCCACCTTGCCGCCGGACGAGCGGGGCATCCCGTCAACGGGACGAAGCTGGAGGGCCGCGAGTCGATGCCTCCGCGAGGTGTTTCGCCCTCGTGCCCATCTCTCATCTCGACTCCTCACGAGAATGGCCGTTAAGCTCACGCGCCATGTCGCCTCCCCCCACGCCTTCCCCTGCGCCGGACGCCGCGGTCATGCGGACCGGTCGCCGTAGCGCCATGATCGGACTTCCCATTTCCGTCTTCCTCATGGCGGTCGGTGTCGTCGGCATCATCGGCGGTGTGGTGGTCGCCACCGGGAACCAGAAGGGAGAATCCACCGGCGCGGGTTTCGTGGGGCTCGGCGTCTTGGTGGCCCTCGGGGTTCTCGGCGTCATCTTCTTCATCCCGATCTGGATGGGGCGCCGCACGAGGATCCTCATCGACCACACAGGTCTTTGGATCGAAAGCGGGAAACTTCGGAACGTCATCCCCTGGAACACTCTCGCCGGAGTCTGCCTTTACTGGAGCAATCTCGGGCGCAGCCAGAAGCTCTACTCCTTGGAGTTGTTCCCCACCGGCCCCATCGACCGGGACGACCCGGTCCTGTGGGCCCTGGTCCGCGACGAGGAGCCGTTCCGCCCCGGCCTTCCCCGCCTGCGCCACCGCCTCGGCATCCCCGCCGCCAGCCGGCAGCAGATGGTCGCGGCGGTCCAGCAGTACGTCCCCCAACTCTGGCTCGGCGAATACGAGCGGGCGGCCGGCCACATCGGCCGCCCCGACGCCAAGGGGCACCGGGAGCGCACTCGCGGCAAGGGGTGACCTCGATCGGGGCGCGTCCATGTGAACTGTCGGACCTGCGCGCCACAATCCGCGTGCCATGGACACCAACGAATGGGCTAACACGAGTTGGCGCGACCTCGCCCAGGTCCGTGCACGCCTCGAAGTGGGCGCCGATCCGGACGCCCTCATACACGGGTCCCATCGTCCGCTGGACTTCGCAGTGAAGTACGGCTCGCCCGAAGTGGTCGCGGAACTGGCCAGGCACGTCAGGGACGTGGACGCCGAACATGAGGGCCGGACCGCTCTCTGGAGGGCCGTCTTCGACAACTGTCCCGACAACGCCCGGGCCCTGGCCGAAGCCGGCGCCGACCCGTGGCGCCCCATGATGGCCGGCTGGTCACCTGGGCGGCTCGCCCTGGCCGGTCCGTACCCGGACCTGTTCTCGCCGTCCCGCGCCGAGCTTTCGGCCGCCGAGGCCGCGGCGGCCGGGGAAGCCCGCCGCCTTATAAGGGCGCTGAGCGAGCACTTCTACGACGGCTACAGCCTGGCCTGTGTCGCCGACATCACCGCGGACGATGCGGCCCGGCGGCTGGAGGCGACGAAGGCCGAAGCGCCGGAGTACGAGGAGTACGGAGACCACGGCGATTACGACGACTCCGTCGTCGGCGCGATCGACGTGCCGGGCGGGTGCGTCATCATCCAGCCATGGGCCTACGGGGCATCCATGCCAGGCGTGATCAAAGCCCTTTCGGCAGGGACCGTATGCTACGCCATGTACGCCAATCCCAAGAGCGGGAACCAGGGAAGCATCGTCCGGGACAGCTTGATCGAAGGCTGGGACCTCTATTTCGGGGGATCGGCCAGCGTTGGCGACACCGTCGAGGAGGTCCTTTTCACCTACCTCTACAGCCACAAGGCCGCAGCGTTCTGCTTCGCCAATACAGGGCTGCGGCCGACCGACTCCCGTGCGATCGTCGGGCCCGCCGACATGTGGCTGAAGCTTCCTGAACGCGATTACTGGAACTGACCAGAAGGCCCTTGCGGCAGGTCAGGTTGTGAGGCGGTGGCGGATGTCTTCGCGTAGGGCGCCCTTGGCTACCTTGCCGCCGGACGAGCGGGGCAGGGCGTCCACGACTATGAGGCGTTCGGGGTGCCATTCGCGGGAGACGCCGCGTTCGGTGAGGTGCGCGGTCAGGTCGTCCAGGGTCAGGGACGTGCCGGGGCGTAGTTCCGTGTAGACGCAGACTCGTTCGCCGAAGACCTCGTCTGGCATGGCGACGGCGGCGGCCAGTGCGACGGCCGGGTGGGTGCTGACCTCCTCTTCCACGGCGGCGGCGCTGATGTTCTTGCCGCCTCGGATGATCAGGTCGCTGAGGCGGCCCACCACGCGCAGGTAGCCGTCGTCGTCGATCTCCACGATGTCGGCCATGAGCATCCAGCCGTCGGGGGTGAACAGCGCCTTGTCGGCCTCCGGGTCGTCGTAGTAGCCGGGGCAGGTGGCGGGGCCTCGGCAGCCGGGCTGGCCGGGGCGGCCCGAACCGGTGATGTCGGAGCCGTCGGACGGGTCGAACAGGCGGACCTCCATCTCCGGGATGACCCGCCCGGCGGTGCGGAGGCGGTGCTCGCGGGTGTCGTCCAGGCTGGTGTGGCTGAGCGCGCCCGTCTCGTTCGAGCCGTAGAACTGCAGGACCTTCGCGCCGGTCGCGTCCTCGAACCGTGCCGCGCGGTCGTAGGGGACGGCCTCGCCGCCGGTGAACATGCAGCGCAGCGAGGTCAGGTCGCGCTCCCGCTCGGCCTGCGCGTTCAGCAGCATGATGAACTGCGTGCTCACGCAGTGCAGGACGGTCACCCGGTGCCGTTCGATCAGGTCGAGCGCGGCGTGCGCGTCGAACCGCTCCATCAGGATCGTGGGGACGCCGAGGGCGGCGGGGGAGAAGTGCGCCGTCCACAGCCCGAACCCGAACGGGGACGGGACCGCGCCCATGAACACGTCGGACGGGTTCAGCGCCCCCGCGCGGCGGGCCAGTTCGTGGAAGTAGAACCAGCGGTTCTGGGTGTGCGAGACGCATTTGGGCAGTCCGGTCGTGCCCGACGTCGAGTTCAGCATGGAGAAGTCGTCCGGGCCGAGTGCGCGGCCGGTGATGTCGGAGTCGCGAGGACGGTCGGGGAGGCCCAGGCGGTCGACGACGACGTGGTGGGCGAGGTCGACGCCGTCTGTGCGTAGTTCGTCCAGCAAGGCGCCGGACGGTCCGCCGCGATGGTCCGCGGGGGTGACCAGGGCGCGGGAGCCGGTTCGGTGCAGGAGGTGGTGCAGTTCGCGGCGGCCCGCGCGTGCGCCCACGCCGACCAGGACGAGGCCCGCCTTCTCCGCGGCCACGGCCGCGATGTGCCAGGCCGGGCCGTCCGGGAGGAGTGTTGCGACCCGGTCGCCCGGGGCCAGGCCGAGGGCGGCCAGGTGGCGTGCCAGCGTCGTCGAGTTCTCGTCGTATGCCGACCAGGTGAGCGTTTCGTCCGGGGTCACGTAGGCGGGGTCGCCGGGACGTTCCGCCGCGTGCCGCCGGACGTGGTCGGCGACGGTCTCCGTGCCCCACCAGCCTGCGGCCCGGTATGCCGCAACGGTCGCCTCGTCGAAGGGGCGGGTCGCGTATGGACTGGTCACAGGTGCCTCCCCGGGGTCGCGAGCTGCCTCGAAGTTAGCAGCGGCTTGAGCATTGTCATAGCTTTCTTTTAAACATAAGATCCCACAGAACGCGGCCGGTAGGGGCCCGCCCGGTGGAGCAGTCCGGGTAGGGGCCACGGCCGGAAGGAGCGTGATGTCAGCGCAACTGTGGGTCTCGGTCGTCCAGATCGGGTGTTTCTTCGGGCTGGTCGCCCTCGGCTACTACCTCGTCCTCGAAGGAGCCGACTTCTTCAACTTCGCGCTCGGGCCGTTCGCGATGTTCTCCGGCCTCACCGCCTCCTGGCTGATGGCCGAGCGCGGCTGGCCGCTCGGGCTGGCCGCCGTGCTCGGCATCGCGATCGCCGCGGCGCTCGCGATGGTCACGGAGGTCGCGCTCGTCCGGCCGATCGACGCGCGGACGGGCGGCGGCGAACTGCCGTCGCTCATCGCGGTGGTCGCGGTGCTGTTCGCGGTCGAGCAGCTCGCCGGCACGCTGTTCGGACGGCAGCTCATGCCGGGCCGGTCATGGCTGCCGGACACGTCCCTCGACCTGGGCTTCGTCACCATCGACGGGCAGACGCTCGTGCTCGTCGCGTGCACGCTCGTCTCGTTCACCGCCGTGTGGCTGTGGATGCGCAAGTCCAAGTACGGCCGCATCCTGCGCGCGGTCGGCAGCAACCGGGAGGCGGCGCGCACGCTCGGGATGCCGGTCGGGCGGGTGCGGCTGGTCGCGTTCGGGCTCGCCGGCCTCGTCGTCGGCCTGGCCGGGCAGCTGTTCTCCGCCAAGGCCGGAGTGAGCTTCCAGTCCGGGTTCGGGTGGGCGCTGTCGGGCTTCCTCGCCATGGTCATCGGAGGCACGGGTTCGGTGTGGGCGCCGCTGGCCGGCGGGATGCTGCTCGCGATGGCGCAGACCTTCGTCCCCTACTACCTGGGCAGCGCGTCGCTCGACTACGCCGTCCTGGCCGTCGCGATCCTGTTCTTCGCGCTGCGGCCCAAAGGCCTGTTCGTCCGGAAGGTCCGAGTATGAGCGAGGCGATGAAGAGTCCCGCGGCCGCCGGGTCGCTCGGGTGGGTGCGGTCCGCGGAGACCGGACGCGTGCTCGGGACGTTCGCGCTCACCCTGTGCGTGATCGCGTGGGCGGGCGGCGACCTGTTCCGGCAGGACCTGGCGCTCCTCGGCGCCACCTACGCGCTGCTGGCGCTCGGCATGTACATGCCGTTCAACCTGGCCGGCGCGCTGTCGCTCGCCTACAGCGCCTACGTCGCGATCGGCGGGTACTCGGTCGGGCTCGTCGCGACGAAGACGGGCTGGCCGCTGCCGGTCGCCTACCTGCTCGGCGCGGCCGCGTCCGCGGTGCTGGCCGTCGCGCTCGGGTTCGCGACGCGGCGGCTGTCCGGCTTCTACCTGGCGGCGGTGACGCTGCTGTTCGGCATGGCGTTCCAGAACTTCCTCCTGGACGCCAAGGGCATCACCGGCGGGGCGCTCGGCATCGGCTCCATCCGGCCGCTCACCCTGTTCGGGAACGAGCTGGACCGGCAGACGTTCATCGCCCTGTGCCTGCTGGTCGTGTGGATCGTCGCGGTGGCCGTGGACCGGATCCGGCGGTCGCCGTTCGGGGTGGCGCTGCAGAGCTCCCGGGACGTTCCGGACGCCGTGGAGGCCGCCGGGATCAACGTCCCCACGCTCCGGCTGACCGTCCTCGGGGCGGGCGCGGCGATCGCGTCGCTCGGCGGCGGCCTGTTCACGACCGCGAACCTGACGATCGGTCCGGACACGTTCACGCTCCACCTGATCATGCTGGCGATCTTCATGCCGCTGCTCGGCGGCCAGGGCACGGCCTGGGGGCCGGTGCTCGGCGCGGTCCTGGTCGTCCAGCTGACCTTCAACCTGCAGATCTTCGAGCGCGCCGGATCACTGATCTTCGGCGTGGCGGTGCTGGCCGTGCTGCTGATCGCGCCCGGCGGGATCCTCGGCTACACCGGGCGCGGCGCGCGATGGCTGCGCGGACGGCTGACCCGCACGAAGGGAGCACGAGGATGACCGTTCTGCTGGAAGGCACCGGGCTCGGCAAGAGCTACGGCGGTGTCCACGCGGTCGACGACGTGTCGCTGCGCCTGTCGGAAGGGGAGGTCCTCGGGCTGATCGGCCCCAACGGAGCAGGGAAGACGACGCTGGTCGACCTGCTCGACGGTGCGCAGCCCGCCGACCGCGGGAGTCTTTCCATCCGTGGCCGCCGGCTCTCCGGCCCGCCGTCGCGGCGTGCCCGCGCGGGCCTCGCGCGCACGTTCCAGCATCCGCATCTCGCGCTCGACCTGACCGTCCGCGAGAACGTCCTGCTCGGCGCCGCCGCGCCCAAGCTCGCCGGAGTCGGCGGGCTGCTCGGCGGGCTGGTCGCGGGCGCGTTCCGTCCCGCCGGGGCCCGCTTCGACGGCGTCCTGCACCGCGTCGCGAACGCCCTCGAACTCGGCGATCTGGAGCGGCGGTGCGGCGACCTCACGCTCGGCGAGCAGCGGCTCGTCGAGGTCGCCCGCGCGCTCGCCCAGGAACCGTCCGTCCTGCTGCTGGACGAGCCGTTCGCCGGCGCCGACTCGGCCGGGATCGCGGCGATCTCCGAGGCGGTGCGCGCGGTCCGGGCCGACGGCCAGGGGATCATCCTGGTCGACCACAACGTGGACATCGTCGCGTCCCTCGTCGACCGGATCATGCTGCTGCGCTCCGGGTCGGTGGTGTTCGACGGCGACCCGGCCGAATGCCTGGCCAGCCCGGAGATGCAGGACGTCTACTTCGGAACCGGTGGTGAGAACGTTGTCGCATAAGCCAGCGGGGTCGCGTAAGCCTGGGGAAGCGCATGAGCTCGCGCTGAGCGGGGTCTCCGTCCGCTACGGCGAGTCGGTGGCCGTCGCGGACGCGTCGCTCACCTTCACCGGCGGCGAGATCAACGCCGTCGTCGGGCCGAACGGAGCGGGGAAGTCCAGCCTGCTGCTCGCCGCGTACGGGTCGGTCGCCGCGAAGGGCCGCGTGACCCTGGACGGCGAGGAGGTCGGCGGGCTGAGCGCCGCCCGCCGCGCCGGCCGCGGGCTCGCGCTCGTCCCGCAGGGCCGGCAGATCTTCCCGAGGCTGACCGTCCGGGAGAACTTCCAGGTCATGGCGGACACGCTCGGCCTGCCCCGCGGCGAGGTCGAGTCGGCGCTGGACCGCTTCCCGGTGCTGCGGGAACGGGCGCGGGCGCTCGCAGGGGTCCTCAGCGGCGGCGAGCAGCAGATGCTCGCCGTGTCCCGCGCCCTCATGGGGTCGCCGAAGGCGCTGCTGCTGGACGAGATGTCCACCGGCCTCGCGCCGCTCATCGTCGCCGAGCTGATGGACACCGCCCGGAGGCTCGCCGAGGACGGCACCGTCGTGGTGGTCGTCGAGCCGTCCATCGGCGCGATCCGGGACCGCCTCGACCGCGGCTACGTGCTGCTCCGCGGCCAGGCGTCCGACCCCGTCGAGGGCGGCCGGGACCTGGACGCCGCGTACCAGCGGGCGATGGGCGTCACGGTCGCCGGAAGGCCCGAGGACGCGGTGCGGCAAGCGGTTTCGCCGCAAGGTGGAACATGAGATAACACGGGATGACCGGAACGACGACGGCCGAGAGGACACGGACACGGTGGAGGACACGGGGGCCCCGGAGCCGCGTGCGCAGATGCGCCAGCCGCGGGTGGCGGACCTGCTCGCCGACACCCTGCGGGCGCGGATCCTGCGGGGCGAGCTGCCCGACGGGAGCCTGCTGCCCAAGCAGTCCGACCTGCTGGCGGAGTTCGGGGTCAGCAAGCTCGCCGCCCGCGAGGCGCTGCGCATCCTGGAGACGGAGGGCCTGATCACCGTCCGGCGCGGCAACACCGGCGGGTCGGTCGTGCACGCGCCGAAGCGCGACAGCGTCGCCTACATGCTCGCGCTCGTCCTGGAGTCGCGGCAGGCCGCGCTGCCGGACGTGGGGTTCGCGCTCCAGCAGATCGAGCCGTTCTGCGCGTCGCTCTGCGCGCAGCGCCCCGACCGGCACACCGCCGTCGTTCCGGGGCTGCGCCGCGCCCACGAGAGCCTCGTGCACGCCGTCGAGACGGGTGACGAGAAGCGCGCGACGCCGGCGTCCCGCGAGTTCCACGAGGCGATCGTCCGGCTCTGCGGCAACGAGACGCTGTTCGTCGTGGCCGGTGCGCTGGAGACGCTGTGGACGGCGCAGGAGAGCAGCTGGTCCGAGCACGCGACCCGCGGCGGTTTCTTCCCGGAGCCCGCGCTGCGCAGGCAGGCGCTGGACGAGCACGCGCAGGCGCTCGCCCTCATCGAGGAGGGCGACGCCGACGGCGTGGCCCGCCTGCTGCGCGGCCACCTGCGGACGGCGCAGAAGTACCCGATGACGGGCGTCAGCGAGGAGCAGCGCGTCGAGGCGGCCCTGCTGCGGCCGCTCCTCCAGCCCGCCGACCAGTTGTCAGCTTCTCGGCCGTGAGCGAGCCGTGAACGGCCGAGCTTGCGGCTAGGTCCCGGCTGGGTACCGGGGTGCCTGCCGCGTCCAGCACCCGCCCTTGGTTAGGGGTCGGGTGCAGGGGCGGATGACTGCCGCCCCGCGTCCCACGCAACACCCGCCCGGTGGGCGATGTTGCGGGAGGCGTTCCGGTCCGCGTGTGCAACGACGCCGCAGTCCTGGCAGACGAACAAGGCCTGGCTCACCCGGTTCAGGTGGCTCACGTGACCGCAGTCGGCGCACCTCTGCGAGGTG
This sequence comes from Actinomadura sp. 7K507, assembly GCF_004348425.1. Classification (GTDB taxonomy): domain Bacteria; phylum Actinomycetota; class Actinomycetes; order Streptosporangiales; family Streptosporangiaceae; genus Spirillospora. Next base: position 13,123 of record NZ_SMKK01000014.1, read on the forward strand.
TGGGCCGGATCCACCAACACCACGGGGATACCGGCGCGGCGGGCCTTGTAGCGGATGAAGGATGCGAGCTGGGCGAACGCCCAGGAGTGGAACGCGGCCCGTTGGGGCTTGCGGTGCCGTACCCGGCTGCGGATGCCCGTCAGGTCTTCCAGGGCGATCCCGTACCCGGTGCGTTCAGCCTCGGCCACGATCCGTTTCGAGACGCAGTGGTTGATGTCGGTGGCGCGGCGCCGCTCCCGGCGGCGCTGCCGCTTCAGCACACGCTTGGCGGCCTTGGTGCGCTTGTGCTGGAGTTTGCGGCGCAGCGCGGCCTGGCGGGCGCGGTGCCGGTTCAGCCCGCGCCCGGCCGCCCGGTACCCCGACGAGGTGGTGGCGATGTTGGCGATGCCCAGGTCCACCCCCACGAACCCGCCAGGATCGGTGTTGAGGGGTTGTTCGGTGGCGTCGACGGTGATCAGCAGCAGCCATTTGCCGTCCCGGTACAGCAGGTCCGACTCGCCGCGCGGGGACTCGGCCAGCGTCTTGCGTGTCTGGGTGGAGCAGGCGAAGGCGATGTCCTTGCAGCGGCCGCGGGTGGTCCAGATCGACACCGTGCCCGCGTCCACCGCCAGGGACAGGTTCCGCTGGTCGAACGGTTGCGCCGCGTCCGCCCGGAACATGATCGGTTTGCTCTGGGCGCGGGCGCGGCGCCGGGAGCCGGGGCGGCCCAGGTTCCTGGCGCGAATGTTGGCGTGCAGGGTGGTGTAGGCGTCGGCGACCTTCTTGATCACATGCTGGGCCGCCTGCGACCCGATCCCCGCCTCCCGCAACCCCGCATAGGTGGCCTTGCGCAGATCGAAGTTGCGCGTCATGCCGGTGTCGAACGCGACCCGCGACACCTGGTTCGCCGCGGTGTTGCAGGCGTGCAGGGTCTCGGCCAGCGCGGCGGCCTGCACGGCCGTCGGTAGCAGCTTCACCTGCACCACCAACTTCATGGCGTGACCATAACATTACCTACCGACAACTATCGCTTCACGCAACAACCGGCTCAGGCGGCGTTGACGCGCCGTACACGAGAAGCGATTCCTCCCGGCCCCTGAAGTGAAGGACCGGGGTTCCTCGCTAGAGGATCGCTGAATCTCCTGCCGTGTGGTAGGAGAGCAGCATGTCTGAGACACCCGATGAGCCTGTGCCGAGGGCCTCCGACGACCCGACCCTGGACGATTTGGACGAGCTGTCGCTGGAGGAGAGGGCGTCGCTCACGTCCGGGGCCGACATGTGGCGCACGACCGCCGCCGGGGACGTGGTGCCCGCCATCCGGCTCGGCGACGGCCCGCACGGCATCCGGCGGCAGCCGGAGGAGGCGGGGGACGCGCTCGGGCTCGAGAACAGCGTCCCCGCCACCTGCTTCCCGCCCGCCGTCGCGCTCGGCTCGTCGTGGGACACGGGGCTGGCGCGCCGGGTGGGCGCGGCGCTCGGACGGGAGGCGTCCGCCCTCGGCGTCGACGTCGTCCTCGGTCCCGGGATCAACATCAAGCGCTCGCCGCTGTGCGGCCGCAACTTCGAGTACTTCTCCGAGGACCCGCACCTGACCGGCGTGATGGGCGCCGCCGTCGTCGCCGGGATCCAGTCACTCGGGATCGGCGCGTGCGTCAAGCACTTCGCGGTCAACAACCAGGAGACCGACCGCATGCGGGTCAGCGCCGACGTGGACGAGCGGACGCTCCGCGAGATCTACCTGGCCGCGTTCGAGCACATCGTGCGCGAGGCCGGGCCGTACGCGGTCATGTCGTCCTACAACAAGATCAACGGCGTGTACGCGAGCGAGAACCACTGGCTGCTGACCGAGGTCCTGCGCGGTGAGTGGGGGTTCGACGGGCTCGTCGTCTCCGACTGGGGCGCCGTCAACGACCGGGTCGCGTCCCTCGCCGCCGGGCTCGACCTGGAGATGCCGCCCAGCCGCACCGACCAGGACATCGTGGACGCCGTACGGGCGGGCCGCCTGGACGAGGCGACGGTGACGCGGGCGGCCGGGCGGCTGCGCACGCTCACCCGGCGGGTCGCGGCGGCCGAGCGGTTCGACGGCTGGGACGTGGACGCGCACCACGAACTGGCCCGGGAGGCGGCACGCGGGTCGTTGGTGCTGCTGAAGAACGAGCACGACGTCCTGCCGCTGGACCTTGCGGCACAGCGCGTCGCCGTGGTCGGGGAGCTGGCCCAGAGCCCCCGCTACCAGGGGTATGGCAGCTCCCATGTCGTCCCGACGAAGCTGGATTCGGCCTGGGAGGCGCTGCGGGCGGCCGGGCCGGTGACGTTCGCCGCCGGGTACCGGCTCGACGGCGCGCCCGACGAGCCGCTGAAGCGGGAGGCGGCCGAGGCCGCCGGCGCGAGCGACGTGGCGGTGGTGTTCCTGGGCCTGCCGGGCGACGCCGTGTCCGAGGGGTTCGACCGGACGTCCATCGACCTGCCCGGCGTGCAGGTCGAGCTGCTGCGCGCGGTCGCGCGGGCCTGCCCGCGCGTCGCCGTCGTGCTCGCCAACGGCGGTGTCGTGTCGGTCGCGGAGTGGGACGCGGAGGCGGACGCGATCCTGGAAGCCTGGCTGCCCGGCCAGGCGGGCGGCTCGGCGATCGCGGACCTGCTCCTGGGCGTGGCCAGTCCGTCCGGGCGGCTCACCGAGACGATCCCGAACCGGCTCGCGGACGTCCCGTCCCACCTGAACTTCCCCGGCGCGGAAGGGCACGTCGCGTACGGCGAGGGCCGCTACGTCGGCTACCGCTACCACGACACGCTCGGGACGGACGTCGCGTACCCGTTCGGCCACGGCCTGACCTACACGCGGTTCGAGTACTCCGGCCTGGACGTCCGCGAGACGGGCGCGAACGAGTGGGCCGTGGAGTGCACCGTCACCAACGTGGGCGGCCGGACGGCGTCCGAGGTCGTCCAGCTCTACGTGGCCTTCGACGAGGATCTGCCGTCACGGCCTTGCCACGAGCTGCGCGGCTTCGCGAAGGTCGAGCTCGAACCGGGGACCGGCACCCAGGTCACGTTCGCCGTCACCGGACGCGACATCGCCTGGTGGTCGACGGCGCGCGGCGGCTGGCGGATCGACGCGGGGACGTTCGCGGTCGAGGTGGGCGCCTCGTCCCGCGACATCCGGCTGCGCGCCGAGCTGACCACGCCTGGCGACGGGTATGTCGACGCCCTCGGACGGATGTCCACACTCGGTGAATGGCTCGACCATCCGGCCGGCGGCCCGATCCTCCGGGACCGGCTCGGGGACAGGTTCACCGGCATGGCCGAGTCCTCACCGGCGCTGTTCAACCTGATGCGCGGTATCCCCCTGGCGAAGTTCAGGTCGTTCGGCATCGGCCTGACCCCCGAGGTCGTGGACGACTTGGTCGCCGCCGTCCAATAAGGGGGCACCGCAGCGCGAGTTCATGCGTACGCTGCGGGCGGCGTGGGGGTGCCGGTCGGGCTGCCCGCGACGAAGGGGATGGCGGAGATCGGAGCGCTCGCGATGCGCTCGCGATGCGCTCGGACACCCGAGTTGCTGCTGAAAAGCCGCCGCGTCGTCCCCGGCCGTCTCGCCGACGCGGGCTTCGCGTTCGAGTACGCCCGGTGGACGGAGGCCGCCGAGGAGCTCGCCGAGCGCGTGCGGCGCCGTGGCAGGGCAAGTCGGACGCGGGTTTCTGGGGGCTTTCCATGGGCACGTGACTGACCGTTGCTATGACGCGTCGTTCCATGCTCAGGGGGTACTGGAGATGACCCAGGGATGGTACGGGTCCGGGGGCATGGACCCGTTCGAGGAGATGCTGGCCAGGTTCTTCGGGGCACGGGCGCAGCGGCGTCCGACGGAGCGGATCAGCTTGGCGCGGCTCATGAGCGAGCCCGCGCGGGAACTGGTGCGGGACGCGGCCACGCAGGCGGCGCAGTGGGGAAGCGTCGACCTGGACACCGATCACCTGCTGTGGGCGGCGACGCGGCAGCAGGGCACCCGGCACTGGCTGGAGCGGGCCGGCGCCGACCCGGACAAGATCAAGAGCGAGATCGAGGAGCATGTCCGGCCGGGTGAGCCGCGGGACATGCCGCCGGAGCTGACGCCGTCGGCCAAGCGTGCGCTGCTGGACTCGCACCAGGTGTCGCGGGCTCTCGGGTCCTCCTACATCGGGCCCGAGCACCTGCTGTTCGCGCTGGCGCTCGACCGCGGGTCGGGCGCGGGACGGATCCTGGACGCCGAGCATGTGACGCCGGACTCGCTGCAGTCGGCGGCGACCGGCGGCGGGCAGCAGCCTCCCGGCGGGGGCGGCGGTGGTGGCGGCCAGGCGACCGGGACGCCGACGCTGGACGAGTTCGGCCGCGACCTCACCGCGCTTGCGCGGGAAGGGCGGATCGACCCGGTCATCGGGCGCGAGGACGAGATCGAGGAGACCGTCGAGGTCCTGTCGCGGCGCACCAAGAACAACCCCGTGCTGATCGGGGACCCGGGGGTCGGGAAGACCGCGATAGCCGAGGGCCTCGCGCAGCGGATCGTGGACGACGGCATCCCGGAGACGCTGCGCGGCAAGCGGGTCGTGCAGATCGACCTCGGCGGCGTCGTCGCGGGCACCCGCTACCGGGGCGACTTCGAGGAACGCATGAAGAAGCTCGTGGACGAGATCCGCGACCACGCCGACGAGCTGATCGTCTTCATCGACGAGATCCACACGATCGTGGGCGCGGGCGGCGGGGAGGGCTCGATGTCGGCGGGCAACATGCTGAAACCGCCGCTGTCACGCGGTGAGCTGCATGTCGTCGGCGCCACGACGATCGACGAGTACCGCCGCAACATCGAGAAGGACGCCGCGCTGGAGCGCCGGTTCCAGCCGATCCTCGTGCCGGAGCCCAGCGTCGGCGACAGCATCGAGATCCTGCGCGGCCTGCGCGACCGGTACGAGGCGCACCACCAGGTGCGGTTCACCGACGAGGCGCTGATCGCGGCCGTGGACCTGTCGAACCGCTACCTGACCGACCGGTTCCTGCCGGACAAGGCGATCGACCTGATCGACCAGGCCGGCGCCCGCGTGCGGCTGCGGTCGGGGACGCGCGACGGCGGCCGCCGCGAGATGGAGGAACGCCTCGACCGCCGGCGCCGGGAGAAGGACCAGGCCGTCGCCGACGAGGACTACGAGAAGGCGTCCGAGCTCCGCGACGAGATCGTCCGGCTGGAGAAGGACATCGAGGCGACCCGCGACAACGGCGGGCCCGTCACGGTCCCCGAGGTGGCGACCGAGGACATCGCCCAGGTCGTGTCCCGGATCTCCGGCGTCCCCGTCACCCAGCTCACTCAGGCGGAGCGTGAACGGCTCGCCCGTCTCGAAGAGCACCTGCACGAGCGGGTGATCGGGCAGGAGGACGCCGTCGCCGCGGTGGCGCGGGCCGTGCGGCGGTCCCGCGCGGGCATGGGCGACCCGGACCGCCCGATCGGCGGGTTCCTGTTCCTCGGCCCGACCGGCGTCGGCAAGACCGAGCTGGCCAAGGCGCTCGCCGAGGCGCTGTTCGGCAGCCGCGACCGGCTGATCCGGTTCGACATGAGCGAGTTCCAGGAGCGGCACACCGTGAGCCGGCTGATGGGCGCGCCGCCCGGATACGTCGGATACGAGGAGGCCGGGCAGCTCACCGACGCCGTCCGGCGGCAGCCGTACTCGGTGGTCCTGCTGGACGAGATCGAGAAGGCGCATCAGGACGTCTTCAACGTGCTGCTCCAGCTCCTCGACGACGGACGCCTCACCGACGCGCAGGGCCGCACCGTCGACTTCCGCAACACCGTGGTCATCATGACCAGCAACCTCGGCTCCGAGCTGATCACCGGCCGCACCGAGATCGGCTTCGGGACGCCCGGCGGGGAGGGCACCGCGCTCCGCGACCGGATCATGCGGGTGCTGCGCGATTCGTTCCGGCCGGAGTTCCTCAACCGGATCGACGAGATCATCGTGTTCCAGCGGCTGGAGGCCGGGCAGCTCCGCCAGATCACCGACCTCCTGCTCGACGAGACGCGCCGCAGGCTCCGCGCGCAGGACGTCGACGTCACCTTCACCACCGAGGCGGTGGACTGGCTCGCCGAGCGCGGCTACCAGCCCGAGTTCGGTGCCCGCCCGCTGCGCCGCACGATCCAGCGGGAGGTCGACGACCAGCTCTCCGACCTGCTGCTCGCGGGCGACCTGCGGCACGGCAACCACATCGACGTCTCCGCCGCGAACGGCGGGCTGGAGTTCCGCGTCTCCACCGAGGAGACGGTCTAGCGGATACAGTCCCTGCGTGACAGTCTCGCTCACCGGCTCGCTGAAACTCCCGGACGGAACCGCGGTCAGGGGACGCGGCCTGCGCGACCCGGCGCCCGAGGGTCCGGTGCCCGATTTCGGTCTCTACCTGGGCTCGGGCCGCCTCCGCCGTCGCCACGAGGCGGAGCTGACCTGGCCGTCCGCATGGATCGAGTGGCCGGACTTCCTGCTGCCCCGCGACCGGGACGAGGCCGTCCGGCAGATCCGCGCGCTGCACGAGCGGGCCCGCTCCGGCGCGCCGGTCGAGGTCGCCTGCGGAGGCGGCGTCGGGCGCACCGGGACGGTCCTCGCGTGCCTGGCCGTCCTGTCCGGCCTCGACCCGTCCGAAGCGGTCGCCTGGACCCGCGAGCACCACCACCCGCGGGCCGTGGAAACCCCCTGGCAGCGCCGCTGGGTAACCCGCTTCCCACCCGCCTGACCGCCCCGAGGCCGCCGTCCGCTACACCGGTACGGGATCGAGGGTGACGGGACGGCCCGACTCGGCGGACGCGTCCGCGGCGAGGTAGACCTCCATGACCGTGCGGGCCTGCCGCGCGGTCGCCAGCACGGGACGGTCGAGGGCGACGGCCTCCAGGAAGTGGATGGTCTCGGCCGCCATCGGGCCCGCGTAGACGTGCCCGACCTGCTCGCCCGGCATGGTCGACAGCGGCAGCGAGATCCCGCCGTCCATCCGGTTCAGCACGATGTCGCGGTGGCTGTCGTCGATCAGCAGCGCCGCCTCCGACCCGACCATCTCGATCGTGGTGGTGGAGAAGTTCGGGTATCCGGGCGGCAGGATCCACCCGGCGCCGACCACGACCACAACGCCGTCGCCCATGGTGATGGTGATCCAGGTGCAGTCGGGGACGTCGTGCGCGTCCTTCATCACCCCGTACACCGACTGCGCGTACACGGTCGCGGGGCGGGCGGGGGCGAGGCACCACAACAGGAAGTCGATGTCGTGGGTGGCCTCCATCGCGGCGGGGGACAGCTTGATCCGGCCGCCGATCTTGTTGCCGAGGTTGCGGGTGATGTGCCGGCTGACGAGCGCGCTGACAGGGCGGCCGAGCGTCCCGTCCTGGACGCACTGGCGCACGTACGCCTGCTTGGCGTTGAAGCGCTGCGAGTAGCCGATGGCGAACTTCAGGTCGCGTTCCTCGGCGAGGCCGATCAGCTCGTCCGCCTCGTCCAGGGTGAGGGCGAGGGGCTTCTCCAGCAGGACGTGCTTGCCGGCCAGCAGGCAGTCCCGCGCCATCGGGTGGTGGACGGTCTCGGGCGTCGCGGAGACGATCACCGCGTCGACGTCCTGCGCGAGCACGTCGTGGTAGTCGGCGGTGGCGGTGCTCGCGGCGGTGCGTTCCGCGACCTCAGCCAGCCGTTCGGGACGGATCTCGGCCAAATGCAGCCGGTCGACGAGCGGGCTCGCGGCGGCGACGTCGGCCCTGATGCCGCCGCACCAGCCCGTCCCGACGATCCCCAGGTTGATCTGTCGCATCGTGATCTCCTCCCGGCTCACTCAGCGGCTTCGGCGCCGGCGTAGGCGCGGTCCAGCTCGGCGGGGTCGGGTGGCAGTTCCACCTCGGCCCCGCGCGCCGCCGACAGGTCGACGGCCATGGTCAGCAGTAGGTTGCGGTGCCCGTCGGCGGCGGTGGGGCGCTGCGGGAGCGGGCGGGCGACAGCGGCGCGGCCCGGCGTGCCGCGCTGCGCGTCCCGCTCGACGACGCCCTCGAAGCACGGCTCGGCGCCGTGGTCGGGGAACTGGGCGGACGGGTGATCGTGCGCTCGTCCAGCCCGCTCGAAGGCGACCACCGCTGGTCGGGCGCCTTCTCCTCGGTCAGCGAGGTGACGCCCGGCGACATCGGCGTGGCCGTCCGGAGCTGCTGGTCGTCGGCCTTCGCGGTCGATCCCCTCGAACGGCTGGAGCCAGAAGACGGTCCTGTTCGTCACCCACGACGTCAGCGAGGCCATCGAGCTGTCCACCCGCATCCTCATGTTCGCCAAGGGCGGCCGCCTGGTCGAGGACATGCGCATGGAGCTGCCGTTCCCCCGCGACGGCGGCTCCGACCAGGTCGCCCTGGCCAGAGCAAACCTCCTAAGAAAATTCGAATCCCTGGACCTCGTGGCCACCTAGTCCGCCGAGCTGCGGGAGGCGGCGAAGTGACGACCGTAGCCGGTTACACCCTCGTGCCCTACGAAGGTCTCCACTGCGCCGGGACTTATCGACCTGGCCTGGTTCTCGGCCGCGCGGTCGTCCAGGAGTCGGTGCCCGACCGCCACGCCTGCGGCGTGGCGGTCGACCGATAAGCGAAACGCTGCAAGCGGTCGCGAAGCCTAGGCTCCAGGTGTCGAGGCGGCCAGCAGAAGGGCCGCCATACTGGTGCCACTGACGATCTCCCCCGCCTCCACAAGCCCCCGGATGTCGACGAGCGGGACCCACTCGATCCGCTCAGCCTCCCAGTCCTCCGCCGGCGGCCCGATCAGGGTGGCACCGTCCGCCCAGAAGATGTGGTGCCGGGAGTCACTGATCCCAGGGGTGGGATGCACGACGGTGAGCGGACGCATCGGGCCAGGCCGCCATCCGGTCTCCTCTTCCACCTCGCGCGCGGCCGCCGCAGCCGGGTCCTCGCCGTCCCGGATACCGCCGATCGGGATCTCAAAGCTCCACGCGTCAGTGATGAAGCGGTGCCGCCATTCCAGGAGAACCCGCCGCTGCTCGTCGACCACGACCGCACCTGCCCCTCCCGTGTGGGAGCGGATCACTCGGTGCTCCAGATGCCGGCCGCCGGTGATCTCGACGTCGGCGAGGCGGATGTCGAGCCACGGGTCGGTGTAGAGCGGTTTCTCGGAGTGGACCTTCCAGCGCACGGACGAGCTCCTCGGTCGGTTGGCGTGGCTCGCCCGTCAACCTACTGCCCGTCCTGGACCTGAAGCTCCGCACGCTCCCGGAAAGCCCGCACATCCCCAGTGTCATAGGCCGCCAGCGCGCGGGCCAGGCCGGTGACGCGGTCGCGGATGCGACCCGATTCCATACCTTCGGTGCGGTCGAGCATCTGCTGCGCGGTCGCGGCGGCTTCCTCGGCGTGGCCGCGCTCACCTTGGACCTGCGCGAGCGTCGCGAGCCGGTGTGCCTGGCCCCGCAGGTGCGTGCCGCCGAAAGCACGGACCGCTTCCTCGGCGTAGGTCTGTGCGGCCCGGAGGTCACCGAGTCGGCGCAGGACATCCGCGTGCTGGGTCTCCACCAGGCCGGGCTGCACATACCCGGTCTCTGGCGGTTCGTTCTCCGGGCTTATCTGAATGCTCTCCGCCTGCGTCATGTGCCGGTGGGAGCCGCGGGTGTCGCCGATCCGGGCGTACGCCTTGGCCTGCAGCGTGTGCAGGTCGACGGCCAGCGCCGGGGACAGGTGCCCGTGAGCACCGCGCAGCGCGGTCTGGGCATACTGTACGACCCGGCGGTAGTTGCCCCGGTACATCGCCTGGTTGGCCAGCAGCGCAAGGCAGTACCCGCCGAAACCGCGATGTCCGGACGCTTTGGCCATGCGCAGTGCGTGCAGAAGGTACCGCTGCGCGAGCGCCTGCCTATCGGCGTCATAGGCCGAGATACCCGCCAAAGCGATCAAGCCACCAGTCGCCCGCAGTAAACCCCGCCCGGTGCGGTCGTCGTACCCGCCGCGCACCAGAGGCCCGACGCTGGTGTTGAGGTAGGCGACGATCCGTGGCCGCACTGGGACACCGCCCACCCGCCGATACATCTGCTCGTACTGATCCCTGGCCGCTCGGACCCGTGCCACATCGCCAGCACCGACCGCACGCGGCCCGCGGTGAGACACATCGATGTCGTTGGGCGGATTCTCCCACGCGAACGCCGGTGCCACCGCGGCGCTACCGGCGAGCATCCGGGTCTGCTCGACCGCCTCGCTCTTGACGTGGTCACCGCGCCACAAGGCCGCAGCCTGGTCGATCGCGGCCTGAAGCGGAGTGTCGGACAGGTCGCCGTGGTGGGTGCGGTCCATGCCGATGTCGGCGAGCGTGAGAGGGCGGCCCACCGCGCCGCTCAGCACCCGGCAGATCACCTCCGGGGTTTCGCCGCGCGGGATGGCGTGGTCGCGGATCCACCGCCGAACAGACGCGTGGTCGTAGCAGGTGGTGCGGCCGCGGTTGAGGCGACCCGCGAACCCGGCGTACGACATGCCGGCCTCGTCGATCAAAGCGTCGAGCAGCAGGTTGGGCTCGGCCACGACGCGCCTCCTTGCTGGGGGTCACACGCAGTGTAGGAGCGAGGCACCCGATTGTGAGAGGCGTCACGGCCACTTGTTCCACACCCCGTGTGAAGGAAGCGCCACCATCCGCGCCTATTCACACCTCCCCCCGGCGGCACACCCAGGGCTTGGCTGGCTCCTGATCCCGTCACAGCACAGAGGAACACCCAGGAGAACCCATGACTGCCACGCCCGGAACGCCCGCCCCCTCCGCCGACATCGCCGGCTGGTCCATCTGGGCCACCACCAAGAACGGCGTGACGACGTGGTGGGGCACCCGCGACCGGCTCCTCACCGAGTCGGAGATACGCGACGGGCTCGTCCACACCCTCCGCGCCGACAGCGAAGTCGGGCTTCGCGAGCAGTTGGACCTGGCGCGAGGGGCAGAACTACGCGCCGAGTATCCGGACTGGGTGATCCAGCACATGCCCGAGGCGAACCTGCCATGGGAGGCCCGTCGCCTCCCGTTCCGGCTCCCGCCGCTCGGTGGGTACGGGTGGCTGCATGCTGACACCGCTCATCGGCTGCGGGAGCTGATCGGCGGCGCTCTCCAGGCCGAGGCGCAGCACGCAGCCGAGGACGCCTCCCGGAGGGCGGCGTCGTGAGGCACCACATGCGAGCGTCCGAGCACCTGTTCGCCCTAGAGCAGTCCATCAAAGCGCACCAGGACGCGACGGCCGACCTGCGCGACAACGTCCTGCACGTCGCGCTCGTCACCGGCGGCCGGGTCGAGCAGGTTACCGGGACTTGCCGCATCATCCACGAAGCGCGCCGCTGGAGGGACACCATGACCATCACCGACACGCGCCGGCCGGCCAACATCGGCCTGACCATGATCTCGCTCGACCTGACCCGCAGATGCCCACTGCAGTGCACCCACTGCTACAACGCCTCTGGCCCCGACGGGACGCACGGCAGCATGACCCGCGGCGACTGGTTCGGCGTCCTCGACCAGGCCGCAGCCGGCGGCGTCAAGAAGGGCCAGCTCATCGGCGGCGAACCGACCGCCCAACCCGACGCCTTCGAGATCGCCTGCCACGCCCTCGACCTCGACCTCGACCTCGACGTCGAGGTCTACAGCAACCTCGTCCACATCCCCGCCCGATGGTGGGACCTGCTCCAGCGCGACGGCATCTCGATCGCCACGTCCTACTACTCCGCCGACCCTGCCGAGCACAACGCGGTCACCGGTCGGCCCACCCACCGCCTCACCCGCGGCAACATCGCCAAGGCCGTCCAGCTCGGCATCCGGGTACGCGTCGGAATCGTCGACACCGGCGCCCCCGAAACCGCGCACAAGGCCCGCCACGACCTGGAGTCCATCGGCGTTACCCGCATCAAGATCGACCGCGTCCGGCCGTTCGGCCGCGCCGCCCACGGCCAGGCCCCCGACCCGGCCGACCTGTGCGGGCGGTGCGGCACGGACAAGGCCGCCGTCGACCCCGACGGGCAGGTGTCGCCGTGCCCGATGTCGAGCTGGATGGGCGTGGGCAACGTCCGCGAGGCGCCCCTGGCGGCTATCGTCAGCGGCGCCGCCATGACCGACGCCACGGCCACCATCGGCGCTGCCGTTCCCGCCATCACCGACTGCGACCCCGACGACGAATGCCGTCCCGGGTACCCCGGAAGCGGCTGCAGCCCACGCACCTGAGGAGAAACCGATGAGCGACCTTCCCGGGCCTGCGGGGCTCGCCGAGGTCCTGTCCCCCCACACCGGTGTCATCACCGGCATTGAGGCGACCGAGCGCGGGCACTCCTCGGACGTCACCGCCCTGGTCTCGTCTGAGGCGGGCCGATGGTTCGTCAAGGCGGTGCGTGACCGCCCTGGCGGCCGACGCGATTCCCTGGTCCGGGAAGGACTCGTCAACCCCCATGTGCAGCCGATCTCCCCGGCTGTCCTCTGGAAAGCCGAGAGCAGCGAGTGGCTCGCGCTCGGCTTCGAGGTCGTCGACGGCCGGCCCTCCGTCTTCGAGCCGGGGTCTCCCGACATGTCCGCTGTGGTCGATGTCCTCGGCCGCATCAGCGCCCTGCCACTCCCCGACGTCGCCGCGGGCTGGCAGGAGACCCGGTGGGATCGCCACACCGATCGGCCCGAGTTGCTGCAGGGTGACACGCTGTTGTACACCGATATCCAGCCCGACAACATCCTCATCGGTGACCAGGCAGTATGGGCGGTCGATTGGGCGTGGCCCACCAGGGGCGCGGCGTTCATCGACCCGGCCCTGCTCGTCGTGCAGCTCATCGCGACCGGGTACCGGGCGGAGGCGGCCGAGGGTGTCGTTGCCGGATGCTCGGCGTGGACAGGCGCCGATCCCGAGGCGCTTGACGAGTTCGCGGCGGCGAACGCGCGGATGCAGGTCGGCTTCGCCCGGCGGTATCCCGACGTGGCGTGGATGCAGGCGATGGCCGACGCCGCCCAGGAGTGGGCCGATTGGCGTCTTGGGGACGGCTCGCCGAACTGCCCGGCGCAGGCACCGCCGGGCATCACTTGATGTCCCGCCAGATCACACGACCGGTGAACATCCCCGACCGGCGGCCACAGCCCGCCAAGACCTGCGGAAACCGGTCGATGGCAGGTGGACCTGGTGGCCACCTAGCCGAGGATCAGGCCGGCGGCGTGTTCGCCGATCATCATGCTGGGGGCGGCGGTGTTGCCGCCGGTGATGCTCGGCATGATCGAGGCGTCGGCCACGCGAAGGCCCTCGATGCCGCGGACCCGTAGCGCGGGGTCGACGACGGCGCGCTCGTCGGCGCCCATCCGGCAGCTGCCGACCGGGTGGTAGACGGTCGTCGCCCGGTTCGGCAGCTCCCTGGCCATCGCGGCGCGGTCGGGGAAGTCCGGGCCGGGCGACAGCTCGGCGCCCACCCCGGCGGAGATGATCTTGTTGGCCATGATCTCGCGGACGAGGTCGATGCCGTCCAGCAGCAGCCGGGCGTCGTCGGGCTCGCTGAGGTAGCCCGGGTCGATGACCGGCGCGGCGGCCGGGTCGGCGGACGCGAGCCGCACCGTCCCCCGGCTCTTCGGGTAGATCAGCGTCGGCATGATCGTGAGGGCGGGGCGCTTGTCCACCTTGTGCCGCGTCGGGGCGTCCTGGTTGGGGAACGGATACGACCACGGCAGCGTGTGGATCTGCAGGTCGGGGATGTCGCCGGCCTGCGGGCTGCGGACGAAGCCGACGCCCTCGAACACGCTGCGCGCCACCCACGTGCCGCCGCGCGTCCACTCCTTCGCCACGCCGGACGCGAAGTAGGGGGCGGTACCCCGGTGGCGGGCCGTGTCCATGAGGAAGGTCATCGGCAGGAACATGTGGTCGTGGAGGTTGTCCCCGACGGGCAGGTCCGCGTGGACGTCGATGCCGTGCTCCCGCAGGTGGTCCGCGGGGCCGACCCCGGACAGCATCAGCAGGTGCGGCGAGCCGAACGCCCCGGCGGCCAGGATCACCTCGCGGGTCGCCCGGATCGTCCCGCGCTCCTTCCCGGTGACGACCTCCACGCCCGTGGCGCGCCCGTCCCGGACCGTCACGCGTTCCACCATCGCCTTGGTCAGGATCGTCAGGTTCGGCAGGCCGTGGTCGTCCAGGTAGCCCACGGACGAGCTGTAGCGCAGCCCCTCGGCCACGCTCTGCTGGAAGGTCGACGCGCCGTCCTGGACCTCGCCGTTGTAGTCGTCGTTCCGCTTCACGCCCGCCGTCTCGGCCATCGCCTCCAGGAACGCCTCGGACGCGGGCGTGAGGTCCCGCTGCCGGGTCACCCGGATCGGCCCGTCCGCGCCGCGCAGGCCGGTCTCGCCGTCCTCCCAGGTCTCCATCCGCTTGAAGCTGGGCAGGACGTCGTCGTAACCCCAGCCGGTGCAGCCGTCGGCCGCCCAGTCGTCGAAGTTCCTGCGGTTGCCGCGCACGAACAGCATCCCGTTGATCGACCCCGAGCCGCCGAGGACGCGGCCCCTGGTCTGCGGGATCTTCCGGCCGAGCGCGTTCACCTGAGGGGCACTGTAGAAGCCCCAGTCCAGCCGCTTCTTCAGTTGCGGCACATTGTGGAAGACCGCGATGAGCCCCGGCTTGCGCACGAGCGCGGTCCGGTCGGGCCCGCCGGCCTCCACCAGGACGACGTCCGCCCCCGACTCGGCCAGCCGCTTCGCCAGCACGCACCCCGCGCTGCCGGCCCCCACGATGACGTAATCAGCGGTCTGGTCCATGCGCGTTCCTCTCAGCGGCCGCCGACGGAAGGCGGCCGGTCATGCGGACCCGCGCCTGGCCCGATCATCCCCAACGGCCCGACGGTAGAAGCTCCGTGACGCCCTGCGGGCGGAAGGTCCCGGTGACCGGAACCCGGGACTACTCGTACGGGTTGCCGGGCTTCTCGACCTTCTGGACGGACCGGGCCCGGAGCGTGTGTATGACCGTCCTGTTGCGCTGAGCGCCGGTGGGCGGCTCCCAGACGCCGACGACCCGGACCCACGAGTCGGCGGGCGGCTGCGGAAGGCCGCGCACCCTGACCGGGAACGGCACGGCGTCCCCCGCGCAGCAGGCGACCTTCATCCGGATGATCTGCCACCCGGCCTGGCCCTCACCGGCCGGGCCCACGAATCCGGTCAGCCGCACGGGGACGCCCGCGAGCTTCGCGAGATCACCGGTCTGGGCCTCGTGGGCGCGGCCGAGGAATTCGCTCATGGACATCTCGACCGGCCCGCCCGCCGCCGACAGGGGACGGAAACCGTTGTCCGGCGGGGCGGGCGGCTGGGCCGTGCGGTCGGCGTTCCGGGCGGCGGTGAACGATCCGAGCGCCGGGGGAGCGATCACGAAGATCGCCAGCACGGGCAGGCCGAGCAGCCACGCCACCTTGGGGCCGCGCGAATGATCGTGCCCGTCGGCGTGGTCCGCGTGCCCGGCGTGGTCTCCGGCGTCCCGCCATTCCCGGCGCATTCCGGCGCCGCCCAGCGCCAGCAGCGCCACCGCGGCGGCCACCAGCGGGTACCGGAAGCCGGGCCGCACGTAGTTGACGTACTCGCCGCTGCCCAGCGTGATCCACAGGACGGCGACGCCGAGGAACACCAGCAGCAGGTTCTGCGCGGCCTTGGTCATGACAGCAGCCCTCCCACCAGGACGCTGACCCCGACCGCGAGGCAGAAGGTCAGCGGGACGAAACGGACCGCGAAGCGGCGGCCGAAGAAGCCCGTCTGCAGGGCGATGAGTTTCAGGTCCACCATCGGCCCGACGACGAGGAAGGTCAGCTTCGCGGTCGTCGAGAACTGCGACAGGCTGGCCGCGACGAACGCGTCCGCCTCCGAGCAGATGGACATGAGCACGGCCAGCGTCGCCAGCAGCATCACCGAGACGACGGGATTGTCGGCCGCCGCGGACACCCAGGCGGAGGGCACCACGACGTTGATCGTCGCGGCCGCGAAGGCGCCGACGACCAGGAACCCTCCGGCGTGGACGATGTCGTGCCGCATGGCCTGCCGGAACGCCTCCACGCGCCCGGCCCTCCCGTGCACCTCCGGACGGGACGGGATCTTGATCCACTCGCCCTTGCCGATCAGCAGCCACGTCCAGCCCGCCAGCACGGCCACCAGCAGGGAGGCGACGAAACGTCCCACCACCATCTCCGGCTGCCCGGGGAAGGCGACCGCGGTGGCGATCAGCACGATGGGGTTGATCGCGGGTGCGGCGAGCAGGAAGGTCAGCGCGGCGGCGGGCACGACCCCGCGGGCCATCAGCCCGCCCGCGACCGGCACCGACGCGCATTCGCACCCCGGCAGGACGGCGCCCATGGCGCCCGCGACGGGCACCGCGGCCCCCGGCCGGCGCGGCAGCACGCGCCGCCACAGCGACGCCGGGACGAACGCGGTGATCGCGGCCGACAGCGCGACCCCGAACACCAGGAACGGCAGCGCCTGGACGCACACCGCGACGAAGATCGTCGTCCAGGCGTCGAGGGCGCCGGCGTCGACGTGCGGCGCCACCCACATCCGCCCGAGCACCAGCAAAGCGGCCAGCAGGCCGAACGCCCACGCGGCACGGGTCCCCGGCGACGCGGGGTCGCGGCGCCCCCAGTCCGCGGGCGGCAGCAGATCGTCCTCGGCCGTGCGCAGGCCGACGCGGTCGGTCATGCCCGTCATCGTTCCAGAATCCGCGACGAGATCTCACCCGCTCACCAGGGATGACGGGTCTTGGCAGATGGGGGCCCGATCAGTGATCGTTGATGAGTATCGGCGTTGGGAGGCGGCATGCGAGCGAAGACGGTCGGGGCGGCGCTGCGGGACGCGGCGGCGCGGGGCAAGGCGTTCCTGCACGACGGCGACGACACCATCACGTTCACCGAGTTCGACGAGCTGGCCGACCGGGTCGCCGCCGGGCTGCTGGCGCGCGGGATCGGCCGTGGCGACCGGATCGCGCTGCTGGACCTCAACACGCCGCGATGGCTGGCGGCCCTCTTCGGCGCCGCGCGGATCGGCGCGGTCGTCGTCCCGCTCAACGTGCGCTACCGGGAGCAAGAGCTGTCCTACATGCTCGGCCAGAGCGGCGCCCGGACGGTCATCAGCATCGACGCCGTCCCCGACTTCGACTTCGCGGCGTTCTTCGAGGACTCCCGGGACCGCCTCCCCGGCGTGACCGACCACGTGTTCTTCGGCGGCGGCTTCGCGGGCAGCGGGACGTTCGACGAGCTGACCGCGACGCCGCCCGACCCGGCCAGGCTGGCGGCGGCGCGCGACGCCGTGCACCCGGCCGACCCCCTGATGATCCTCTACACCTCGGGGACGACCGGACGCCCCAAGGGCGCGACGATCACGCACCAGAGCATCCTGGCCTCCGCGCGGGCGCAGGCGGACCACTTCCAGATGACCGAG
This sequence comes from Actinomadura sp. 7K507, assembly GCF_004348425.1. GTDB lineage: Bacteria > Actinomycetota > Actinomycetes > Streptosporangiales > Streptosporangiaceae > Spirillospora. Next base: position 30,501 of record NZ_SMKK01000014.1, read on the forward strand.
GGCGACGTCCTGCTCGGCCATCTGCCGTTCAACCATGTCGGCGGCATCACCTGCACCATCATGTCCGCGCTGGTCAGCGGAGGGGCGGTGGCGTTGCTGCCCGCGTTCGGCCCGGACGCGGCGCTGCGCGCCATCGAGCGCCACGGGGTGACCTTCTGCGGCGCGGTGCCGACGATGTACGTGCTGATGCTCGGCCGGGAGGACTTCGCCGGCCACGACCTCTCGTCCGTCCGGCTCTGCGTGGCGGGCGGGTCCAACGTGGAGCCCGCGCTGGCGGAGGAGATCCGGCGCGGCTTCCCCGGCGCCCCGCTCTACGGGCTGTACGGCCTGTCCGAATCGTCGGGCGCGTGCGTGCTCTCGCTGCTGGACGACGCCCCGGAGACGGTCGCCCGCACCCTGGGCGTGGTCATCGGCGACTTCGAGGCCCGCGTGACCGGTCTCGACGGGGACGTCCTGCCGCCGGGGGAGACCGGCGAACTCGAGGTCCGCGGCGACTGCGTTGCCGCCGGCTACTGGGACATGCCCGAGGAGTCCGCCGAGGTCTTCCTGCCGGACGGCTGGCTCGCCACCGGCGACATGGTCGCCATGGAGCCGGACGGGCATCTCGTACTGCGCGGCCGCAAGAAGGAGATGTACATCCAGGGCGGCTTCAACGTGTACCCGGTGGAGATCGAGAACGTCCTGACCGCCCACCCGAAGGTCGCGATGGCCGCCGGTATCGGCGTCCCCGACGAGGTGCTGGGCGAGGTGGGCCGGTTCTACGTCGTCCCGCGCCCCGACTCCGAACCGCCCACTCCGGAGGAACTCACCGCCTACTGCCGGGAGCGCCTGGCCGACTACAAGATCCCCCGCCAGTTCGTGGTCACCACCGAGGTCCCGCTGACCCCGGTAGGCAAGATCCACAAGGCCGCCCTGAAGGAGCGCCACCTGTCGAACCCCTAGCGCGGTAGATCCTTATCTCCCCTGGTCAGGGCTAATAAAGGTCGTTTCGTCGCGGTGATTACGGCTATGCCGGTACTCAGCCGTACGAGCCGGTACGGCACCTCGACGAGGCGAAGTGATGATCATGATGGAGACAGGCGCCGGGGTCGGGGCCCTCGGCCGGGGGCTGGCCGGGTTGCTGCCCACCGAGCAGCTGAAGCATGCGGGCCAGGGGATCGCCAAAGCGGCCGCGGTGCAGACGCTGGAGAAGACCAGCGGCGGCATCCGGGGCCTCACCCGCCTGCTTCCCGGCACGGACGGCGACGGGAAGCCCGACGAAGACCAGGACGGCGGCGACGGCCAGGGCGGCGGCCAGGACAGCGGTGAGGGCAAGGTCGTCAACATCGTCGAAGAGTTCGACGTCGGACTGCCGAGACGGGTCGCCTACGGCCAGTGGACGATGTTCGGCGACTACCCGTCCTTCACCCGCAAGGTCGAGAGCGTCGACCAGGAGTCCGACGAGAAGGTCAACTGGCGGGCCCAGATCTTCCTGTCGCACCGCAGCTGGGAGTCCACGATCATCGAGCAGGTCCCCGATGAGCGGATCGTCTGGAAGTCCAAGGGCGCCAAGGGCTACGTCGACGGCGCCGTGACGTTCCACGAGCTGGCCCCCACCATGACCCGGATCATGCTCGTGGCCGAGTACCACCCCGACGGCTTCCTGGAGAAGACCGCCAACCTGTGGCGGGCCCAGGGACGCCGCCTCCGCCTGGACTTCAAGCACATCAAGCGGCACATGATGACGCGCACCCTCCTGGCCCAGGACGAGACCGAGGGCTGGCGCGGCGAGATCCGCGACGGCGAGGTGGTCAAGACGCACGAGGAGGCCGTCCAGGAGGAGAAGGAGCGGGCCGAATGACGGATTACAGCACGTCGGGCGAGCCGGAGCGCGGCCAGGAACGCGATGACGCCGATCAGGGGCGGGAAGCCGCGGTCGGCAGGGTCTACGAGCGGGAGAACCAGCCGAGTCCGAGAGATGGGCCGGACGTCCACCTCAATGTCCCCATGCTCAAGGTGGACGAGATCTCCCTTGAGGTCGACAACCTGGAGGCGCACGTATCGCTCGTGGCCCAAGTCCTCGACATGCTCAAGCTGAACGTCGGCGCGGACGTGTACCTCGGCAAGGTCGAGCTGCAGATCAAGGGGGTCGAGGCGGAGGCGCAGCTGGACGTCCGGCTCGACAACGTGGCCGTGATCGTCAACCGCGTGCTGACCACCCTCGACCGGAACCCGGAGATCCTCCAGCACATCGGCCGCGGTGTGGAGTCGGCGACACGCCACATCGGCGCCGGAACCGGTTCAGCGGTCGGCGAAATCGGCAAGGGAGCAGGCAGCGCCGTCGAAGACGTCGGTGAGGGTGCCGGGAGCGCCGTCGAAGATGTCGGTGAGGGTGCCGGGAGCGCCGTCGAGGACGTCGGTGAGGGTGCCGGCGGGGCGGTCGAAGACGTCGGCAGGGGCGCCGGCAGCGCTGTGGAGGACGTGGGCGAGGGTGCCGGCGGAGCGGTGCAGGACGTCGGCGAGGGAGCCGCCGACACGGCCCGAGACGTGGGCAAGGGCGCCGGGAGCGCCGCCAAGGACGTGGGCAAGGGCACCGGGGGCGCGGCCGCAGGCGCGGGCGAGGCCGCGAAGGGCGTCGCCGGAACCGCCCCGGATGACACCGGCCAGGACGAGGACACCGGCCAGGACGAGGACACCGGCCAGGATGCCGGCGAAGGCGGGAGTGCTGACGGGTCGGAAGACCGGGGGGACGCTGAGACCTCGGCTGATCAAGACGGGACGGCCGACCGCGAGGAAGAAGAGGGCGGTGCCGTTCAGAACGCTCTGCAGGAGGCCGAGGATTCCGTGCGCGACCTGGGGCGGGCGCTGCTGCGGATGGTGAAGGGGTGAGTGGCCGTGAGCCGCGATGAGCATCCGGAACCGGAGCTTCAGCGGACGGCGGACATCCTCTTCACGGCCAGAGTGAAGGCCGACGAGCTTTGCTTCGGGACCGCTCCCGAAAGCCGCGTGGAGTTCACCGGCGACGCCGGTGACGACTCCGCGTCCGGAAGCACGCGCACCGACCTGCCCGACGAGGTCGAGGAGAACATCACCTACCGCGACGTCCGGATCGACTACGCCATCGCAGCGAGGCTGCGCGACGACAAGCCGGCGGGCGGCCCTCAGGCTCGCCCGCCGCGCCGTCGGTGATCAGGCGGGGACGATGTTCTCCGCCTGGAGGCCCTTCTGGCCCTGGGTGACGTCGAACGAAACCTTCTGCCCCTCCTGGAGCTCACGGAAGCCGTTGCCCGCGATGTTGGAGTAGTGGGCGAAGACGTCGGCGCCGCCGCCGTCCTGCTCGATGAAGCCGAAGCCCTTTTCAGCGTTGAACCACTTGACGGTACCGCTGGCCATGATTTTCTCCTTCTTCTGGGTCGGTTTCCCCGCCGCACACCTTGTGCGGCCGGGACGCCGCGATAGGCCCACCCGGAAGATCCAGAACAACAAAAATGCGCCTGAGGACGAACCCGCAGGCGCACAAGAATGTCTATGGGAACCGCAACTACCAACAGAGTACCACACGAGCCGGCGGGAGGAATTTTGCCATCACCTGCTGGACAGACTCCCCAGACTGCTCAGATAGGCGCATACTGGGAGTGATGAAACCCACCGGACCCGCCAGGCGTAGACACCTGCCCACCAGCCCCTTCAAGCCACCGGCCGCGGCCCCGCCCGCCAAGGAGTTCGCACTCCAGGACCAGGTCACCCACGACAAGTACGGCCTCGGACGCGTCCTGGAGGTCCAGGACGGCCACGCCGTCCTGGTCGACTTCGGGACACGCACCGTCAGGATTCCCGCCCCCTACACGAAACTCTTCAAGCTCTGAGCTTCCGCTCGGAACCGGCACGGCAGCGCCTCACATCCCGGAATCGGGCGGGCGCCGCGAGCCGGAAGACCCCACCCAGGCCCGGGACACGCCGGCCTGGGCGGTCGAACTCCGTCATTCCCGCCCGGTCGCCTCACGTTCGCGTGGGCCGAGGGGGCGGAGATCGCGGACGATGTGCGCGCCGTCGGCGGCGGGATCCGCCGAGGCGGTCGCGCGGACGCCTTCGGCCAGCTCGATCAGCCGGGCGGACATGTCAGCGAAAAGAAGCAACTGGCGGGCGGTGCGCGGGTTGAACGGCTCCGCGCCCGGACGCCCCAGGACGGCGAGCACCCCGCGGGTGCCCTCACCTGTCTCCAGCGGCAGGATCAGGATCGGGCCGGCCGGCAGGACGCTGAGCGTCTGGTCGGCGGCGATCCGCGCGGACAGGGCCCGGCGGGTGCTGAACGCGCGGCCGAGCATCGATCGCCCGCGCCGCACCGTCAGCCCGCGGATCCTGTCGCCGTCAGCGCCGACGGCGACATCGATCCGGAGCATGTTGGGGTCCTCCGCGGGCAGGGCGATGAACGCCAGCGGGACGTGCGCCATCGCGCGCGCGTGCACTGCCACGAGGTTCAGCAGGCCGGGCAGGCCGGTACCGTCCAGGACCGCGGTCATCACCTCGGACGACGCGGCGAACCGCCGGTGGTCGTCCGAGGCGTGGACGGCTCCCGGCGGACCCCAGTGGACGGGCGCCGGATCGTCGCCGCCGCCTCCAAAGTCCGGCCCCTCGGGGCCTCGCGCGGTCAGGCCGCGGCCGATCGGATGCCGGGACGGCCGAGCCGCGCGGCGGTGACGGTGGGGTGGACCGTGAAGACACGGGACAGGCCGGTGACGCGCAGCAGCCTGTTCAGCTGCGGGCGCGGCCCGGCGAGGACCAGGGTGACGCCCCTGGGCTGCGTCCGCCGGCGTGCGCCGACGAGCAGGGCCAGGCCGGACGCGTCGCAGAAGGTCACGCCCGACAGGTCGATGACCACGTGCGGTCCGGTGTCGCGCAGCGCGGCGTTCAGGCGCTCGCGCAGCGACGGCGTCGTTGCGATGTCGAGTTCGCCGCTGATGGCGACGATGGTGTGTTCCCCGAGCCTCTCGCGGCTCAGGCCCGCCTCGGACAAGGCCGAGGCGGAAACGTCGGTGGGCATGCTGGATCTCCGATCCGGAGTCAATGAGTGCCGTTCACGGGCGAAGCCTGTCCCGGACGGTGGCGCGTACCTCACCCCGGGCCGTCAGCCCGTGGTGAAGAACGCGCAGGCGGCGGACGTCCAGGAGGGCTGGTGTTGCGGCGTCATGGGCGCCGGACCTGTCTGGGCCCCCGAAGGAGACCGAGTATCGGGAAAGCAGGGGGACGCGGGCTTGGTCACTCGCGTCGAGAACCCTTGCTCAACCCAAGCTTACGCCCTCCTACCCCATCGCGCGGCTCGGCTCGGCACGGGGGGGTGGCGACCGGCCGGAGGCGCTAGCGGTCCAGCAGGCCGTGGTGGAGGGCCTTGAGGACGGCGCGGGTGCGGTCTCGGACGCCGAGCTTGGCCAGGAGGCTGGACACGTGGTTCTTCACGGTGCCCTCGGCCAGGTGCAGGGCTTCGGCTATCTCGCGGTTGGCGTAGCCGCCGGCCAGCAGGCGCAGGACGTCCTGTTCCCGGTCGGTGAGCGGCTGGGGCGGGAGGTCCTGGATCTCGTCCGGGTCGGGGAGCCGCCTGGTGGCCTGGAGCAGGCGCTCGGTCAGGGCGGGCTGGACGAGCGTGCCGCCGTCCGCGAGCGTGCGGATGGCGCCGACGACCTGGTCGAGGGTGACGTCCTTGAGCAGGTAGCCGGACGCGCCGGCGCGCAGGGCCCGCAGCACCAGTTCGTCGTCGTCGAACGTGGTCAGGACGAGGGTGGGGACGGTGATGCCGCGCTCCCGCATGGCGACGAGGGTGGCGATGCCGTCCCGGCGGGGCATGCGGAGGTCCAGGAGGAGGACGTCCGGGGGGTCGGATTCCAGGATCGCCAGTGCCTCGTCGCCGTCGCCGGCCTCCGCGGTGACGGTCACCTCGGCGGACAGCTCCAGCAGGTGCCGGATCCCCTGGCGCACGAGCGTCTGGTCGTCGGCGACGCCTACGCGGATCACGGAGCCGGGACCTTGGCGTTGACCGTGAAGCCGGACCGGGTGTCGAACGAGACCGCGCCGTCAAGTTGCGCGATGCGTTCCCTCACGCCGGTCAGGCCGTTGCCGAGGCGCAGGACCGAGGTGCCGTGGCCGTCGTCGCGTGCGGTGAGGACGATCTCCCCGTCGCCGGCCTGGGCGACGTCGATCCACAGGTTCCCGGCGCCGGAGTGGCGGATGGTGTTCGTGACGACCTCCTGCACGCAGCGGATCAGCGCGGCCGTGCACGCCTCGTCCGGTTCGGCGGAGTCGTCGACGCTCAGGTGGACGCGCGGGTGCGGCAGATCCGCGACGATCTCCGTGAGCGCCTGGCGGAGGGGCGGGGTGCGGGCGCGGAGTTCGCCGACGGCCGAGCGCACGTCGCCGAGCAGGTCCCTGGCGAGCCCGCGGGCGCGTTCCACGTGCCCGTCGGCGGGCGGCGTGCTGTGGTGTGCGGCGACCTCCAGTTCGAGGACGAGCGCGGTGAGCTGATGGCCGAGGAGGTCGTGCAGTTCGCGGGATATGCGCAGCCGCTCGGCGGACCGGCTCGACTCGGCCAGCAGCGCGGTGGCGGCGCGTAGTTCGGTGTTGGCCACGGCCAGGCGCTCGCGGGCGGCGGCCTCCCGCTGCTCGCTGCGCACCGCCCACACCGTGCAGATCTGCAGCATCGCGTAGATCAACGCGGTCAGCGTCACGTCCAGGATCGAGCCGTCCCGCAGCAGCGGCGCCGCGCCGGCCGTCGCGCTGTTCAGCGCGAGCACCGCGATGACGATGCGCATCGACGTCAGGTGCGCGAGGAGCGCGGTGGCGAACACGAGCAGGATGGGGAGCCAGCCGAAGCCCGGGGCCAGCAGCACCGCCGCGGGCCCGGCCGCCACGAGTCCGATCAGGGGGAGGCGGCCACTGCGCCCCGGCACGACGTCCACCATCGCCAGCGTGAACAGCGCGAGGAACCCCAGGTAGCAGGACCACCACACCCAGTCCGGCCCGAGCGTGAGGTCCTCGTCGATGAACAAGACCGGCGCCCCGACCACCAGGCACACCGCCACCGCGCTCGCCGCACCCCAGATTTCGAGATGGGATCTGGCCATGTCCCGAAGCATACGGGCGGCGCGGCGGGGGCCGACCGTGCCGGAAGTCATGGGCGCGGGTCGTGACCTCCGGCACGCGCGGCCGGGGGTGCCGCCCGCCTAGCGTTCTGACCTGCTGTTACAGAGGGGGAAGGGATGTGGCGATGCCGGTAGTGGAGGTCGAGGGACTGTGCAAGCGGTACGGCGGGACGGTCGCCGTGGACGATGTGTCCTTCACCGTGGACGAGGGTGAGATATTCGGGATCATCGGCCCGAACGGCGCCGGCAAGACGAGCATCGTGGAGTGCGTCGAGGGGCTGCGGCGGCCCGACCGGGGCCGGATCAGCGTGCTGGGCCTGGATCCGCAGCGCGACCGTGCGCGGCTCAGGCAGGTGCTGGGCGCGCAGTTGCAGAAGGAGGCCCTGCCGGAGAAGCTGCGGGTCGGCGAGGCGATCGAGCTGTACCGGTCGTTCTATCCCGACGGCGCCGATCCGGACCGGCTGCTGGAGGAGCTGGGGCTGGCGGGCAAGCGCGACACGGCGTACGACAGGCTGTCGGGCGGCCAGGCGCAGCGGCTGTCGGTCGCGCTGGCGCTGATCGGCAGGCCGCGGGTCGCGGTGCTCGACGAGCTGACCACCGGCCTCGACCCGCAGGCGCGCCAGGGCACCTGGGAGCTCATCGAGCAGATCCGCGACACCGGCGTGACCGTGCTGCTCGTCACGCATTTCATGGCCGAGGCCCAGCGATTGTGCGACCGCATCGCGGTCCTCGACCGGGGCCGGCTCGCCGCGCTGGACACGCCGGGCGGGCTGATCGCGCGGCTGGACGCTCCGCAGCGCGTCCGGTTCCGGGTGGCCGCACCGTTCGACGCGACGCTGCTGGCCGGGCTCGACGGCGTCGGTGAGGTGCGCACCGAACGAGGCGAGACCGTGGTCACCGGAACCGGGAACCTGCTGCACACGGTGAGTTCGGCGCTGGTGCGGCACGGCGTCGTCGCCACCGAGACGAGGCTCGAACACGCCACGCTCGACGACGCGTTCCTCGCCCTGACGGGCCGGGGGGCGCGCGAGGACGGGGCCGTCCGGCCGCGCGGCGAGAGGGAGGCGGGATGACGGCGTACCGGCCCTCGGCGCGCTCGTGGGCGCTGCTCACCTGGACCGAGGCCAAACTGGTCGTCCGGGACACCCCAGGGCTGGTCATTCCGCTCGGCCTGCCCATGCTGATCATGGTGATGAACGGGCTGGGCTCCGACGGCCGGGGCGACGGGAAGTTCCGCGGGCTTCCCGCTCTGGACGCCTACGTCGTCCCGCTGACCATGGTGATGGTCGTGGCGATCATCGGCACGGTGAACATGCCGGCGGTGCTCGCGTCGTACCGCAAGGAGGGCGTGCTGCGGCGGCTGGGGGTCACCCCCGCGCATCCGGCGATGCTGCTGATCGCCCAGGTGCTGGCCAGCCTGGTGCAGGTGCTGGCCGGTGTGGCGCTGTCCCTGCTGGTGGCGCGGCTGGCCTTCGACGTGTCGATGCCCCGCGGCGCTTTCACGGCCGCCGGGGTGTTCTGCCTGGTGACGCTGGCGATGTACGCGCTCGGGATGGTGGTCGCGGCGATCGCGCCGTCCACGAACGCGGCCATGGCCATCGGCCTGGTGGTGTTCTTCCTGATGATGGCCGTCGGCGGCGGGTTCGGGGCGCGCGAGAACCTGCCCGACGGGCTGGCCGCGTTCGGCGGGTACCTGCCCTTCGGGGCGGGCGTCGAGGCGATGAGCGATGCCTGGATGGGCGTAGCGCCGGACCCGTCGCAGCTCGCGGTGCTCGCCGCGGTGATCGTCCTGGCCGGTGGTGCGGCGGCGAAGCTGTTCCGCTGGAGCTGACCGGGCCGGGGGACCGAGCCGGGGGACCGAGCCGGGGGACCGAGCCGGCGAGGCCGGGAGAGGAACGTTCCTCTCCCGGCCTCGGCCATCCGTCCCGCCCTGTGCGGGCTCACGCTTTACAGCGGAAGATTCCCCACTTCAGGTGGCCGGACTCGCCACCGTGGACCCAGTTGCGCAGGCCCGACTTCATGTGTTCGAGGTAGTCGGCGCTGATCTGGCCGGAGAAGTCCGCCTCGCGCTCCTCGGTCTCCTTGAGGACCCTGCCGTAGTGCGTGGTGAGGTGCTCGGTCAGGTCCTCGAAGGTCGGCCGCATCCCGAGACGGGCGATCTCGCGCTGGTAGAAGCCGGGCGAACCCATCGTCTCGAGGTGGAGGCGGTCGAGGATGGGCTTCAGCGAGTCCCGGGGGCAGCCGTCGGCCGCCATCGGGTCGGTGAAGACGAAGTCCCCGCCCGGCTTGAGCACCCGGGCGATCTCTTCCAGGGCGCGGATCCGGTCGCCGCCGTGCAGCAGGGCGTCCTGCGACCACACGACGTTGAAGGTGTTGTCGTTGAACGGAAGGGACTCGAAGGAGCCGTCGACCACGTCGATGAGGTGGGCGAGTCCCTGCTCCTCGTTCATGGCGCGGTTGCGGTCGTTCTCGACCTCGCTGAGGTTGAGGCAGGTGACCTTGCAGCCGTACGTGCGGGCCAGTTCGCGGGCGGACCCGCCGTAGCCCGCGCCGAGGTCGATGACCTGCGAGTCCGGCGTCAGGTTCAGGCCGGAGGCCATCTGCTGGACGGTCCGGGCGCTGGCCGCGTCGATGGTGTCGTTCTCTTCGTAGATGCCGACGTGGATGTGCTGCCCGCCCCAGACGGAGTGGTAGAACGTGTCCGCGTCGCTTGAGTTGTAGTAGTCGCGGGCGGTGTTCACCGCCGTGGAGTAGCCGGTTGCCATGTCGTCTTCCCGGTACTGCTTCTCCGCCACGTGGATGAAGAAGTCGGGGTCGTCGTCGTTGTAGGTGTCCTGGAAGTCACCGTACGTGTCGATGCGCTGGAAGCCGACCTCGCGCATGAGCCGCCGCGTGTAGTTCTTGCGCAGCGGGTACATGTTGAGGGCGTACTCGCTGTTGTCCGGGAAGCGGTACCGGAACCGCGCGAGACCTTCGTCGACGTACTCCGGCTCGGCAACGACCTCCTCCCCGCAGTAGTAGTACGAGTGCTTGCTGGAGAAGCCGTTGTCCAGGATGGAGTCGTAGTTGCGCTGGTCGATGATGAGCACACCATCGTGCTTGAGCATGGCGTAGAACTCCGCCAGGGCCTTACGCCGGTCGCGTTCCGAGAACAGGTGGGTGAACGAGTTGCCCAGGCAGATGATCGCGTCGAACTCGCCGTGGACGTCCCTGTTCAGGAAACGCCAGTCGGCGCACACCACGCGCAGGATGTGGCCGCCGAACGTGTAGCCGTTCTGGAAGGCCTTGCGGAGCATCTCCGGGCTGCCGTCGGCACTGACGGTCTCGAAGCCCTCCTGGAGAAGCCGGACCGAGTGGAACCCGGTCCCGGTGGCGACGTCGAGTACCTTCTTGACCCCTCGTTCTCTGAGCTGGTCGACGAAGAAGCTGCCTTCGCTCTCGTAGCGCCGCTTCCAGTCGATGAGTTCGTCCCACTTCTCCACGAAGCTCTGGACGTACTCTTCGGTGTAGTGATCGGTGTCGCGAACCTCGGTCGGATTTTCCCCGAACTCTTGGCGCTGAATCGGACTTCCTCCTGTGGACGTGCTGCTGGTGACGGTGCGCGGCCCGCAAGGGACGCACGGTGGTCACCATTGGTCGGTCGATGCGTCACATAGTGTGACGAACTAGTGCGGACAGGACGGACAGGACGAACGTTAGCCCTGCGCACGGCCAGAAATAAGGGGTCCCTGCGGTAGTTCTTGCTAACACGCGCTGTGATCAAACCCACGTTTGATCGTGACCGTTAGGGCCTCCGGCGCTCTCGGAGGCGCCAAAAGCGCTGTTCAAAGCGCTGTCCCGCCGGGCCTCGCGCCGTCGATTCGCCACCCGGCGTGGGTCGCGTCCCGAAGCAGGGGGTCCGTCCCGATCCACCGTTAACTTGCAAGTATGTTGCATTTGCGCAATAAGTGCGTTGAGTGGTTCTCGGGGTAAGGGGTGGTGTTCAGCGTGCCGGGCGGTACGACGCGCCGGGGGTTCCTCGGCCTGGCCGGAGCGGCGGGGGCGGTCCTGCTCACCTCGTGCTCGTCCGGCGGGACGGGCTCCAGCACGCCGCGCAGGGGCGGCACCCTCCGGGCGGTGTTCCCCGGCTCCGGGGCCAAGGAGACGATGGACCCGCACGCGCAGCGGCAGTTCGTCGACATCGCCCGGCACAAGGCGGTCTTCGACAAGCTCGTGGATCTCGGCGAGACCCTCCGGCCGGTGCCCCGGCTGGCGGAACGCTACGAGACCAACGGCGACGCGACCGTATGGCGGTTCCACCTGCGGGCCGCCACGTTCCATGACGGCCACGTCCTGGACGCCGAGGACGTCCTCTACAGCCTGGCGCGCATCCTCGACCCCAAGGGCGTCGACAGGAGAGCGCGAGCCTCGCTGGCGGCCGTCGACCTGAACCGCTCGCGGGCCGCCGGCAAGCGGGTCGTGGAGATCGCGCTCAAGCGCCCGAACGCGGAACTGCCCTCGCTCCTCGCCATGACCGGCACCCACATCGTCCGGCGCGGCTACGCCGACCCGTCCAAGCCGGTCGGCACCGGACCGTTCCGGGCGCACTCGTTCACCGCCGGCCGGTCGTTCACGGGCCGCCGCTTCGACGACCACTGGGAGGGCGCGCCGCACCTGGACGAGATCCGCATCCTGTCGGCCGAGACCGAGGCCCGCGCCAACGCCGTCCAGGCCGGCGAGGTCGAGTACGCGCACGAGATGACGCCGACGTTCGCCCGCGTCGTCGAGTCGAACCGGAACGTGCGGATCATCGCCACGCCCCGCAGCGGCGCCGAGGGCATCGTGATGAAGACCGACCGGCCGCCGTTCGACGACCCCGACGCGGCGATGGCGGTCAAGCTCCTGGCCGACCGGGAGCGCCTGGTGGAGGTCGTCTTCGGCGGCCGCGGCGTGGTCGGCAACGACATGTACGGCAAGGGGTTCACCTACTACCCCGAGGACGTCCCGCAGCGCGGACGCGACGTCGGCGAGGCCCGCGCCCTGCTGCGCAAGAGCGGTGCGCTGAACAAGGAGGTGACCTTCTACACCTCCACGGCCGCGAACGGGTTCGTCGACGCGGCGAACCTGTTCCGCGAGCAGGCGGCCGAGGCGGGGCTGCGCGTGAAGATCGTGAACGGCCCGCCGGAGACCTACTACACCGACCAGCTCGACAAGGGCCTGATCGGCAGCCACCGCACCGGCGCCACCCCGATCCCGACCTACATCAGCGACCGGATGCTGACCGGCTCCCCGCAGAACGCCACCGCCTGGGAGCGCGAGGACTTCGACAAGGAGTTCAGGAAGGCCCAGTCGATCGTCGACGAGAAGGAGCGCACGCAGAAGTACGGCGCGCTCCAGCGGCGGATCCGCGACGAGGGCGGCCTGCTGCTGTGGGGGCATCCCGACTGGCTCAACGCTGTGTCGTCCCGCGTGAACGGGGTGCGGAAGGCACCGCCGAACACGGTCCACTGGGCCCGGTTCGACGACGTGTGGCTGGCCTGAACGGTGCTGCGCCACGCCGCCAGGCGCGGGCTGCTGGCCGCCGTCCAGCTCGCGCTCCTGGCCGTCCTGATCTTCCTGCTGACCTCGCTGCTGCCCGGGGACGCCGCCGAGGTGCGGTTCAACGAGCAAGCGGGACTGGACGAGGTCGCGCACCTGCGTGCGCAGCTCGGGCTCGACCGCCCGCTGGACGAGCGGTTCGCCGACTGGGCCGGCGGGCTGCTGTCCGGTGATCTCGGCACGTCGCTGGTGAGCGGGAACCCGGTGCGCGAGATCGTCGCCGGGTCGCTCGGTTCCACCCTCGTCCTCGCCGGTGTCACCGCCGCGCTCCTGGTGCCGCTGGCGATGCTGCTCGGCCTGACGGCGGGGCTGCGCGAGGGCGGGGCCGCCGACCGCGTGATCACTTCGGTGACGCTCGCCCTCAACTCCGTCCCCGACTTCGTGCTCGCCCTCGCCCTGATCGCGGCGTTCTCCCTGCACCTGGGCTGGCTGCCGTCCACCTGGCTGGGGGCCGACGGCGGCGGCCTGCTGGCCAGCCCCGTCCTGCTCGTGCTGCCGGTCGCCGTGCTGCTCGCCCGGACGGTCTGCACGCTCTCCCGGCAGATACGGGCGGGCGCCATCGCCGCCTTGGAGGCGGACTACACCGTCCAGGCGCGGCGGCTCGGCGTCCCGCGCACCCGGCTGGTGCTGCGGCACGTCCTGCCGAACGCGGCGGTGCCCGGTGTGCAGGAACTCGCGCGGACCGGCGACCAGCTCCTCGGCGGCGTCCTGATCGTCGAGGCGATCTTCGTGATCCCCGGCACCGCGACCGCCCTGATCGAGGCGGTGCAGAGCCGCGACGTCCCGACCGTCCAGGCGCTGACGCTGCTGCTGGCGGCGCTGGCGCTGGCGTTCAACGTCACCGCCGACCTCGTCTGCCAGCGTCTCGCCCCGCGCACGGAGGTCTTGCGATGACCGGTCCCGGGAAGCCGCGCGGGCGGCGTCCCTCGCTGACGATCGCGCTGGCGGCGCTGCTGCTGGCCGTGCCCGTGACGGCGGCGGTGCTGGGGCCGCTGCTCGCCCCGGCGATCACCCCGGACGACGGCGCGCCGTACGTGACGGGCAACGGCCATCTGCTCGGCACGGACGGGACCGGGCGCGACGTGCTGGGGCTGCTGCTGCGCGGCGGGCGCAGCGCCCTCGGCGTCGCCTGCTGCGCCGTCGCCCTCGCCTGCCTCGTCGGCGGGCCGCTCGGGCTGGCCGCCGCCGCGACCCGGCACCGCTGGGTCGACGAGCTGATGATGCGGCCGATCGAGCTGCTCCTGCCCATCCCGTCGCTGCTGGTCATCAGCGTGGTCGGCGTGGGGTGGCGCGGCAGCCCGGTGGCCGTCGCGCTCGCGGTGGCGGTGATCAACGCGCCCGCGGTGGCCCGGCTGGTGCGGGCGGCGGCGCTGGACGCGGCGAGCGGGCCGGTGGCCGAGGCGATGCGGGTGCAGGGCGAGTCCCGGGCCCGGGTCCTGTTCGGGTACGTCGGGCGGTCCGTCCTGCCGGTGGCCGCCGCCGACGTCGGCACCCGCGTCCCGGCCGCGGTCTTCACCGTCGCCGCCGCCAACTTCCTCGGCCTCGGCCTGGACCCGGCTTCGCCCGACTGGGGCGTCACCATCGCCGGGAGCCGGGAGGCGCTGCTCATCCAGCCGTGGGCCGTGGCCGCGCCCGCCGCGATGCTCGTCATGTTCACCGTCGGGCTCAACCTCCTGGCCGACCGCCTCCTGAAACGCGGGAAGCACGAGAAGCGGGAACGGCCGCGCCGGGTGAAGGCGGCACGGGTGAAGGCGGCACGGGTGGAGGCGGCGCGGGTGGAGGCGGCGCGGTGATCGAGGTGCGCGGGCTGACGGCCCGTACCGGCACGTCCGACCTGCTGCGCGGGGTGGATCTCGACGTCCGGGCGGGCGGGGTGACCGCCCTGGCCGGGCCGTCCGGCAGCGGCAAGACCACGACGGCACTCGCCCTCCTCGGCGAATCCGCGCCGGGCGTGGAGCTGGGCGGCGCCGTCCATGTCGACGGCGTGCCGGTCGTGTCCGAGCACGGCGTCACCCGGGAGGCCGCCGCCCTGCGCGGCGGGACGATCGCCTACCTGCCGCAGCATCCGGGCAACGCGCTCAACCCGGCCCGCCGCACCGGCGCGGTCATCAAGGAGCTGGCCGGGCTGCACGGAACCGTGACGGTCGCCGACGCGGTCCGCAAGGCGCAGCTGTCCCCGGAGAGGTCCGTGCTGCGCCGCTTCCCGCACCAGTTCTCCGGCGGCCAGCGCCAGCGTGTCGCGCTCGCGCAGGTGCTGGCCTGCGGACCCAAGGCGCTCATCCTGGACGAACCGAGCACGGGCCTGGACACGGTGACCCGCCTTGGCCTCATCGAGGAACTCGCCGCTCTCGCCGAGGACGGGATGGCGCTGCTCCTGCTGACCCACGACCACGACCTCGTGCGCGCCTTGGCCGACCACGTCGTCCTGCTGGAGGACGGCCGTGTCACCAAGCAGGGCGCTCCCCTGGACGTGCTGCCCGTCCCCACCGAACCCGCGAGCCCGTCCACCCTCCCGCACGACGAACCGGCACGGCTCGCGGTGCAAGACCTCACCGCCTGGCTGCGTCCGGGAGGACGCGGCGTGGTCCTGCACGGCATCTCCCTGTCGCTGCCCCCGGGCGGCTGCCTCGCCGTGGCCGGTCCGTCCGGCAGCGGCAAGACGACCCTGGCCCGATGCGTGGCCGGACTCCACGAACGGCATCGCGGAAAGGTCCTCCTGGACGGGAACGCGCTACCCCCGCTCCGGCGCCGTGACCGCGCGCAGAAACGCCGCGTCCAGTACGTGTGGCAGGAGGTCCGCGGCTCGTTCGACGAGCGCCGCCCCGTACTGGACCAGGTCTCCCGCACCGCCGTCCGGCTCCGCGGGACACCCCCGGACGACGCCGCCGCGGAGGCCGCCGCCCTCCTCACCCGGCTGGGCGTCGCCGCGGACACCGCACGGCGCCGGCCGGCGGCCCTGTCCGGCGGGGAACTCCAGCGCGCCGCGTTCGCCCGCGCGGTCCTGGCGCGCCCGGACGTCCTGATCTGCGACGAGATCACCACCGCGCTCGACGACACCGCCACCGGTCTCGTGCTGGCCGAGGTCGCCCGGCTGCGCGCGGACGGCACGTCCATCCTGTGGATCGGCCACGACCTGGCCCTCATCCGCCGTGTCGCCGACCGGATCGTCGTCCTCGACGGCGGTCACGCGGCCGACCAGGGCGAACTCGCCCGCGTCCTGGACGCACCCGACTCCGAGACCACCCGCCTGCTGATCCAGGCGGCACGACCACCAAGGAAGAAGGTAGGGAAGTCATGACGGAAACGCTCGCCTGGCAGACGTGGCAGGACAGCTGGGACCGCCAGCAGGAGTGGTACATGCCCGACCGCGAGGAGCGGTTCCGGGTCATGCTCGACATGGTCGAGGCCCTCGCCGGCCCCGAGCCGCGCGTCCTCGACCTCGCCTGCGGGACGGGAAGCATCACCGACCGGCTGCTGAAGCGCTTCCCCGGCGCCCGCTCGACCGGCCTCGACTACGACCCGGTCCTGCTCACCATGGCGCGCGGTCACTTCGAGGGCGACGACCGCGTGGAGTTCGTGACCGCCGACCTCACCGACCCGGCCTGGACCGACGCCGTGAACGGCCCCTATGACGCCGTCGTGACCGCCACCGCGCTGCACTGGCTGGACGCCGAGCCGCTGCGCGTCCTGTACGGGCAGATCCGCGGTGTGCTGAAGGACGGCGGCGTGTTCCTGAACGCCGACCACATGACCGACGAGTCCGCGCCTCGCCTCAACGCCGCCGCCCAGTCGCTCCTCACGGCCCGCCAGGAACGAGCGAAGGCCGAGGGCGCACTCGACTGGGGCACCTGGTGGACCCAGGTCGCCGACGACCCGGCGCTGTCCGAACTCGCCCAGCGCCGCTTCGAGATGCTCGGCGATCCCCGCAAGGGCGCCAGGCCGGTCGGCGACCGGCCCACCACCACCCAGTGGCACCTGGACGCGCTGCGCGAGCGCGGCTTCGCCGAGGCCCGCCAGCTCTGGTGCTCCCACTGCGACGCCCTCGTCGCCGCCCTGCGCTGAAGAGCTCGTCCGTCACGGAACACGGCCGGTGAGAAGGCCGCTCGCTGAGAGCAGCCTCATCCAGCTGTCCTTGTGCCGCCCTCGCCGGTCGTGTTCCGTGACGGCACGGCTCCCCAGGACCCCCTCGACGAGCCGCGGGTAGCCCTCGCCGAGAACGTGGTCGTTGAAGAAGGCGACGACGTCGTCCGCGAAATCCTCGCTGGGAATCTCCTCCTCTTCGACGTTCTTGTAGAAGAAGATGTAGTCGTCCGGGTCGACGTAGTAGACGCTCCCATCGTTCATGTCCAGGCGTACCGGGGCGCCGCCGTCGATGTCCTCGAGGATGGCGGCGGGGATCCCGTAGCGCTCGTAGCCGATCTCCAGGGGATTGCCCAGCGGACAGCCCGGAGCCGTCAGCCGCCATTTCCATGCGCCCGGGTTCTGGATCACATCGGGTTGCCTGAAGCAGAAATAGTCCCCTGCCAGGCAGGAGAACAGCCGGAAGACCGCCGTCACCCCTTCGGGAAGCTCCGGAACGTCTTCCAGCTCCTTGGGGTCCTCGATGGTGACACCGAAGCCGTGCTCGGCCTCCGTCCGCCGCACGATGTCCAGCTTGGCCGCGATCTCGGCCAGCCCCGCGCGCATACCCGCGTCCATCAGACCCTCCGCCCCCGATATGCCGTTCTTCCATTATGTTTCGAAGTCGGACGTTCCGCGCCGGGATCCGGTCCGACCGGCTAGCGTGCGGGGGCGTGACCATGAATCCGCGAATCCTGACAAAGGCGACACTGAATGCGGTTGCCGCCTATGACCTGTCCCGTCCGGTCGCCAACGGCGGCCTCCTTGAACGCGCGGCGGCGTTTCCCGCCGAAGGCAAGCCGTACGGTCATGCGGCGGCGCCCGATCTGGAGTGTGCCGCGTACACGACCGACGAAGCCCTCATCTGCGTGGAGCGTGACGGTACCGCCAGGTGGCGGAGTGACTTCGAGGCACCGGCCGAGCAATACATGAACGGCAGGGCCTACTGCGAGTTCTCGCTGAAGGGCGACGTGGTGTGGCTCTACCGGCCCGACCTCGCCATGAAGGGACGCGACCACACTGACCAGTGGCTCGCCTTCGACGCGGCCACGGGGAACGTCCTCGGGCAGGTCGACCTGGGAAGCGCCGGTCACGGCGCAGAGCATTACGTCCACCCGGATGGCGAGCAAATCCTTTTGGAAGTAGGCGAGGGGCAGGACGGGTCGCGCATCTACAGCGCCCGGCTGGACGGCACCGGAATCGCGCTGACCGAGTACGAGTGGAACTCGATGCTGTGCGCCCTGTCCCCGGACGGAACCCGCCTGATGACGGTCCGGGAGGTGCGGGGAAGCCTGCTCGAAGAACTCGTCATCCGCACGTTCCCCGGCGAGGAGGAGGACGTCATCGTCTCGGCCGAGGCGCTCGGTTACGACGAGGACAAGTACGAGACGTTCTTCATCGGCTTCATCGTGGGCTACCTCGACGCCGAAACCGCGATCGTCTCCGTCCGCGGCGAGCTGGCCGAGGACGAGGACGACGACGAGCCGCAGGACCTCGACTTCCACCACAACCAGCTGGTCGACGTCCGGACCGGACGGGTACTGGGACCGATGCCCTCCGAGTTCTTCGACAGGGAGGACATCGTGCCCCTGGGAGACCGCTCGTTCCTGACCACCGGCTCCAACGGCGGCTGGTACCGCCACACGCTGTGAGACGGGAACCGGTGGCCAGGCGCGGGCGGGTCAGTACTTGATCATGCCGCGGATGTTCTTGCCGTCCCGCATGTCCTGGTACCCCTGGTTGACCTGGTCGAGGGTGTAGGTGGTGGTGACCAGCTCGTCCAGCTTGAGCTTGCCCTCGTCGTAGAGGCGCAGCAGGCGCGGGATGTCGCGGCGCGGGTTGGCGTTGCCGAAGATGCAGCCGACCAGTTCCTTGCGCTGCATCGCCAGGTCGAACAGGTTGAGCTTGACGTCCTCCTGGAGGATCGGCGCGACGGCGACCACGACACCGCGGCCGCCCTTGGCGACCATGCTCATCATCGGGTTGATGAGGTCGCCGGTCGCGACGCCGGTGGTGAGGAGGACCTTGTCGGCGTTGGCGCCCCAGGTGAGCTCCATGACCTTGGCGGCGGCCTCCTCCAGGGACGCGGCGGAGTGGGTCGCGCCGAACTCGGTGGCCTTCTCCCGCTTCCAGTCGACCGGGTCGACGACGATGACGTGGCGGGCGCCGGCCATGGCCGCGCCCTGCACGGCGTTCATGCCGATGCCGCCGAGGCCGATCACCACGACGCTCTCGCCCGCCTGCACCTTGGCCACGTTGACGGCCGCGCCCCACCCGGTGGTGACGCCGCAGCCGACCAGCGCGGCCTTGTCGAGCGGGATCCAGTCGTCGATCTTGACGGCGGACGCCTCGTTGACCACGGTGTACGGCGCGAACGTGCCGGTGCAGCACATGGTGCCGAGGTCCTTGCCGCTCTTGGAGTGGTGCCGGGCGGTCATGTCGCTGATCTGCCGTCCGGCCAGCAGCACGGCGCCCATGTCGCAGAGGTGCTGCTGGCCCCGCGCGCACGAGGGGCAGCGGCCGCAGGACGGGACGAACGACAGGACGACGTGGTCGCCCTCCTGCAGCGTGGTGACACCGGGGCCGACCTCCACGACCTCGCCGGCGCCCTCGTGGCCGCCGATGAGCGGGAACTGCTCCGCGCCCAGCAGCGCCGCGATCTCGTCGCTGAGGACCATGTCCCCGGTGACGACGTGCTCGTCGGAATGGCACAGGCCGGACGCGGCGAGTTTGATCTTGACTTCGCCCGCCTTGGGGTCGTCGAGCTCGATGTCCTCGACGCTCCAGTCGGTGTGTGGTTCCCACAGGATCGCCGCTCGAGTCTGCACTGTTGCCTCCCGATGGAAGTGCCGGAGCCGATTGTGCTTCTTGGATACTAGAACTTGATTCGGGAAGCTAGAGGTGGGCCGATGTCGATCGAGACTCGTTCCTCCCGCCCCTCCGCGGAGCGCGGGGCCGTGCGGCCCGGACAACCTTGCCTCCTCCTTTGCTGATGTCGCGTTACAGATGACCGCTGCCGGTTAGTGCCATGAAGGGCGGGGGCCGGTGCAACGCCGCCCCCGGGACAGCGCGATCGACTCACCGCGGGAGGTTCAGTGGCAGGCGGCGACAACGACAAGCAGCGGCAACTAGAGGACGACCGGGTCCGGTCGGACGGCGCCGACTACACGACCGACCAGGGCGTCGGGGTGGCCGACACCGACAACTGGCTGTCGGTGGGCGAGCGGGGGCCCACACTCCTGGAGGACTTCCACGCCCGCGAGAAGATCACGCGGTTCGACCATGAGCGGATCCCGGAGCGGGTGGTGCACGCGCGCGGGTCCGGGGCGTACGGGGAGTTCCGGGTGCACGAGTCCCTGGAGGACATCACGTGCGCCGACTTCCTGTGCGATCCGTCCCTGGTCACGCCGACGTTCGTGCGGTTCTCCACCGTCGCCGGGGAGCGCGGGTCGGCCGACACGGTCCGGGACGTGCGGGGCTTCGCGACCAAGTTCTACACGCGGCAGGGCAACTACGACCTGGTCGGCAACAACATGCCGGTCTTCCCGATCCAGGACGGCATCAAGTTCCTCGACTTCGTCCACGCGGTGAAGCCGGAGCCGCGCAACCAGATCCCCCAGGCCCAGTCGGCGCACGACACCCTGTGGG
Organism: Actinomadura sp. 7K507; assembly: GCF_004348425.1. Lineage (GTDB taxonomy): Bacteria > Actinomycetota > Actinomycetes > Streptosporangiales > Streptosporangiaceae > Spirillospora. The sequence goes on from NZ_SMKK01000014.1 coordinate 50,954, forward strand.
ACTTCGTCCAGATGCAGCCCGAGACCATGCACTTCATCATGTGGCTGATGTCCGACCGGGCGATCCCGCGCAGCTACCGGATGATGCAGGGGTTCGGCGTCCACACCTTCCGGTTCGTCAACGCCCAGGGCAAGGGCACGTTCGTGAAGTTCCACTGGCGGCCGAAACTCGGCACGTACTCGCTGGTGTGGGACGAGGTGCTGCGCGTCCAGGGCAACGACCCCGACTTCAACCGGCGCGACCTGTGGGACTGCATCGTCAGCGGCGACTACCCCGAGTTCGAGCTGTGCGTCCAGCTCGTGGACGAGAAGGACGAGCACGCGTTCGACTTCGACCTGCTCGACTCCACCAAGATCATCCCGGAGGAGGAGGTGCCGCTGCGTCCGATCGGCACGATGGTCCTGAACCGGAACCCGCAGAACTTCTTCGCCGAGACCGAGCAGGTCGCGTTCTGCACCGCCAACATCGTCGCCGGGATCGACTTCACCAACGACCCCCTGCTGCAGGCGCGCAACTTCTCCTACCTCGACACCCAGCTCCTCCGCCTCGGCGGCCCGAACCACCAGCAGATCCCCGTCAACCGGCCGGTCGCCCCCGTGCACAACGACCACCGGGACGGCTTCCACCAGCACATGATCCACGACAGCGACACGGCCTACTCCAAGAACTCGATCAGCGGCGGCTGCCCGGCGACCGCCGCGGACACCGGGAAGACGGCGGGGGTGTTCCGCCACTACCAGGAGCGGGTGTCGGGGGAGAAGATCCGCCGGCGAAGCCCGAGCTTCGAGGACCACTACAGCCAGGCCACGCTGTTCTGGAACAGCATGGCCGGCTGGGAGAAGACCCACATCGTCAACGCCCTGCTGTTCGAGCTCGGGCACGTGGAGCGCCGCTACATCAAGGAGAAGGTCGTCGAGCGGCTCGCCAACGTGGACGGGGACCTCGCGGCGCAGGTGGCCAAGGGCCTCGGCTTCGACCCGCCCAGCGTGACCGTCACCAACCACGGCAGGTCCTCTCCGGCGCTCAGCCAGGAGAACCAGCCGAAGTCGATCGCCACCCGCAAGATCGCCGTGCTGGTCGGCGACCAGAGCGACCCGGGCGTCCTCCGGCCGGTGCTGCAGGCGCTGCGCGACCAGGGCGCGATCTGCGACGTCGTCGCCCCGCACGAGGGCACCGTGGCGACGTTCACGGCCGACAAGCAGCTGAGCGCGGCGAACTCGGTGCTCTACGACGCGGTCCTGGCGGCCGGAGGACGGGAACTCGTCGCCGACGGGCAGGCCGTCCAGTTCATGCGCGAGGCGTTCAAGCACTGCAAGGCGGTCGGCGTCCTGCCGGGCGCGGAGCCGCTGCTGGAGGCCGCGAACCTGCCGGGCGACCAGGGCGTCGTCGGCCCGAGCGCGGGCGACGCGTTCGCGCGGCGATTCCACGACGCGGTCGCCGAGCACCGCCACTGGGACAGGGAACTCTCCTCCTTCCCAGCCTGACCCCTCCCTTTCGCGAATCCCTTCCCGAACGCGGCCGGTGCGGATACGCACCGGCCGCGCCGTTCGCGGGGTCGAATCTGGGCGTGGGGGCTGTCATGATGATCATAAAGAATCGAGCGGGACAGCGGACCGCCAGGCGTGGCCGGGTCGTGCGCGGATGGCCGACGGGCTGAGATGGTCGGTAGTGTGTCCGCCAGGTGAGCTCTGGTCGCATGGTGATTACGGCACCGCTTGGGGGGAACCATGCTGACCGCTTCGAGGCAGCCACACCGACAACCCGGCCCACCTCACCACGTCCAGGGGGTGGGACGCGATCGCGGTCTCGTCCGGCCGTCGTGGCTTGAGGTAATGACAGGAGAGGTACATGCGCGTTCTAGTCCTCGGCGGCGATGGATATCTCGGCTGGCCGACCGCCCTGCACCTGTCGCAGTGCGGTCACCAGGTCGCCGTCGCCGACAACTTCGCACGGCGGCAGTACGACTTCGAACTCGGCGTCGAGAGCCTCGTGCCGATCGAGACGCTGCAGACCCGCGTCGAGACGTGGCGCGACCTGACCGGTGAGTCGATGGACGTGTACGTCGGCGACCTGACCGACGCGGACTTCACGTACCGGATGCTGCGCGAGTTCCGCCCGGAGGCCGTGGTGCACTTCGCGGAGCAGCGGGCGGCCCCGTACTCGATGATCGACCGCAAGCACGCCGTGTACACGCAGGTCAACAACGTCGTCGGCACCATGAACCTGCTGTACGCGATCGGGGAGATCGACCCCGACATCCACCTGGTCAAGCTCGGCACGATGGGCGAGTACGGCACGCCCGAGATCGACATCGAAGAGGGCTGGCTGGAGGTGGAGCACAAGGGCCGCCGCGACCGGGTCCTGTACCCCAAGCGGCCCGGGTCGTTCTACCACCTGTCGAAGGTCCACGACAGCCACAACATGGAGTTCACCTGCCGGATCTGGGGGCTGCGCGCCACCGACCTCAACCAGGGCGTGGTGTACGGGCAGGCGACCCCCGAGACCATGCTGGACGACCGGCTGGCGACCCGGTTCGACTACGACGCCGTCTTCGGCACCGTGCTGAACCGGTTCGTCATCCAGGCGGTGCTCGGGCACCCGCTGACGGTGTACGGCACCGGCGGCCAGCGCCGCGGGATCATCGACATCCGGGACACCGTCCGGTGCGTCCAGCTGGCGTGCGAGAACCCCGCCGACCGCGGCGAGTTCCGCGTGTTCAACCAGATGACCGAGGCGAAGTCCGTCCAGGAGATGGCCGAGACCGTCGAGCGGTGCTTCCCGGGCGACGTCCGGATCGACCACCTCGACAACCCCCGCGTCGAGCGCGAGGAGCACTACTACAACGTGGTGCACACCCGGCTGCTGGATCTCGGCCTGTCCCCCCACCTGCTCTCCGATACGCTCATCACTTCGCTGTTCGACGTCGCGAAGCGGTACGCGGGCCGGGTGAAGGACGAGGCCCTGCGTCCCAAGGTCAACTGGCGCGAGCAGTCCGGACCCGTGCAGGAAACGTGACGACCGGGAGCCCCATGAACGACGCACAGGGCGCGTTCACGCGCGCCACCGGCCGCGGGCTCGAAGGCCGGGAGGCCGAGTCCGCGGGCGCCGACAAGCCCCGCTACCGGCGCTACCAGTTCGACCTGATCGCCCCGCACTGCGGCGCCGGCGTGCTGGAGGTCGGCGCCGGGCTCGGCGAGTTCTCGTCCCAGTTCTCCGGGCTGGACCGCCTCGTGGTCACTGACGTCGACCCAGGTGCCGTGACGCTGATGAAGGAGCGGTTCACCGCCGGGAAGACCGCCGGTGAGATCGAGGTCCGCCAGTTCGACCTGGACGCGGGCGACCGCCTGGACCGCCCGGTCGACTCGGTGGTGGCGATCAACGTGCTGGAGCATTTCGAGGACGACGCGGACGTGCTCGCCTCGCTGGCGCGTTCGGTCGTCCCGGGCGGCACGATCGTGCTGTGGGTGCCCGGCTACCAGAGCCTCTACAGCGACTTCGACCGCAAGGTCGGGCATTTCCGTCGCTACACGCCCAAGACGCTGCGGGACGCGATCCAGCGGGCCGGGCTCGGGTGCGAGCTGGCGCGGCCGGTGAACCTGCTCGGCGGCCTGGCCTGGTGGGCGGCCATGCGGCTCGGCCGGGCGGCGGCGCCCAACAGCGGCGCCGTCGGCGTGTACGACCGGGTGATCGTCCCGGTCACCCGGGTGCTGGACCGGTTCCTGCCGGTGCCCTTCGGCCAGTCGATCCTCGCGGTCGCCCGGGTACCGGCCGAGCAGGGAACATCGCGGGACTGATGCGCGCCGACACCGACCGGTCCGGCTCCCCGGACGACCGGCCGAAGGCCGGGGCGTCCCGGTCCCGCGGCGGGCGAGCCCTCCGGATGATCTTCACGCGCTACACGGTCGGCTCGGTGCTGGCCGCGGTGGCCAGCGAGGCGGCGCTGCTGGCGACGTACGGACCCGGGCTGCTCAGCCCGGGTAAGGCGTCCGTGGTCGCCTGGGGTGCGGGCGCCGGCCTGAACTACGTCCTCAACCGGCGGTGGGCGTGGGGACGGCGGGGACGCGCGTCCCTGTGGCGGGAGCTCGTGCCCTATTGGGCGATCGCCCTGGCGACCATGGCCATCGCCGCGTGGTCGACGGGAGCGGCCCACCGCCTGGGCCCCCGGTGGTTCGAGTCCGGGGGCTGGCAGACGGTCTTCGTCGGCGCGGTCTTCCTCGCCGTCTACGGGGTGATGTTCCTGGTGAAGTTCGTCCTGTTCCACTACCTCGTCTTCGCCGACGGCCCGGACACCCGGCCCGGAGCGGGCGAGGAGGACGAGGAGCGGCGCTCCCGCCACCAGGTCCCGACGACGACGCGTGAGTAGCGGTAGCCGTACACCAGGTTGCCGCCCTTCTTGGTGGTCCCGGCCGCGCGGAGCCGCATCGTGGCCGGGACCTCCCGCACCCGGTAGCCCCTGGAGATGACGCCGATGAGCAGTTCGGACGACTGGTACTGCGGCTGCTTCAGGGTGACGGCCCCGGTGACCTCGGCGCGCATCGCGCGCATGCCGAACGAGGTGTCGGTGATGCGCTGCCCGGTCAGCCTGCTCACCAGCCAGGCGAAGACGTGAACGCCGAGGCGGCGGACGCGGTCGTAGGTCTCCTGCCGGCCCAGCAGCCGCGACCCGGTGACGAAGTCGGCGTCCCCGTCCAGCACGGGGTCCAGCACCCGCGGGATCTGGTCGGAGTCGTACTGGCCGTCGGCGTCGGTGGTGACGATGAACTCGGCGCCGCCTTCGCGGGCGAGCCGGTAGCCCAGCCGCAGCGCGGCCCCCTGCCCCCGGTTGACCGGCACGTCGCAGACCATCGCGCCGTGCTCGCGGGCGACGGTGGCGGTCTTGTCGGTCGCGCCGTCCACCACCACGATCACGGCGGTGCGGTGTCCGGCGACGATCGCGGGGATCGAGCGCACGACGTCGCCGATGCCGCGTTCCTCGTCGTAGGCGGCGATGACGACCGCGATCGGGGGAAGCTCCGTGCCGTACTCGTCGGCGAAGGCGGCCGCCGCCGCGTCGTCGACGTCGCCCCCGGCGCGGTTGTGTGTCATGGTCACGCGACCTCCACTGGTGCGAATTCGGGCCAGACCGTCGCCATCCCGGAGCGGAGGTCGTGATGCGGCCGGTAGCCGAGGGCGTGCGCCTCGGAGATGTCCAGGACGACCGCGGGCATCTCGCCCGCCTTGGCCGGGGTGTACTCGACGGGGATGGGTGCGCCGGTGACCGTCCGGGCCGTCTCGATCAGCTCGTTGACGCTCGTGGACGAGCCCGACCCGACGACGAGCGGGCCGGTGCGGCCCGTCCGCCACGCGAGCAGCAGGGACTGGACGATGTCGTCGACGTGGACGTAGTCGCGCAGCTGGGTGCCGTCGCCGTACACCTGGACGCCGCCGTCCGAGGCCGCCGCCCGCATCAGCCGCGGCACGAAGCTGTCCTTGTGCCGCATGCCCGGCCCGTACACGTTCGCGAACCGCACCGCGCAGGTCTGCATGCCGTACACGCCCGTGTAGGCGCTGAGCAGCATCTCCGCCGCCGCCTTCGTGGCGCCGTAGGGGGTGAGCGGCCGCAGCGGCAGCCGCTCGCTGATCGGCGTGTCGCCGACGTCGCCGGTCACCGCGTTGGTGGAGGCGAACAGCACCCGCGGCACCTCGCGCTCGCGGCACAGTTCCAGCAGGTCGGCGGTGGCCTCGACGTTCAGCCGGTAGACGCCTCCCGGGTCCTCGATCGACCGCAGGACCGAGGTCACGGCGGCCAGGTGGACCATCCCGTCCAGCCCGGCCGAGACCGCGGTGCGGCGCACCTCGGGATCGCACAGGTCCCCCACCACCGACTTGACCGCTGGGTCCGGGTGGGGATGGTGGTCGGTGACGATGACCTCCGCCCCGGCGTCCAGCAGCGCGGTGACCAGGCGGCCGCCGATGAATCCGGCCCCTCCCGTCACCAGGACCCGCTTGCCCTCCAGGCCGGGGTCCCCCCGCTGGGCCGTCGTCCCTGTCATTTGCTCACCCACCGTGCGCTCGTGAAACGTATGATCGCCGACCCTAACGGAACCTCGGCCGGGGTACCGACTCGAATGGCCACCCGGACCGGGTCCGGCATGATGATCAACGGATGAGAGGCGATCGGTGATCCATGTTCTGGTGATGGGGCTGCCGCTTGCGGGCGGTCTCGCCCTTGCCCTGCTGGCCGAGCGCAGGCGGTGGGCGCCCCCGCTGGCGGTGGCGCTGGCGGTCGGTGCGGTGCTGCGGCTGGTGGTGATGCTGATCGCCGCCCAGGACTCCTGGCAGCCCTACGACCTGGCCGTGGACTTCCGCGACACCGCCGACGCCGTCCGCGACGGCCGCGACCCCCTCTTCGAGTTGCGCGAGGGCGGCTGGCACTTCCTGCCGTTCCTGGCCTACCTCCTTGCCGGAGTACGGGAACTGGGCGAACTGCTGGGGCTCTCCTGGGAGGTCACCGGGCGGATATTGCCCGTCCTGGCCGACCTCGCTCTCATCCCGCTGGTGGCGAGACTGAGCACGGACCCGTCCCCCGAGGTCCGTGCCCGGAGAGGCTTCCTCTATGCGTGTGCGCCGGTGGTGCTGGGGGTGAGCGCCCTGCACGGCCAGTTCGGGCCCATCACGCTGGCTCTGGGCGTCGCGGCGCTCCTGGCCGCCCGCAACGGCCGGTTCCATCTGGCGGGGGTGCTCATCGGGCTGTCGGTGACGTCGGCCAACTGGTCGGCGCTGCTTCTGCCGGGCGTCCTGCTCGCCCTTCCCGCCATGCGCCAGCGGATCGCCGTCGTCGTGTGGACGGCGGTGGTCCCGCTCGCGTTCCTGTTCAGCAGCATCCCGGTCTTCGGTACCCCGCTCGACCGGATGCCCGAGACCCTTTCGGCGTCGCTGTCCGCGCGTCCCGTGGCGGGGGACTGGGGATGGACCGCGATCGCGACCGGCGGCAACCAGACGGTGGACGCCGTCTACGGGACCATCGGTACGCCGGTGCTCGCGCTCGCGCTGCTCGGCGCCCTCTGGTGGTGGCGCAAGGCGGACCCCGTGTCCCTGACCCTCGCGCTGCTGCTGGTCTTCCTCATCGTGACCTACCGGTTCGGCGCGCAGTACCTGGCGTGGCCGATGCCCTACCTCATCATGCTGTGGGGGCGGGGGACCTGGCCGGTGTACATCGGCGCCAGCATCTGGGCCGCCTTCGGCTACGTGTACATGACGCGCCTGGACGGGGCGGGCTGGGCGGACGCGCATGTCTGGTGGGCGCTGTCCTCACTGCTGATCATCGCGTTCCTCATCCGCGCTCTTCCGGCCCGGGAGCCGGATCGCCCGCCGGTGTCCGGCCGGCCCGAGTCCGGGGATCCGGGGTCGGCTCACGAGGGGGCTCATTCCGGGGTGCCGTGATCGTCGAAGCCGAGGAGACGCCCCCAGACGGCCTGGGCGGTGTCCTGGTACTCCTTCATCACCGCGACCAGGTGCCGGTGCGGTCCGGGGTCGCAGAGCTCTTCGGGGAGCAGCGGGTCGTGCAGGATGGCGGCGATCGCCCGGCTGCCGAGCAGGATGGACTCGTGGGCGAACTCCTCGGGGCTGAGGGTGCCGAGTCGTTCGCGGCTCCGGGTGAGCTCGTCCGCCGTCCTGGTGTGGCGGGCGCCGAGGTCGCCGGTGTCCCAGAGGCGGCGTAGTTCCCCGTCGGTGGCCGGGTCGAGCCGATCCATCGCGAACACGACGGCGTCGGGGGCCATGCCGGTCTCGGTGAGGACGCGGCGGAGGTCGTCCACGCCTCCGCGGAGGTTGTCGGGCCGGACGTGCAGGGCGCGCCAGGCGTGGAATCCCATGAGCTGCAGGGCCCGGTCGTGGTGGCGCAGGGTCGCGCGGTCGGTTCGGGCGGTGGCGGAGTTCTCGACGGCGGCCCAGCGTCCCGTCCATGGCACGCGGGCGGTGTGGCGGGTCGCCCAGTGCTCGATGTGGGCGTAGGCGCGGAGCCGGTCGGGGCGCGCGATGTAGACGCCGCGGCCGTCGCGTTCCAGCACGCCTTCCTCGTTCAGGCGCTTGGCGGCCATGCGGATGCTCGGCGCGCTCAGGCCCACGATCTCCCCGGCCCGGCACAGCGCGGCGATCGAGGCCCGGGTGTTCGGACGTGCCGTGACCAGGTCGAGCAGGAGCTTGCGTGCGGTCAGCTCAGGCATTTATAACAGTTCCTAGACGGAGATTTCCAAGGTACGTTACAAGTAGATCGGTCAGTTCACTGTAGACCGGAGGTGACGATGGCTGACGTGCGTGTCGAGGTGGCGGGCACCACCACCACGATCTGGATGGACCGCCCCGACCGGCGCAACGCCGTGGACGGCCCGATGGCCGCCGAGCTGCGCGAGGCCTTCGAGGCGTTCGAAGCCGACCCCGGGCAGCGCGTGGCGGTCCTCGCCGGGGCCGGGGGGACGTTCTGCGCCGGAGCCGACCTGAGCGCGGTCGGGGACCCGGACCGCCGCCACGAACTCGACCCCGAAGGCGGCGGAAGCGGCCCGATGGGCCCGAGCCGGATGCGGCTCGGCAAGCCGCTCATCGCCGCCGTCAGCGGGTACGCCGTGGCGGGCGGGCTGGAGCTGGCCCTGCTCGCCGACATGAGGATCATGGAGCGCGACGCGGTGTTCGGCGTCTTCTGCCGCCGCTGGGGCGTGCCGCTCATCGACGGCGGCACCGTCCGGCTGCCGCAGGTCGTCGGCCTGGGCCGGGCGATGGACCTGATCCTCACCGGACGGCCGGTCGAGGCCGGCGAGGCGCTCGCCATGGGCCTGGCCAACCGCGTCGTCGACCCCGGGGAGGCGGTCGGCGCGGCCCGCGAGCTGGCCGCCCAGATCGCGGACTTCCCGTTCGAGTGCGTGCTGACCGACCGCGCCTCGACCTACGCCGGCCTGGACCTGCCCACGGCCGAGGCGCTGCGCGCCGAAGGGGCCGCGGGCGCCCCCATCGTGGTGCGCGAGGGCGTGGACGGCGCCGCCCGCTTCGTCGCCGGCGAGGGCCGGCACGGACGTTTCACCGGCACGGACGTTTCACCCCGAGAGGAGACCACCCCATGAGCCCCACCACCCGTGAGCTGATCGTCCGCGGAGCGCGCCAGCACACCGGCCGGGTCGCCGTCCTGTTCGGCGACCAGGAGATGACGTTCGGCGAGGTCGACGAGCTCAGCAACCGGTTCGCGCACGCGCTGGCGCGGGAGGGCGCCGGCCACCACGGGCGCGTCGGTCTCCTGGTCAACAACAGCCTGCTCAGCGTGCCGCTCGACTTCGCCTGCGTGAAGGGCGGCGTCAACCGCGTCCCGCTCAACTCGCGGCTGTCGGTCGCCGAGCACGTCACGATGCTCACCGACACCCGGTGCGAACTCGTGGTGTTCGGCGCCGACCTGGCCGACCGCGCCCGCGAGCTGGCCGCCGCCATGCCAGGGGTGACGTTCCTGGGCCTGGAGACCGGCCTGGACGGCGAACCGTCCCTCATGGAGCGGGCGAAGAGCGTGCCCCCGACGCTGCCCGAGGTCGAGGTCGGCTCCGACGACGTGATCCTCACCCTGTTCACGTCCGGCACGACCGGCACCTTGAAGGCGGCCCAGCACACGCAGGCGTCCTACGCGGGGATCTGCCGGAACGTCCTGCTCAACCTCTTCCCGGCCACGGACGAGGACGTCATGCTGCACGCGGCGAGCCTCATCCACGCCAGCGGGGTGTTCGTGCTGCCGCTGTGGCTGCGCGGCGGCCGGACCGTCATCCTGCCCGGCTTCGCGCCGGAGCCGTTCCTGAAGGCGATCACCCGCTACGGGGCCACGGCGGTCAACCTGGTGCCGACCATGATCCAGATGCTGGTCGAGAACCCGGACTTCGAGACCGCCGACGTCTCCACGCTGCGCCGGATCATCTACGGCGCCTCGCCCATGCCGCGTCCGGTGATCGAGCGCGCCATGCGCGTGTGGGGCCGGGAGCGCTTCTGGCAGTACTACGGGCAGACCGAGATCCCGCTGTGCATCGCGGTGCTGCGGCCCGAGGACCACACCGGCGACCGGCTCGCCGCCTGCGGGCAGCTCGTGGCCGAGATCGACCTGCGGCTGCTGGGCGAGGACGGCCGCGAGGTCCCGTCCGGCGAGCCGGGCGAGATCGTCGTGCGGGGTCCGTCGGCCGCCGCGGGGTACTTCGACGCCCCGGAGCTGACCGCGGACACCTTCCGCGACGGCTGGGTCCACACCCGCGACGTCGGCGTCCTGGACGGCGACGGCTTCCTGTTCCTCAAGGACAGGACGTCCGACATGATCATCAGCGGCGGGTACAACGTCTACCCGCGCGAGGTCGAGGACGTCCTGCTGGAGCACCCGGCGGTGCGCGAGGCCGCGGTCGTCGGCACGCCCGACGAGCGCTGGGTGGAGGCGGTCACCGCCGTCGTCGTCCTCGCCGAGGGGGCCGTGCCGGACGACGGGCTCCGCGAGGTGCTGGTCGCGCACGTGACCGGGAAGGTGGCGTCCTACAAGAAGCCGCGCAAGATCGTCTTCAGCGACGCGATCCCCAAGACCGCGGTCGGCAAGCTCGACCGCAAGAGCCTGCGCGCCCGGTTCAGCGGCGGGGAGTGACCGCACTCGGGGACCCACCCACCGGGCCGCCCTTAACTTGAATGATTCAAGATAAGGGGCTAGAGTGCTGGTCAACGACTCATACGGAGGGGCGAGCTTTGCCTGAGAACAACCAGAAACCACTGACCACGGTCGCCGGCGCGCCGGTTCCGGACAACCAGAACTCCGTGACCGCGGGTCCCCGTGGTCCGATGCTCCTGCAGGACGTGTGGTTCCTGGAAAAGCTCGCCCACTTCGACCGTGAGGTCATCCCCGAGCGCCGGATGCACGCGAAGGGGTCGGGCGCGTTCGGCACCTTCACGGTGACCAACGACATCACCCGGTACACCAACGCCAAGATCTTCTCTGAGGTCGGCAAGAAGACCGAGATGTTCGCCCGGTTCTCCACCGTGGCCGGCGAGCGCGGCGCGGCCGACGCCGAGCGCGACATCCGCGGCTTCGCGCTGAAGTTCTACACCGACGAGGGCAACTGGGACCTCGTCGGCAACAACACCCCGGTGTTCTTCTTCCGCGACCCGCTGAAGTTCCCCGACCTCAACCACGCCGTGAAGCGCGACCCGCGCACCAACATGCGCGACGCCGAGAACAACTGGGACTTCTGGACCAACCTCCCCGAGGCGCTGCACCAGGTCACGATCGTGATGTCGGACCGCGGCATCCCCGCGTCGCTCCGCCACATGCACGGCTTCGGCTCGCACACCTACAGCTTCGTCAACGCCGAGGGCGAGCGGTTCTGGGTGAAGTTCCACCACCGCACCCAGCAGGGCATCAAGAACCTCACCGACGCCGAGGCCGAGGCGCTCATCGGCAAGGACCGCGAGTCGCACCAGCGCGACCTCTTCGACTCGATCGAGAACGGCGACTTCCCCAAGTGGAAGCTGTGCGTCCAGGTCATGCCGGAGGCCGACGCCGACAACTACCGGTTCCACCCCTTCGACCTCACCAAGGTCTGGTCGAAGAAGGACTACCCGCTGATCGAGGTCGGCGAGTGGGAGCTGAACCGCAACCCCGACAACTACTTCGCGGACGTGGAGCAGGCCGCCTTCACCCCCGCCAACGTGGTCCCGGGCATCGGCTTCTCGCCCGACAAGATGCTGCAGGGCCGGCTGTTCTCCTACGGTGACGCCCAGCGGTACCGCCTGGGCGTGAACCACCACCAGATCCCGGTCAACCAGCCGAGGAACCCGGTGAACTCCTACCACCGCGACGGCGCCATGCGCGTCGACGGCAACCAGGGCGCCACCCCGGGCATCGAGCCGAACTCCTACGGCCGCTGGCCGGAGCAGCCCGCCTACCGCGAGCCGAGCCAGGCCGTGGGCGCCGTCGCCGACCGGTTCAACTTCCGCGAGGACGACGACAACTACTTCGAGCAGCCCGGCAACCTGTTCCGGAACATGAGCCCCGAGCAGCAGCAGGTGCTCTTCGAGAACACCGCCCGTGCGATCGACGGCGCCTCGCAGGCCACCGTCGAGCGGCACATCGCCAACTGCACCCAGGCCGACCCCGCCTACGGCGAGGGCGTCCGCAAGGCGATCGAGGCGCTGGCGGCCGGCAACCTCTGAGCCTCCCGCGCCAACCCGGACCCGGCGTGGTGCACGGTCACGTGCACCACGCCGGGTCTTCGGCCGGTATCCCGCAGACGTCGACCAGGAAAGACGTACTCATGAGCGACGCTGGACTGACTCCCGAGCAGACAGAGCGCGTCGTGGCGATCGCCGCGGACCTCGCACGGGACGGCGACACCGGGCAACTGGCCGAGTTCCTCGACCACGGCCTCCCGGTCGACGTGGCCGACCGGAACGCGAACACGCTGCTCATGCTCGCGGCCTACCACGGGCACGCCGGGACGGTGCGCGCACTGCTCGACCGGGGGGCGAACCCGGATCTGCGCAACGCACGCGACCAGGCTCCCATCGCCGGTGCCCTGTTCAAGGGCGCGGACGACGTCGTGGTCATGCTCCGCGAGGCGGGCGCGGACCTCGACGCGGGCACGCCGAGCGCACGGGACACCGCGGCCATGTTCGGCCGGGAGCATCTGCTGACCGGCTGAACCGCGGGTCCCGCGCACCCTCGCCGGTCAGCGGACGGCGGCCGCGGACCCGGTCAGGCGCCAGCCGTGCGCGCGGTCGCGCTCCCGCCAGTAGTGGGCGTATCGGCCGTCGAGGGCGAGCAGCTCCTCGTGGACGCCCTCTTCCACGGCGCGTCCCTGGTCGAGGACGACGATGTGGTCGGCCCCGCGCAGCGTGTGCAGCCGGTGCGCGATCACCAGGACGGTGCGCTCCCGCGACAGGGCCGCCATCGCCTGCTGCAAGGCGTGCTCGTTCTCCGCGTCCAGCGCGGCGGTCGCCTCGTCGAACAGCACGATCGGGGTGTCCTTCAGCAGGGCCCGCGCGATCGAGATGCGCTGCCGCTCACCGCCGGACAGGCGGCTGCCGCCTTCCCCGACCGGCGCGTCCCAGCCGCCCGGCAGGCGTTCGGCGACGTCGTCGACCCGCGCCGTGCGGGCCGCGGCGTAGACCTCCTCGTCGGTGGCGTCGGGCCGTCCGACGCGCACGTTGTCGAGGACGGTCCCGTCGAACAGGTAGACGTCCTGGAAGACGACCGAGATGAGCGAGGTCAGATCCTCGGTCCGCATCTCGCGGACGTCCACGCCGCCCACCCGGACCGTCCCGGCAGCGGGATCGGAGAACCGCGCGATCAGCTTGATCACGGTCGTCTTGCCCGCGCCGGACGGCCCGACCAGCGCGGTCATCCGGCCCTGCGGCACCCGCATCGACAGGCCCTCCAGCACCGCGGTGCCGTCGTAGCCGAAGCGCACGCCGTCGAGTTCGACATCGGCGCCGCCGGCCCGCCGCGTCACCTCCGGCTCGGGCAGCGTCTCGGTGTCGAGCAGCTCGTTGATCTCGGTCAGCGCGTTCTCGGCGACCCGGATCGCGCCGCCGAGCTCGGCGGTGAACATGACCGGTTCGACGAACCGGGCCGCCAGCACCAGCAGCGCGATCAGCTCGGCGGTCCCCAGCGAGCCGTCGAGCGCCAGGTAGGTGCCGAGGGCCAGCAGGAGGATGAACGACGCCTGCGCGATGAAGCCGAGCCCGACGATGCCGGGCATGCCGGCGCGCAGCATCCGGCGGCCGGCCCTGTGCTGGGCGGTGAGCGCGCCGTCGAGCGCGGTGTGCCCGTGCGCCGTCCGGCCGAACGCGCGCAGGACCGGCTGGGCGCGGGCGAACTCCACGATCCGGCCGGCGGCGTCGGCGTGGACGGCGTCCGCGTGGCGGTCGGCGGCCTGCATGCCGCGGCTCGCCAGCCGGTACGCCACCGCCGCCGCCACCCCGGCGGCGGCCATCGCGATGGCCAGCCGCCAGTCGAAGAAGAACATGGCCAGCACCACGACCAGCGGCGTGACACACGTGTCGGCCAGCGGCCGCAGCAGGTGCGCGGGCACCGACATGATGTCGACCACGCGATGCGCGGCCAGGTGCCCGAGCCCGCCGACACGGTCGGTGGTGAACCAGGCGAGGGGCAGCTGGGCGACCTTGTCGCCGATCCGGTGGTGGAGGTCGCGGCTCACGTTCGTGCCGGTCTCGTGACCGGCCAGCGTCGCCGGATAGTTCACGGCCGCGTACCCGATCCACGCCGCCGCGAGCGCGATCACCCACGGCCAGGCCCGTTCCGGTTCGCCGCCGAGCACTTCCCGCAGGACCGGGACCAGCAGGACGAACGCCGCCCCTTGCAGCAGCGCGGCGGCGGCCAGCAGGACGAGCAGCCGGCGCAGTGCGCGGTCGTGCTCCGGGCCGAGCGCGGTGAACAGTCGGCGAATCATCGTCATCCCTCCCTTGGGGCGCCGGCGATGACGCCCGCGTCCCCGGCCTGCTCTTGCAGCCGCCACATGCGCGCATACCGGCCATCGGCGGCGAGCAGCTCCTCGTGCGTGCCCTGCTCGGCCATCCGGCCCTGGTCGAGCACCACGATCCGGTCGACTCCGGCGACCGTGGCCAGCCTGTGCGCGACGACGAGCACGGTCCGCCCGGCCGCCAGCTCCGACAGGGCGTCCTGGATCAGCGCCTCCGATTCCGGGTCGGCGTACGCGGTCGCCTCGTCGAGCACGACGATCGGGGTGTCGGCGAGTATCGCGCGGGCGATGGACAGCCGCTGCGCCTCGCCGCCGGAGAAGCGGACGTCCCTGCCGACCATCGAGTCGTAACCGCCGGGCAGCGCACGGATGCGCTCGTCGATGGCCGCGGCCCGCGCCGCGCGGCGCACGGTCTCCTCGTCCGCGTCGGGACGGGCGAGGCGGATGTTGTCGCGCACGCTGGCGTCCAGCAGCCGGACGTCCTGGAGGACGAACGACACCAGCCGGTACAGCCGGTCGGGCGCGATCTCGCGCACGTCCACGCCGCCGATGGCGACGGTGCCGGCGGTCGGGTCGAAGAACCGGGGCAGCAGCTTCGCCAGGGTGGTCTTGCCCGAGCCCGACGCACCGACCAGCGCGGTCACGGTGCCCGGTTCGAGCGCGAGGTCGATGTCGCTCAACACGGGCCGTTCCGTGTCGTAGGCGAACTCCACACCGGACAACTCCACCCGGTGGCTCTCCGGCAGGCGCGGCTCGGCAGGCACCGGCAGTTCCGGTACGGCGAGCAGTGTCCCCACCCGCTTGGCGGCCGCGCTCGCCATCTCCATGTCCTCGCCGTGGAAGTCCAGCGCGTGGAGGGGCGCGGCCAGCCCCAGCCCGAGGATCACGAACGGCAGCAGGTCGAGCGCGTCCAGCTGCCCGGCGGAGACCAGTGCCGTGCCGCCCACCAGGACCGTGAGCAGGATGGTGATCGGGCTCAACGCCAGCGCCGAGGCGGCGGCCGCCCGGTTGTTGCCCGAAAGCCACGCCATCAGGAACTCCGCGAAGTCGTCGGCGGCCTGCGCGTACTGCCGGTGCGCACGCTTGGCCTGCCCGAACATCTTCACGACGGCGATGCCCTCGACGAATTCGACGGCACTGCCGATGATGCGCTGCAGCGCCTGCTCGTAGGCCGCCATTCCGGCGGTCATCCCCACGATCCGCCGGGCGAACAAGGCGATTCCGAGCACGATCGGGACCAGCAGGATCAGCGCCATCCGCCAGTCCACCCAGAACAGGTAGGCGAGCGACACCAGCGACGTGACCGCGACGGAGGTGAAGCTCAGCAGCGAATGCGCCACCAGATGGTGCATCGCGTCCACGTCGTGCTGGACCGACTTCGAGATACCGGCGGCGCCCCGATCGGTGAACCATCCGAGCGGCACGCGCCCCAGCTTGCCGACGAGGCGGCGCCGGACCGACAGCTGGAAATCCAGATCCGCGTGATGCGCGAGCGCCCCCGCCGCCGAGGTGAGCAGCAGCCACACCACCAGCGCGCCCGCCGCGACCGCGGCCACCGTCCAGGCCCGCTCCCGGTCGACCGGGCCTGCCGCCGTCAGCGCCCGCGCCAGCTCGGCCACCGCGGCGAGCGGCACCACGGCCGCCGCCGCCGCGACGGCCTGCAACGCGATCGCCGTCCCCAGCCGCCCCCGGACGGGACGCAGCAGTTCCCCGAGACCAATCGACTTTTCGAACATGTTCCGAAAGTAGCACACGCGATCCGGCGACCGTCGGCCGTGGAAGGGGCGGACCTGCACCGGCCGCACGGCACGGGACCGGCGGGACGGCATGATGGAACGATGTCCCGACCGCCAGCGCCGCAAGGACGCACCGGCCGCCCGCCCCGCACGTCACGTGCGCAGATCCTGGAGGCGGCCCGCCGGATCATCGACCGGGAGGGCTGGGAGAAGCTGACCGTCCGCCGGCTGGCCTCCGAACTCGGCATCGGGCCCACGACCCTGTACCACCACGTCCGGGACAAGGAGGACCTGCTGGTCCTGGTGCTCAACGACTACCTCGGCCGGCTCGAACGCCCCGAACTGCCGAGCGACCCGCGGGAGCGCATCATCGCGGGCGCCATCGCCATGCACGACGCCGCCGCCGACTGGCCATGGGCCGCGGAAGCCGTCACGACCGACGGGTTCCTCGGCCGTCTCGACGCACCGGCACTGTGGATGGTCGAAGCCATCGTGGCCGGAGCCGCCGACTACGGGTGCACGCCCGCCCAGTCCGTCTTCGTCTTCCGCAGCATCTGGTACTACACGGTCGGTGAGGTCCTCGTCCGCACCAACAGCGCCCGCAAACGGGCCGGCGACCTGCGCCCCAGGTCCTTGAGCACGCTCGACGCGTCCCAGCTGCCTCACCTGGCCGCCATCGGCGACCTGTGGGGCGAGGTGTCAGGACAGGACACCTACCCCCTGGGCCTCCGCGCCTTCGTGAACGGCCTCCTCGCACAGGCCGCCTCGGCGACGCCGGAGTAGGCGGAGGCGGCCCGGCGGGGAGCGCCGTGGACGGGCCGGTGGGGCGGTGCGATGCTCGCGGGTATGAGCGTGTTCGGAGGGGACGCGGTTCTGCGGGTTCGGGGGGCGGTTTGGGCGGCTTGAGCGGCGAGGAGCGGGGGCCGCTGCTGGCGCTGATGGGCTCCGGCGAGACCAGCCCGACGATGGTGAGCGTGCACCGGGATCTGGTCGAGCGGCTGCGTCCGGCGTCGGCGGTGCTGCTGGACACGCCCTACGGCTTCCAGGAGAACGTCGCCGAACTCTCGGCGCGTGCACAGGCGTATTTCGAGCGCAGTGTCGGGT
>NZ_SMKK01000150.1 GCF_004348425.1 Actinomadura sp. 7K507
GGAGTGTGTATAAGAGACAGGCTCCGGACCGGCCCGACGTGATCGTCGCCCAGGCCTCCCCGGGCAAGAAGCTGCACTTCCCGAACATGGAACGGCTGAATGACGGGTCCCTCGTCGCGGTGGCGCGCGAGGGCGCCGGCCACACGGGGCAGGACGGCCGGCTGCTCGTCCTGAACAGTGACGACCGCGGCCGCACCTGGTCGTCTCCCGCAGTCGTCCACGACTCCGCCTACGACGACCGCGACCCGATGATCACGCAGCTCGAATCCGGGCGGCTCCTGCTCAGCTGGTTCCAGATCGACTACTCGGTCACACCGCCGGAACCGATGGGAACGTTCGTCCGGCACAGCGACGACGGCGGCGCCACCTGGTCCGAGCCGGTCACGGTACAGACCTCGATGAGCGGCGAGTCCGACATCGTCGACACCTACGAACTGGGCTGGGCGGCGAGCCACGGCCAGATCAAGGAATTGCCGTCCGGCGAGCTGATCGTTCCGCTCTACGGCACCGTTCCCGACGACCGCTGGCAGCGCGCCACCGTCGTGCGCAGCCTGGACGGCGGTGAGTCCTGGCGCGCGGACACCGAGTCGCTGATCGCGTCCGCGCGGAACACCCACTACCAGGAGCCCGTGCTCACCGTCCTGCCCGACGGAACGGTCCACGCCCTGCTGCGCATCGGCACGGCGGCCTCCACGATGGGCGCAGTGCGATCCCAGGAATCCTGGTCACATGACGGCGGCCGCACCTGGACGCCCCCGGCGGAGATCGATCTGGTGACCTCATCCGCCCACACCGAGGTCCTGAAGAACGGTGACGTATTCCTCGCCTACGGTGACCTCTCCGGCCACTTCACCGATCGCCGCGGCACCGTCGGCGCCGTCCTGCGGAACCCCGGCCGGCCGTGGAAGGGAGCGCCGCGCGAGCTGGTGTACGACTCGGGAACCGGCGACCAGGCCAACCCCGCCGTCGCCGAGGTCCGTCCAGGCCGGGTCCTCGTGCTCGGCTTCGACTCCGACACCAGCCGACTGGTCGGCGACTTCGTCGACGTGGCCGGCATCCGGGACGAGCCCGCCGACCCGCGCCGCATGGACCTGGCCGCTCTGCACGCCGCCGGCCGCCTCACCATCGGCACCGACCTCGTGTACACGACCCCCGGCCGGCCGAACGTGGGGCGGACGGGCCCGATCGACGGCGTGGTCGGCTACTACGACGCCGCTTGGAAGCCGGCGGCGGCTCCTGCCCAGTACACCATCTCCTTCGATCGACCGACCCGCGCGATCGAAGTCGGCGTCGCCCTCAAGCCCGGCCACGCCGAAGCGGCGACGGTCAAGGTGCGAACCGCGGCAGGCACGTGGCGAAGCGTCGGCGAACTCGACTACCGCGTCCGCTGGGGCGACGACCTGACCTGGTTCCGCGTGGGCCCCGGCACCCCGATCGACATGATCCAGGTCGGGATCACCGAGTCCAGCGGCTGGGCCGTCCTGGCAGAAGTGGCCGTCCGAAGCCCGGCCGGCGGCTGACCGCGAAGGTGGGCGGCCACCGGTCGTATCCGCGGACGCGACCGCACCCAGCCACGCACGAGGACGGGCAAGGACAGGAGCTCGCGTGGGCGGTTGTCGGACCGGTGGTCGTCGTTGTCGGTATCGCCCTAGCCGCGACCGGCATGCGTCGGTAGCCGATCGTCGTGAACAATGTGAGCGAGAGCGCTTCGGCCAAAGAGAGAACATCGGGAAACGCGGTCCTGGCCGCATAGGCTCGCGGTGTGGACAGGCGCATCTTCGGGCTCGAGAACGAGTACGGCGTCACCTGCACTTTCCGCGGGCAGCCGCGGCTGTCACCCGATGAGGTGGCCCGTTACCTGTTCCGCAAGGTGGTGTCGTGGGGACGCACGACTCGGTCGGCAACTCCTACGGCTGCCACGAAAACTACCTGGTCGGGCGGCACGGCGAGTTCGGCCGGCTGGCCGACGTGCTCATCCCGTTCCTCGTCACCCGGCAGATCATCTGCGGCGCGGGCAAGGTGCTGCAGACCCCGCGCGGCGCGGTCTACTGCGGTGGGGCACATCGGCCGGTGGGGGCGCGCTGGGGCTTTCGAAGATCTGCAGCCCGAGCATCGCGACCAGGGCGAAGCCGTTGGGGTTGGCCGAGGCGCGTGCGGCCGACAGCAGGGCCTCAAACGGTCAGGCGGGTCCGGTGGCCTGCCGGGCGCGGGTGTGGGCCATGCGGGTAGGAATCGCTACCGGTCTCGATCATGGTGGCGTTGGAGGTGAGCCGATCGACGATGGGGCCGCTGGCCTTCTCCTCGCGTTCGGTGAGGACCTGGAACCGCGGTCCGCAGATCGTCGTGGCGGATCTTGCCGGTCGGGACGCCACCCAGCACCCCGAAGGCGTGGGCGTCCCCCGGTGGCAGGCGCAGGACCAGACCGACCGGACGCGGCATGAGCGGGCAATGCAAGCCGAGCTTGCCCTGGTGAAGTGCGCTCCGACTTAGCCGGATCGCTCAGGCAGGGAGGGCGTCTCCGGGGAAGCCGCGGCAGGGATGTACATCGCAGCGCATCATCCCGGCCTGCACGCAGGGGTCTCCGGCCATGATCTCAGCGGCTTCCTCAGCCGGCACGGTCATGATCGCGACGCCTGCCACGGTGTCGGACGCGACCGGGCAGAGGACGGCGATCACCCCATCGGCACGAAGCGACACCATGCGTCGCCGATGTTCGAGCTCTATCGCATCCGCGCCGTTCATGGTTCGCTCCGGGGTCCACTGAAGGAGCGCCAGGCTGTACGGTTTCGCGGTCGAAGCCAGAGCCTGAATCTGCTCGTCGGTCACCGTCGTGCTCACGATGTCTCCTCACTCGCGGATACGCTCGGCCAGCGACGCGACGATTCCTTCAGCCCGCGGACATAGGCCATCCGCCACAGGCCCTCGTATTCGCCGATGCCTCCTACCAGGCCGTGGTCTTGAAGATACTTGAAGCCTTCGATCATCTGGTCACCTAATGGCGGCTGGGGCGTCGGCGAAGAGCTTCTAGGGTGCGTACGGGTCCCAGTGGGCGGCGTAGCGCAGCAGCGAGCGGGCCAGGTCCGGGTGGGTCGCGGCCCACCGGGTATCGAACAGGAACCACTGGTCGAACCCGAAGAAGCCGTCGATGTACCGGGCGACCTGCGTGATGTGGGCGTCCAGCCGGGTCAGGGACGCGGCGTACCGCATCGGGCGAAGCAGGTCCAGCAGCTCGCCGTGGATCGCCTCATGCGCGAGCGGCCGGTCGATTCCAGCGGGAGACGGGGCGTATCCGCCCAGCCGGGCGTAGCGCTCCACCGCTGGGCCGATGTCGTCCTCCCCGGGAGCGACCAGTGCCCGCAGCAACCGGGCGTCATACGGCCAGCGGTGGGCGTCGGGACCGTCGGTGCCCCGCAGCCGGTCGGCGAGATCGGGCAGGGTCAGACCGGGGAAGGCCAGGGCACCGGCCAAGTTCAGGTTCCGGTGGACGTCGGGCGATTCCCAGCACAGGCGGACCGAGAAGACCGCCTCGGGCCCCGGTGGGGCAAGCCGGACGCTACGAACCGGTACGTCGGGGCTGAAGACCCCACCGGACGCGACGGCAGCGGTGGGCAGCGGCCAGGTGTCGTGCAGCAGGAACGCGAACCGATCGGGCAGGGCGGCGGCGGACTCGTCGTCGATGAAGTAGTAGGCGAGGTCCACCTCGTCGTCATCGGTACGCACTCTCAGGGCATGCTCGCCGAGCCGGATGAAGTCGTCATCCCCCTCGACCCACAGGTGCTCGTGCAGCAACTCGCGCAGTTCGCCAACGCTCTGCGGTTGGGGCAGGTTCCGCTTCCGGGCCTCGTCGAAGATCGAGTCGAGGCCGTAGACGTCGCCGCCCAGCTCGCCGGCGATCCATGCATGCGGATCGTCGCGGTTCCAGCCGCGGCGGAACCAACCGAGCACGGTGGCGTCGGGCACCGTGACCACCCGCTTGCCGAACGGCGATTCCTCCCGCCACCGGGACACGAAATACATGATGCCTGACCCTAGTCCAGCGGTCCCTTCTCGAGTTATTGCGTGCAACGGCAACCGGCCGGGAGAATGGCGGGCAGCCGCAATGGCGGAGGGCAGAGGCCATTTACCGCTATCTGAGGATCGTCAGGTCGCCTATCGTCCAAAGGGGGCGTGGTCGCGGAGGTCGCGGGCCGCTTGGATGACCGTTGCGATGGCCGGGGTGGTGGTGTCGCGGCGCCAGATGAGGTGGCAGTCGGCGTACGGGGTGGGATCGGTGAAGCGCCGGTAGACGATGCCGGTGAACGGCTTGGACGCGGCGGCGCCGGCGACGGTGATGCCGATCGCGGCGTCGGCGAGCACGAGCGGCAGGAGCCGGTCCAGGCTGGAGATCTCTTGACGGATCTCGACCACGGCACCACGTGCGGCGAGCTGCCCGACCATGCGGTCGTGCAGTGAGGGGTTGACGTCGCGGGGCACGAGGGCCAGCGGCCGGCCGGACAGGCTCGCCGGCTCCACGGCGGGTTCGGCGGCGAGCGGATGGCTTTCGGCGAGCGCGACCACCAGCGGCTCGCGGGTGATGCGCAGGGCGGCCAGCTCGGGCACGAGTTCGGGGGTCCAGCCGAAGGCGAGGTCGAGGCGGCGCTCGATGAGCGCGGTCAGCTGGTCGGGGGTGGTCATCGGCACCGGCGTCACCCGGACCGGCGGGTTCTGGGCGGCCAGGCGCGGGGTGAGGAGCTGGATGAGCCGCGGGGTCACGTCCTCGGCGTAGCCGATGCGCAGCCAGCTGGTCTCGCCGCGGGCGGCGCGGCGGCCCACCTCCAGCGCGTGGCGCGCGGCCGCCACGGCGCGCCTGGCCTCGGGGAGGAAGGTCTGCCCGGCCGTGGTCACGGTGACGCGCCGGCTGGTGCGAGTGAACAGGGGGGTGCCGAGTTCGCGTTCCAGCCGGCGGATCTGCTCGCTGACCGACTGCTGGGTGACGTGCATCCGGGCGGCGGCTCGCCCGAAGTGCAGTTCGTCGGCGACGGCCAAGGCGTACTCGAGCTGCCGAAGCTCCACGGCGCTCCGATCGACAGGGTCTGCCTGTCGATCGTACCGTTCCTCGTCGTTGATGCCCGCCGCCCGCCGGGGGCTTACTGGGAGGTGAGCAATGCAAGCCATTCTGGAGTTGATATGAAGACCTGGTTCATCACCGGTGCCTCACGGGGCTTCGGACGGCAGTGGGCGGAGGCCGCACTGGAACGCGGCGACGCCGTCGCGGCGACCGCACGCGACCCGCAGACCCTGAAGGCGCTGACCGACGGCTACGGCGACGCGATCCTGCCGATCCGGCTGGATGTGACCGACCGTGACGGCTGCTTCGCGTCCGTCACCCGGGCCGCCGAGCACTTCGGCCGCCTCGACGTCGTCATCAACAACGCGGGGTACGGCCACTTCGGCATGGTCGAGGAGTTGACCGAGAACGACCTGCGCACGCAACTGGAGACGAACTTCTTCGGCGCCGCGTGGATCACCCAGGCCGCCTTGCCGATCATGCGCGCCCAGGGATCCGGGCACATCGTGCAGGTCTCCAGCCTGGGCGGGATCACGGCCTTCCCCGGGCTCAGCGCCTACCACGCCTCCAAGTGGGCACTCGAAGGCTTCACCCAGTCCCTGGCCGCCGAGGCGGCCGGGTTCGGCATCGACGTCACGCTGATCGAACCGGGCGGATACACCACCGACTGGATCGGCCCGTCGGCCCACCGCAGCCCGCACGACCCCGCGTACGCCGGCCTGCGCGAGACGCTCAGCCGAGCGTGGGCGGACCGCCCCGGCGACCCCGCCGCCACCCGCCAGGCGATCCTCGCCATCGTCGACGCCGCCGAACCGCCTCTGCGCGTGTTCCTCGGCCGCAGCCCCCTCGACGTCGCGACACGTGACTACCAGTCGCGGCTGGCGACCTGGAACGACTGGCAGCCTCTTTCCGCCGCCGCACACGGGCCCTGACCCCGGACCATCCCTACGGCGGCGGGCCGTCCCGGGTCAGCGGTTGTTGACGACGAGGGGGACGTCCGGGGTCTTACCGACGAGCCACAGGGTCGGGCTTCCCGGGATGGCGGTGCCGCCGGTGACGTGGCCGTCGTCCGGGGTGGGCGGCGTGACCTCCGTCCAGGACGTGCCGTCGAGACGGTAGAGGTTGCCCCAGTACTCCTGCACCCCCCACAGTGTCCCGTCACCGGTCTTGACCAGTGCCTCGTTGGCCGGGGTCCGGGGAGCCTCCTGCCACGTCCGGCCGTCCCAGCGGACCATCAACCGCTCAGACGTTGACCCGCCCGTGCTCCTGACGCCGGTCGCCCACACCTCGTCCGCGGAGACGGCGAGCACGCGAATCCATCGGGCGTCGTCGAAGCCCGCGACCGGGACCTCGCTCCACGTCTGGCCGTCCCACTTCAGCAGTCCCCAGGTGGAGGCGGCCCAGGCGGCGTCGTCCGACACCACGGAGATCTCGTTGACGGCGACGCAGCATCGGTCGGGGCGGCCGGTCTCCTGCATGGTCCACTGACCGTCCTGCCAGCGGTAGAGATCGTTGCCGCAGGAGAACCAGGCGCCGCTCGAGTCGGCGGCGGGGTTGCGCGGCGCGCAGTTCCCGGGGCCCTGGACCTGCTGCCAGCGCGTCCCGTCCCAGTGCGCGAGGTAGGGGGCGGGCTGCCGCCCGTGCGGGCGGAGCGTCCCGGTCACCCACACGTCGGACGGGGTCCTGGCCTCGACCTCCTGCAGCACCGCGTCGCCACCGGCGCCGGGCGGGTCGTACGTCCTCCAGGACGAGCCGTTCCAGCGGACCACCGCGGGCTTGGGCGGCAGGACGTGAATCGTGCCGGCCCCCCAGAAGGGCACGGACCAGTCGATCCCCTGGTAGCCCTGGTAGCCGACGGCCCACACGTCGTTCGGGCCGGTGGCGGACACCGCCTCCAGCCCGCTCCGCGGCCACAGCCACGGGGCAGGGGCGGTCTTGAGCGGAGCCGGTTCCGCGGCGGCGGCCGGCGGTCCGGCGACCAGGCCGGCGCCGACGATCCCTACAGCGGCGATCCGGAGGGCGAGGGACGGTCTCATGCCGGGCTCCCGGGGGTTGGCGATGACGGCTCGCCCGCATTCAACCAAGCCAGTGATCGCTGACACAATAGACCGCCCCGCGCGAGTTCATCGTTCGAGGAGTGCGTCCATGCGATGAAGGAGGCGTCGGACTAGGGCATCGAAGCCCCCTGGGGTGAACGATCGGGTGCTGCGGGCTATCGCGCGAGGTGCTTGTCGAACCCGGCGGCGAGCAGGCGCCTGTAGGCGGCCTGGACGTCAGCGGGGACGTCCTGGGCTACGGCGAACCCCCGCGCGGGGTATTCGATCACCCGTTGCAGGTCGCCGACGATCATGTCGATGACGAAACCCTCGTCCCCGATCGACTTGAGGTACTCGTCGAACGACTGCGGCTTGGATGCGCACACCAGGTCGGCCTCGGGCCAGAGTCTGCGGGCGGTGGCGAACGACCGGCGCTCCATATAGGGCTTGGAGATCAGCAGCAGCGAGGTGACCTCGACGCCGGCCTCGGCGAGGGCCGCCCGCGAGTAGCCGATGTTCTGACCGGTGTTAGCCGCGTGCGGCTCGAGAATGATCGCGGATTCCGGGACGCCGAGCTCCATGGCGTGCTCGGCGAAATGCACCGCCTCCCCGCGCGGGAACACGTCCTTGGTGGTGGGGCTGTTGCCGCCGGAGAGCACCAGGACGGGGAACAGTCCCGCGTGATAAAGCTCGCTCGCATACGTGGCGACCCCGAGGTCATGACTGCCCAGCGCGATCGCCGCCGAGCAGGGCCGGAGCCGGTGCCCCACCAAGTGGTGGTTCCAGATCAGCAGGGCGTCGGCTCGTTGATCCTCGGTGACGGCACGCCGGTGGGCGGTCACCGGAACGTCCCCGGGGGCTCGGCCGGTACGAGCAGGCCGAAGAGGCGGATCGCGACGCTTCCGTCGGGCAGAGGTGCCGGGCTTTGCGCGGTCACCGCTTCCCCCGCGGGCCACTTCTCGGAGTTCAGGAGCACTTCGTTGGTCTGCAGCCCGCCGTCCTCGTAGGCGAGGAAGACGCGCAGACCGTGCACCTTCCGCGGGAGCGTCTCCGGGCGAAGCGCCGCGAGGAGGTGGTCGAGCAGCGGTCCGGCGCCCTGCACCGGGCGGTCGGTGAACAGGACGAGCTGAGCCTCCAGAACCAGCTCGAACGCTCCGCCCGGGTGCTCGTACCGCTCCCGTTCCACCTGGTCGGGGGCGGTACCGGGACGCAGCAGGCCGTCCACGATGGGATGCAGCGAGCCGCGCTCGAACTTGTGCACCGCCCCCATGATCGCCTCACGCCACGTGCGGCCGGGCCCGGCGAAACTCTCGACCAGCCTCCGGCCGGCCAGCGCCGGGTGTGACACGGCGAAGCCGACCTGGGCCATCACCATGCCGGGCGGAGCGGGGTGGACAGGTCCGACAGGTTCGACCCGGCTTTGAGCGCGTTGTCGACCGCGTTTGAACTCGCTGCTGCGCAACGCGATCCGTTCGATCTCGCCGCGATCGGCCTGCTGCGCGCGGGCCAGCGCGGCCACGAACACCGGCTCGGCCGACAGGGCCACGCGGCCGCCCGCCCGTCCGCGAACGCGACGTCCGGCAGCAACCGCCCCGCGAACGCCATCGGCAGGAAGGCCAGCAGCCGCTCCGCGAGCCACGGCTCGACACCGGCCCCGGTCAGCCGCTCCCACACGTCCCCGTCGCCGGGCGGCTCCGCACCCGCGCAGAACGCGGCGACACCCACCTCGACAGCCCCGTCGAACCCCACCGATTCGATCATCGCGAAACCATACTTCGGCGGGCACGCGAGCCACACCCGGTTTCGTCCCGCAGCAGTCCGACGAACGGCCGACACCCCCGCATGCCCGACCTACCGGGGCCACCGGACGAGACCGACCGGCGGGGCCGGGAGCGGGGCCCGGCGACGGCTCCCATGACGGACTCCGCAGCAGGCGGCGATCCCGGCGCCGCGGTCGCGCCGAGCCGAGAACCCGGTGCGGTTCGGCGTCGTGCTCACCGGCCGCCCGCGTCACTCTTCAGGACTTCGGCGACGCTGGCGTAGCTGTCCGATCCGTGACCTGCGGCTTTGGTCCGTTCCATGAGGTCCTTCAGCAGTTCGGGCAGGGAATTGTCGATGCCCCGGGCCGCGGCGGCGTGGATGAGGTGGTCGATGGCGGCGATCTGCACGTCGACCGTCGCGTCGTCACCTGGGTAACGCCCCGCGTCCACCTGCGGCGCGTACGTCGTCAGGAACCGGTTGACCGTGCCCAGCCAGCGGATCGCGATCGGGGTGAACGCGTTCGCCGTGGTGCCCTCCGCGCCGACCAGCGCGGTGCCGTGCAACCAACCGGTCATGGTGGACCACATCAAGCCGAGGAGCGCGGCGTCGTACAGGGATGCAAGGACGGGTTCCTCGCCCAGGTAGAGCGGGTCGCCCAGCGAGGCCAGGACCGGGCGGTGGTCCTCGAAGACGGCCGGCGAGCCGCTGTAAAGGAACATCACCTCGGAACTGCCGACACCCGGCGGGGTGGTCATGATCGCGCCGTCAAGGTACTCGGCCCCGTGGGACCGGGCCCACGCCACCGCCTCCAGCACCTGCTCCGGCGCGCCCGATGTCAGGTTGACCAAGGTCCGGCCCTTGAGGGCATCGGAGACCGGGTCCAGGACGGCGTGCAGGGCCGCGTAGTCGAGGACGCATGCGATGGTGAACCGGCTGGCCACGACCGCCTCCTCGACCGTCGCCGCCAGCCGGGCGCCCTTGTCCACCAGCGGCTTCGCCTTGTCCGGCGAGCGGTTCCACACGGTGGTCGGGTGGCCCTGTTCCAGCAGCGTGGCAGCCAGAGCTGAGCCCATCGAGCCGAGTCCGAGGACGGTCACGGCCTGGGAGTCGGAAGTCATGTCATTCCCCCTGTATATCCGCAGGATGGCGGTCGATTCGCGTACAGGACGACGCTCGCAGCGCACACCGCGCGGCAACAGTGACGCTGGCGACGGCCATCACCAAATTCCTGCCATACTCCAGGAGTGAGCGCCCCCACAGTCGCTGTTGTCGTGGCCGACGAGATCCTGACCCCGTCCTGGGACCTCTACGAGCTGAGCATCCCCTGCACCGTGTTCGGCAACGCACAGGCCGACCTCGCCGATCCCTGGTACGACCTGCGGCTGTGCGGGGACGGCGCCGGTACGCCGGACGCGGTGACCACATCCACCGGCCTCACGCTTCGCACCCGCCACGGGCTGGACGACCTCGCCGGCGCGGACACCGTCATCGTCCCCTCGGTCCCGGACGCCTGCGTCGAGGATGGAGAGCCGCTGCCGCCGGTCCTGATCAACGCGTTGCGCCACGCCCATGACGCCGGTGCACGCATGGTCTCCCTATGCACGGGCGCGTTCGCGCTCGCCGAGGCCGGAATCCTGGACGGACGCCGCGCGACGGCACACTGGATGCACACCGCCCAGCTCGCCAAGCGCTACCCGAAGGTCCATGTCGACGACTCGGTGCTGTACGTGGACGAAGGTGACGTGCTCACCAGCGCAGGACTGACCGCCGGCCTCGACCTGTGCCTGCACCTGGTGCGCCGCGACCACGGCTCGCACGTGGCCAACCAGCTGGCCCGCCGGATGGTGGTTCCCGCGCACCGCGCTGGCGGCCAGGCGCAGTTCATCGAGCTGCCCGTCCCCAGCACCGATGACGAGGGACTGGGCCCCGTCCTGGAATGGGCCAGGGCCAGCCTGGAACGCCCGCTCACCGTCGAGGATCTGGCCGAGCGGGCCGCCATGAGTCCGCGCACGTTCTACCGGCGCCTCCAGGCCACCACCGGGACGACACCCCTGCAGTGGCTCCTCACTCAGCGACTGGCACGAGCTCGGGAACTGCTGGAATCGACGGCCCTCCCGATCGAGAAGATCGGAGAGCTGACCGGCCTCGGCACGGCCAACAACGTGCGTCACCATTTCCTCAAGCACGTCGGAGTGTCCCCGAGCACCTACCGCAAGGCATTTCCGCGAGGAGAGACAGTGGGGCGTTGACCAAGCAGCGCGGTGCCCCCGCGACACGGCACCAGGCCATCCGGAGGGTGGGCAGGCCGTCGTCCGGATCAGCGGCAGCGAACCCGCTCGGGAAGGCGGCCGGGCTCCGTGCGGCACTGTCCCAGAGATCGTGGTGGGGTGGTGATCCGAAAGGCTGCGGCCGGCGCCCGGCACTGATGACCTCTCGATGACAAACGATCAGGGGCCTGCCCGAAGTCTCCTCCGAACAGGCCCTGCCCTGGGTATTCCTTGTGGAGCTGAGGGGATTTGAACCCCTGACCCCCTCGATGCGAACGAGGTGCGCTACCGGACTGCGCCACAGCCCCGAGGACTCCGTAAGGTTAGCAAACCCCGGGGGGTGCTCGCGCACCGGTTATTCGCCGACGGCGCGGCGGTCGGCGGCGTACTGGTCGAAGACCTCCTCGGGGGTGGGGAGTTCGATGACCACCGCGTTCTCGGCGGTGTGGAGGGCCTCGCGGGCCCTGGCGCGGGCGTGGGCGCGGGCCTGGGCGGCGGCCTGGCGGCGGGCGGTGTCCATGCCGACGGCGACGCGGAGCAGGGCCAGGTGGCCGGCCAGGAGGAGGACCGGGGGCGCGGTGACCCACCAGGGCGCGAAACCGGACGCGACGACGGCCGCGGCGGTGAGGACCAGGGTGGTGAGGCCCGTGGTGCGGCGGCGGCGCCGGGCGATGACGGTGGCGCGGCTCGACGGGCGGTGCGGACGGGGCTCCGGGATCTCCTCGGGCTCCTGGGCCTCCACGGGCTCCTCGGCCTCTTCCTCGACGAGGGGCTCGTCGGAGCGTTTGTGGAGGAGGCGGGTGAATCCGGTCGCCTCGGTGTCGCGGCGCAGCCACATGGGCACCAGGACGACGGCCCAGACGGCGACGATGGCGAGGTAAAGCACGGCGCTGCTCACTGGCCCCACCGTCCCAGGGCACGCTCGACTGGCGGGCCGACTTTCGGCGCGCGAACGTGCATTGGGAGCAGGGTCACGCCCCGCACGGTACGAGGGGGTGTCAGAGGTTGACGAGCATAAGGGGCGGTGTGTCGCGAGATCGAGTTCGCCGTTACTCTCCGTTTGCCAAGGCTTCTCGATCGCAGGATTCTTACGGCGGGAAAAGCGCGGCGGCCTCAAGTGCGGCGGGGAAATGCCTGTTTGCGGTCGGCCAGCCAGCGTGCGCGCAGGCCACCGGGCACGTCCTCGACGGTCAGGGCGTAGCAGATGTGGTCGCGCCAGGCTCCGTCGATGTGCAGATGGCGGCGGCGAATTCCCTCTTCCCGGAATCCGAGCTTTTCGACGACGCGGCGGCTCGCCGTGTTCTCCGGGCGGATATTGGCTTCCAGGCGGTGGAGGCCCACGGTGAAGAAACAGTGGTCGACGGCGAGGGCGACGGCGGTGGGAATGACGCCGCGGCCGGCGACCTGCTTGTCGACCCAGTAGCCGATCTGGGCGGAACGGGCCGAGCCCCAGACGATGGCGCCGATGGTGAGCTGCCCGGCGAATTCGTTCTGGTAGGTGACGGCCCAGGGGAGGGCGAGGCCGTGGCGGGCCTCGCGGCGCATGGTGTGGATCATGCTGAGGTACGGTCCGAGGCCGCTGCGGAACAGCGGGGTCTCGGGGTTCGTGGGCTCCCAGGGGCGGAGCCAGTCGGCGTTGCGTACCCGCAGGTCACGCCAGACGGCGGAGTCGCGATGCCGTAACGGGCGCAGCCCGACCGGTCCTTCGGTCAGCGTGGCGGGCCATCCCCGCAAACGTTCCACGATTCCATGATTCCCTGGTCGGACGTCCGGACGCCATCAATTGTCGCCGAGAAAACGGGCAGGCGAGACGTTCCAGGGCCGTTGTCGCAGGAACCGGCCGCCGGCGACATCAACCGCGGGGGTGGTCGCCGCCTCGGATCTGGTCGATGGCGTGGGCGAGGACGCCGCCGAGGACGGTCATGCCGTCGCGGACGCCGCCCGTGGATCCGGGCAGGTTGACGATCAGCGTGCGGCCTGCGACGCCCGCGAGGCCGCGGGACAGGATCGCGGCGGGCACCTTCTCGCGCCCCTCCAGCCTGATTGCCTCGGCGATGCCCGGGATCTCCCATTCGATGACCTGGCGGGTCATCTCGGGGGTCTGGTCGGTCGGGGTGAGGCCCGTGCCGCCGGACGTGACGACGGCGTCGTAGCCGGTGGCCACGGCGTCCCGCAGGACGACGGCGACCGGTTCGCCGTCGGGGACGACCACCGGGCCGTCCACCTGGCAGCCGAGGTCCTCGAGCATCTCGACGAGGACGGGGCCGGACCTGTCCGGGTAGACGCCCGCGGCCGCGCGGTTCGAGACGGTGACCGCCATCGTCCTGATCATCGGCGCCACTCGCCCGTCTTGCCGCCGGTCTTCTCCTCGACCCGCACGTCGCTGATCACGGCGGCGGGGTCGACGGCCTTGACCATGTCGACCAGGGCGAGCGCGGCGACGCTGACGGACGTCAGTGCCTCCATCTCCACGCCCGTGCGGTCGGCGGTGCGGGTGACCGCGGTGATCGCCACGCCCTCGTCCCGGATCTCCAGGTCGACCGTGACGCCGTGCAGCGCGATGGGGTGGCACAGGGGGACGAGGTCGGGGACGCGCTTGGCCCCCATGATCCCCGCGATGCGGGCGACGGACAGGGCGTCGCCCTTGGGGATGTCACCCGCGCGCAGAAGGGCGACGCATTCGGGCGAGAGGTGGACGAAGCCTGTGGCCGTCGCGGTGCGGGCAGAGACGTTCTTGGACGACACGTCGACCATGCGGGCCGTTCCCGCGTCGTCCAGGTGGGTGAATTCGGAGCCCGTGGCACTCAAGACGGCAACCTCATGACATCGACGTGGGAACCGGCGGGGAGGAACTCGACGTCCTCTGGAAGCTCGATGAGCGCGTTCGCGGACGCCAGGGAGCCGAGTTGGTGCGAGCCCTGCACCTCCGCCGCGGTGACGGTGTAGGCACCTCGGTCGAACGACAGTTTGCCGCGCATGAAGTGGCGGAGCCCCGCGGGTGACTTGACGTCGTTGGCGAGGACGGCGCTCACCGTGGGCAGTGGGTCGGAGTCCAGTCCCTGCATGGCGCGCAGGGCGGGACGCACGAAGACCTGGAACGAGACGTACGCGCTTACAGGGTTGCCGGGGAGAGTGAAGACCGGCGTGCCTTCGAGGAGGCCGAACCCTTGAGGCTTACCGGGACGCATGCGCACCTTGTGGAAGCCCACCGTCCCGGTGCCCGCCAGTACTTCCTTGACAACGTCCTTGGTGCCCATGGAAACGCCGCCGGTGGTGACGATGGCGTCCGCACGAACGAGCTGGTCTTCGAACATTTCCAGGACCTTGCCGGGCTCGTCCTCCACGGTGGCCTGGCGGAAACCCGTTCCGCCCGCTTCGGCGACGGCGGCGGTGAGCATGTAGGCGTTGGACTCCCAGATCTGGCCGTGCCCCAGCGGGGAGCCGGGCTCGCGCAGTTCGTCTCCTGTGGCGACGACCACGACGCGGGGTTTCGGCCGCACCGTCACCCGGGACCGCCCCACCGCGGCGATCATGCCGATCTGCGGGGCGCCGAGCCGCGTGCCCGCGTCCACGACGACCTGGCCGGCGACGACGTCCTCGCCGGCGCGGCGGATGTAGTTGCCCGCGGGCGCGGCGCGCGAGACCCGGACGTTGGCGTTGCCGCCGTCGGTCCACTCGACCGGGATCACCGCGTCGGCGCCGGCCGGGACCGGCGCGCCCGTCATGATCCGGGCGGTCAGCCCCGGCCGGATCGCCGAGACGCCGGAATCGCCCGCGACGATGTCGCCGACGACGGGCAGCACGACGGGGTCCGCCTCGGTGGCCGCCGCGATGTCGGCCGCGACGACCGCGTAGCCGTCCATCGCGGAGTTGTCGAACGGCGGCAGCGGTACCGGCGCGGTGACGGGCTCGGCGAGCACCGTCCCGTGCGCCTCCAGCAGCGCCAGGTCGAGCGGCGGCAGCGCCGCGACGCCGCCGAGGATCTCCGTCAGATGCTCGTCAACCGATCTCATGCCCACGGGCCCAGTCTGGCCTGTCGTCACGGGCGTCCGGAGCCGCCCACGCCGTTGGATGCGTCGTGCTCGCGCACGAACTCGCGCAGCCACGGCATGAACTCCGGCGCCAGGTCGGGACGTTCCGCGGCGAACTGGACGACCGTCCGCAGGTATTCGAGCTTGTTGCCCGTGTCGTAGCGGCGTCCCCGGAACTTGACCCCGTAGACGCCGCCGCCCTGGCCGGCGGGCGTGTCGGCGAGGGTGCGCAGCGCGTCGGTCAGCTGGATCTCGCCGCCGCGCCCGGGCGGGGTCTTCTCCAGGACGTCGAACACCGCGGGGTCGCAGATGTAGCGGCCGATGATGATCCAGTTGCTGGGCGCCTCCTCGGCGGAGGGCTTCTCGACGAGGTCGGAGATCCGGACGACGTCGTCCTCGTCCGTCGCCTCGATGGCCGCGCACCCGTACGCCGACACCTGGTCGGGCTCGACCTCCATCAGCGCGATCACGCTGCCGCCGTAGCGGTTGCGCACCTCGATCATGCGGTGCAGCAGCTTGTCCCGCGCGTCGATCATGTCGTCGCCGAGCAGCACCGCGAACGGCTCGTCCCCGACGTGCTGGCGGGCGCAGTGCACCGCGTGCCCGAGCCCGCGCGGCTCGCCCTGCCGCACGTAGTGCATGATGGCCAGGTCACTGGACTCATGGACGGCGTTCAGGCGCTCGTCGTCGCCCTTGGCGCGCAGCGCCTCCTCCAGCTCGTACGCCCGGTCGAAATGGTCCTCGATGGACCGCTTGCTGCGGCCGGTGACCATCAGGACGTCGCTGAGGCCGGCGTCGACCGCCTCCTCGACGACGTACTGGATCGCCGGTTTGTCGACGACGGGCAGCATTTCCTTGGGTGTCGCCTTGGTGGCGGGCAAGAATCGGGTACCGAGGCCGGCCGCCGGGACGACCGCCTTGAGCACAGGTGCAGTGTCGGCCATGTACAGACCCTAGCCACCCACGAGGACGGCAGCGTGCAGGACATCGTTTCGAAGAACGACCTACGGGCGGAAGTGCTCGGCAGACGTGCGGCGATGCCGCCGGACGACCGCGCGTCGGCCGCGAGATCCATCCGCGACGCGCTGCTTTCGGTCCCGGAGGTCGAGATGGCGGGGACCATCGCCGCATACGTCTCGATCGATACCGAGCCGGACACGCGGTCGCTGCTGTTCGCGCTGTGGAAGCGCGGGACGTACGTGCTGCTCCCCCGCCTGCTCCCGGACGGCGATCTGGACTGGGCGTCCTACGAGGGTCCGGACTCCCTCGTTCCCGGGGCGCGCGGGTGCCCGGAGCCGTCCGAGCCGCCGCGCGGTCCCGGCGCGGTGGCCAGCGCGGACGTCGTCCTCGCCCCGGCGCTCGCCGTCGACCGGACGGGCGTCCGCCTCGGGCGCGGCGGCGGCTCCTACGACCGGGCGCTCGCCCGGGTCGGCCCGGCGATCCTGACCGTGGCGCTGCTGTACGACCCGGAGCTCCTGCAGACCGTCCCGGCCGAACCCCACGACCAGCGCGTCCGCGCCGTCGCCACCCCGTCCGACGGCCTCCTCCGCCTCACCTGACCTCCCGCCGCACCTGACCTCCCGCCGCACCGTCGTGGCCGTTCGCTTCGGCGGGGCGGGGCGGCGGGTGGAGCGGGCGGCTGCGAGCACGTGGGACGTCCGGGCAGCTCATCTAGAGTTGGGGCATGATCGCGGGGGTGGCGGTCACGTGGAGGGTCGAGCGGGAGGTTCGAGATGACGGCGCCGTGGCGGATCCTGTCCCTGCCCCCGATCGCGGAGGACGTCGTCCGGCGCCTGTTCGATCCGCTCGGAGAGACCGCGGAGGTCGTGTTCCCGCAGGTCAGGGAGCGTAGCGCGCTGATCGACGCGGCCGCCGGCGCCGACATCGTGATCGGCGACTTCAGCGGGCTGCTGGCACTGGACGCCGTGGCCGTGGCGGCCGCGCCGCGCCTGTCGTTCGTCCAGATGCCCGCCGTCGGGACGGACAGCATCGACGTCGCCGCGCTGACGGCGGCGGGTGTGCCGGTGGCGAACGCGGCGGGCTTCAACGCGCGCGGGGTCGCCGAGTGGGCGGTGGGCGCGTCGTTCGCGCTGTGCCGCCACCTCGCCCTGGCGGACCGGGGCGTCCGGGCGGGCGGGTGGCCGCAACTGGACGTGATCGCCCGGCGGCCGCGGGAGATCCACACACAGCGCGTCGGGATCGTCGGGTTCGGCGCGATCGGCGCGGAGGCCGCGAGGCTGTTCGCGGCGCTCGGCTGCGCCGTCTCCTACTGGACGAGGCGGCGGCGTCCCGAGGCGGCGGCCACGTACAGGGAGCTGGACGATCTGCTGGCCACGTCGGACATCCTCGTCCTCGCTCTGCCGCTGACCGACGACACCAGGGGGCTGATCGGCCCGGAACGTCTCGCCCTGCTGCCGGGCAACGCGCTGCTGGTGAACGTGGCGCGCGGGGGCATCGCGCCTGACGACGCCATCGTCGCCGCTCTGGAGTCAGGACAGTTGGCCGGTGCGGCCCTAGACGTGTTCGACGAGGAACCCCTTCCAGAGGACCATCCGCTCCGTTCCCATGAGGACGTGCTGCTGTCCCCGCATACGGCGGGCGCGTCCATCCAGTCACAGCTGAACCTCGTGTCGCTCGTGCGCGACAACGTCACCGCGGCCGTCCAGGGGCGTGATGTGCAGAATGTGGTCAACGGGGTAAGCGCGCACGTCAGACGGCGATAACGGGCCTTCCGGGCAAGCCATCCCTCAACCGCAAATGTGCGATCGGCTCGTGAATCTGTAGGATTCCTAAACGATCAACTTTGACGACCCCGAAGGGTGGGATGTGCATCTCGACATCTGGCTACTCCTCGGGGCCACGCTCGTACTCAGCGCCATCATCGCGGTCCGGCTGTCCCACCGGCTGGGCCTGCCGTCGCTGCTGGCGTACATGGGCCTCGGTCTGTTCATCGGCGAGGGCGGCCCCCTCCACATCAACTTCGACGACGTCGAACTCGCCCACACGCTGGGCTTCGCCGCCCTCGTCCTGATCCTCGCCGAAGGCGGCGTCACCACCAACTGGCGGCACGTACGGCCCACGGTGCCCGCCGCGATCATGGTGTCCACGGTCGGCACGCTGATCAGCATCGTCGTGGTGGCGCTGTCCGCCATGTGGCTGATCGACATGGACTGGCGGCTCGCGTTCCTGCTCGGCGCCGTGCTCGCCCCGACCGACGCGGCCGCCGTGTTCTCGGTGCTGCGGCGGCTGCCGCTGCCGTCCCGGCTGAGCGGGATGCTGGAGGCCGAATCCGGCTTCAACGACGCACCGGTCGTGATCATCGTGATCACGCTCAGCACCCACACCACCGCCCCGAACATCCCCCAGCTGCTCGGGCTGATGGTGTACGAGCTGGTCGCGGGCGCCGTCGTCGGCATCGCCATCGGCTGGCTCGGCGCGCAGGGCCTGCGCCGGCTCGCCCTGCCCGCCTCCGGCCTCTACCCCATCGCGGTGCTGTCGCTGGCCGTCACCGCCTACAGCGCGGCGTCGCTGCTTCACGCCAGCGGGTTCCTCGCCGTGTACGTCGGCGCCGTCGTCCTCGGCAACGCCCGGCTGCCGCACCGGCCCGCCACCCGCAGCTTCGCCGAAGGCATCGCCTGGCTGGCCCAGATCGGGGTGTTCGTGATGCTGGGCCTGCTCGCCTCCCCCGGCGACCTGCCCGATCAGATCGTGCCCGCGCTCCTCATCGGGTTCGTGCTGCTGCTGATCGCGCGCCCCGTGTCGATCGCGCTGTCCACGATCGGCTTCAAGATGTCGTGGGGCGAGAAGATGTTCGCGTCCTGGGCCGGGCTGCGCGGCGCCGTCCCGATCGTCCTCGCGACCATCCCGATGGTGCACGAGGTCGAGGGATCCGACCGGATGTTCTCGATCGTCTTCACCATCGTCGTGATCTTCACGCTGCTCCAGGGCCCCACGCTGCCGCTGGCGGCCCGCCTGTGCCGGCTGGAGAGCGACGAGCAGACGCGGGAACTGGACGTGGAGGCCGCGCCGCTGGAGGAACTGCACGCCGACCTGCTGGAGGTCCGGATCCCGCCCGACTCCATGCTGAACGGCGTGGAGATCTTCGAGTTGCGGCTGCCGCCCGGGGCGTCCGTCACGCTCGTCGTGCGGAACGGGTCCAGCTTCGTCCCGGAACCCACCACGCCTCTGCAGGCGGGTGACACTCTCTTGGTGGTGACCACCGACGCCGTGCGGAACGACGCGGAACGCCGGTTGCGCGCGGTCAGCCGAAGGGGCAGGCTGGCCGGCTGGTTCGGCGAAACCGGCACCTGATCGTCCGTCCCGTGACCAGGCCGTTCCCCGGTCTGCCGGACTCCGGCCGGCCGGGGAACAGACCGCGGGGCGAATCGTGTTCACTCTCCGGGTACCATTAGCAGTCGTTCAAAGTGAGTGCCAGTCCGGCTCGGCCGGGCTGAGTCAGCGAGGAGGAACCGTGCCGACGTATCAGTACGTTTGCACCGAGTGCGCCGAGCCTCTGGAGGTCGTGCAGAAGTTCAGCGACGACGCGCTGACCGAGTGCCCGGCATGCACCGGAAAGCTCCGCAAGGTCTTCTCCGCGGCGGGGATCATCTTCAAGGGGTCGGGCTTCTACCGCACCGACAGCCGCGGCTCAGGCAAGACCGCGGGCGCGAGCTCCTCGTCCAGCGAGTCCTCCTCGTCGAACGGCGACTCGTCCAGCTCGTCCGGCTCGTCTGACTCCTCGAAGTCGGACGCGTCTTCGTCGTCGTCCTCGTCTTCCTCTTCGTCGTCGTCTGGCGGCGACTCCTCGTCGTCCTCCAGCAAGACGTCCTCCTCCTCTTCCTCCTCCGAAAAGGTCGCCTGACCTCTCCTAGGAGCTCTTCCGGCCCACGTCGGCCGACCGGGGGATTCGCCCTGCCTTAGTCAGGCTCGCGGCTCCCCCGGTTTTGGCATGCCCAGACCCGCGCCGAGGACCACCACGTCCGGACGGCGCGGAGTCCTGCGCAAGTGCCCTTCGCCTTGCGGCGGCCTCCGCCTCTCGGGCCGGTCTTCCAAGCGGTTCCTACATCTCAAGACGTAGTTGGAAATGTGCGCTTGCCGCGGATGAAGTAGGTCAGGTCCCGCCTGACGCCGGAGGCGCCGCGCGGACCCCCGAGCGACGATTGAGGGGTTGAGAGACGCCCCGGCAGGGCGGATCTCCTCGTTCCAGAAAGTCTCCTTGCGCCTGAGTGATGGAGCAGGAGACCCAGGGATTTCGCGATAGTACTTGACTTTCGTCTCGCCTATAGAGACGTTCTATGGACACGCGATATATCTCGTCTTCGGAGTGCACAGGAGAGGAACCATGAGCGCACAGAGCCCGGCTCCCCCCAGGACATGGGCCCACCGCCTGGCCGGACTGATCGCCGGCAGGCGCACCAAATGGGCCGTCCTCGCCGTGTGGGTCGTCCTGCTGGTCGCCCTCGGGCCGCTGGCCGGCAAGCTCGGCGACGTCGAGGAGAACGACGCGGCGGCCTGGCTCCCCGCCGGCGCCGAATCCACCCAGGTCGTCGAGATGGACGAGCAGTTCCGCTCGGAAGAGACGATGCTCGCGGTCGTCGTCTACGAACGCTCCGGCGGTATCACCGCCGAGGACCGCGCCAAGGCCGCCTCGGACGTCTCCGCATTGCAGAAACTGCCCGGCGCACAGAAGGTGCAGGGACCGATCCCGTCCGAGGACGGCAAGGCACTGCAAACCCTGGTCCCCCTCACCGAGGAGGACGTGACCGGCGCGGTCAACGAAGCGCGCGACCTCTCCGAGCGCGGGCCGCCCGGACTCACCGCACACGTCACCGGCCCCGCCGGCCAGGGCGCCGACATGTTCGAGGTGTTCGAGAGCCTCGACGGGTTCCTGCTCCTGGCCGCCGGCTCCGTCGTCATCGTCCTGCTGCTCATCATCTACCGGAGCCCGATGCTGTGGTTCGTTCCGGTACTGAGCGCGCTCTTCGCACTGGGGCTCTCCCAGTCGATGGTGTATCTGCTGGCCAAGTACGGCGACCTCACCGTCAACGGCCAGAGCGCGGGAATCCTGACCGTCCTCGTCTTCGGTGTCGCCACCGACTACGCACTGCTGCTCGTCGCCCGCTACCGGGAGGAACTGCACCGGCACGAGGACCGGCACGAGGCCATGGCCTACGCGCTGCACCGCGCCGCGCCCGCCATCATCGCGTCCGCCGCCACCGTCGCGGCCGGGCTGCTGTGCCTGCTGCTCGCCGAGATGAACTCCACCGCCGGCATGGGACCCGTGGCCGCCGCGGGCGTCCTCATGGCCCTCGCCGCCATGACCACCCTGCTGCCGGCCCTCCTCGTCATCTGCGGACGCTGGCTGTTCTGGCCGCTGATCCCCCGGTACGACGCCAAGTACCTGGAGCCGGAGGCGTACGAGGCCGAGCACGGCATCTGGAGCCGGGTGGCCGCTCTGGTCAGCAGGCGCCCGCGCGCGCTCTGGGCCGCCGCCTCGCTCGGCCTGGTCGTCCTCACACTCGGCCTGGGCACGCTGAAGGCCGACGGCCTCTCGGACGCCGGGCAGTTCACCGAACGTCCCGACTCGGTCGCGGGCGCGGAGGTCGTCGCCCGGCACTACGCGGACGGGTCCGGCTCCCCGGCCGTCGTCATCGGCTCGGCGGCGGCGTCCGGCCAGATCGCCGAGGCCGTCCGCGGCACGCCCGGTATCGCGGAACTCGGCCAGCCGGTGACGGCGAACGGCCTGGTCAAGTACGAGGCGACGCTGAAGGACCCGGCCGACAGTGAGGCCGCGCGCGCGACCATCGAGCGGCTGCGGGCCGCCGCGCACGACGTCCCCTCCGCGAACGCCAAGGTCGGCGGCACCACCGCGACGGTGCTGGACACCAACGACGCGTCCGCCCGCGACAACCTCGTGATCATCCCGATCGTGCTGGGCGTGGTGTTCCTGATCCTCATCGCGCTGCTGCGCGCCGTCGTCGCGCCGCTGCTAATGATCGGCACGGTGGTGCTGTCGTTCCTGGCCTCGCTCGGCGCCTGCGCGGTGATCTTCGAGCACGGCTTCGGCTTCGAGGGCACCGACGCCGCCTTCCCGCTGCTGGCCTTCATCTTCCTGGTCGCGCTGGGGGTCGACTACAACATCTTCCTGATGCACCGCGTCCGGGAGGAGTCGCAGCGGCTCGGCACCCGCCGCGGCATCCAGCGCGGGCTCACCGTCACCGGGGGTGTGATCACCTCGGCGGGCCTGGTCCTGGCGGCCACGTTCGCCTCCATGGTCACGCTGCCGCTGGTGTTCATGGTGGAGATGGGCTTCGCGGTCGCGTTCGGGGTGCTGCTCGACACGTTCATCGTCCGGTCCCTGCTGCTTCCGGCCCTGGCGCACGACATCGGCCCGCGGATCTGGGCGCCGAGCCGCCTCGCCAAGCGGGAACCGGTCGCCGAGCCGCCGCCCAAGGTGCCGGCGCCGGTCGGCTGACGCCCGCGAAGACCCCGGCTCCGGCCGGGCAGGGGAAGGGGAGGGGTCCGGCTCCGGCCGGGCCCCTTCTCCCGGTCGTGGAGTTATCCACAATCGGCGGACGGTCTCCCGGGCGGCGGAGCGGGGTGGCTAATGTCGGCGCCATGTCCACTCAGCCTTCCCCCGCCCAGCCTTCCGCCGCCCAGCCTTCCGCCGCCCGGCCAGCCGCCGAGCGGCCCGCAGCCGCGCTGCCGTCCGCCGAGATCGGGGTCATCGGCGGGTCCGGCTTCTACTCGTTCCTCCACGACGTCGAGGAGGTGCGGGTCGAGACCCCGTACGGCCCTCCGAGCGACCCCATCGCGATCGGGGAGCTGGCGGGCCGCCGCGTCGCGTTCGTTCCCCGGCACGGCCGCGACCACCGCTTCCCACCGCACAAGATCCCCTACCGGGCCAACATGTGGGCGCTGCGCTCGCTCGGCGTCCGGCAGGTCCTGGCGCCGAGCGCGGTCGGCTCCCTCACCCCCGACCACGGTCCCGGCACGCTCGCCATCCCCGACCAGCTCGCCGACCGCACGTCCGGACGCGAGCAGAGCTACTACGAGCACGGCGCCGCCGTCCACGTGTCGTTCTCCGACCCGTACTGCCCGGCGGGCCGCCACGCCGCCGTGGAGTCCGCGCGGACGGCCGGGTGGGACCCCGCCGACCGCGGCACCCTCGTCGTCATCGAGGGCCCCCGCTTCTCCACCCGGGCGGAGTCGCAGTGGTTCGCGTCCCAGGGCTGGACGCTGATCGGGATGACCGGCCACCCCGAAGCCGTCCTCGCCCGCGAACTCGCGCTCTGCTACACCTCCCTGTGCCTCGTCACCGACCTGGACGCCGGGATCGAGGAAGGCGAGGGCGTCACCATGGAGGAGGTCCTCCGCGTCTTCGGTGAGAACATCGACCGTCTCCGCGACCTCGTCGCCGACGTCGTCAAAACGCTGCCCGCCGAACGCGACTGCCCCTGCCCGAACGCCCTGGACGGCATGAAGCTCCCCTTGGACCTGCCGTGAACGCCCGTTTAGCACGGCTGCGGCGGCCGCTGGCGGCCCTGCTCGCCGCGGCCGCCGCCGGCCTCGCCCTGCTGGCGCTGCGGCCCGGCCCGCCGCCGCCCGTCCGCGTCCTCGCCGCCGCGCGCGACCTTCCCGCCGGAGCGACCCTCAGCCGGTCCGACGTGCGCCACGTGAACCTGCCGCCGGGCACCGTCCCCTCCGGTACCCTCCGCTCGGCCGACGGCCGCGTCCTGGCCACTCCCATGCGCCAAGGCGAACCGCTCACCGACACCCGCGTGATCGGCGACGGGCTCCTCAGCGGCTACGGCCCGGACAGGGTGGCCACCCCGATCCGCATAGCCGACGCCGACGCCGTGCGCCTCGTCCGCCCCGGCGACCACATCGACGTCCTGACCACCCCGGCACCGCCCTCCC
>NZ_SMKK01000151.1 GCF_004348425.1 Actinomadura sp. 7K507
GGCCGGGTTCGGGCTGGCGGGGTTCCTGGGTGGCGTCGCGCCTCGGGGTCCGGCTCACGGACGGCTCGCGTCCGGTGGGCGTCGGCCTCACGGATCTCGTCGGGCTGGCCGTGCGGCGCAATCCGCGCCGGGCGCACCTGCTGGTCTCCGCCGTCCTGGGCAAGCACGTCCCGACCGACCCGCGGCTGGTGTACGGGTCGGGGTTGCTGCTGGGGGAGCTGGTGCGCGCGCGCCTGCGCGGTGAGAAGCCGTCCCGGCCTGGGGCTCTGCTGGCCGATGCTTTGCGGGGCGTGCCGGGAACGGCTGCCGGGCTGCGCGATCTCTTGCGTGCACCGCAGGTTCCCGTGGAAGCCGTCGTCCTGGGGTATGCGGAGACGGCCACGGCCCTGGGGCACTCGGTCGCGGATGCCCTGGGCGGCGCCTACTACCTGCACTCCACACGGCGTCCGGTAGCGGGTTTCGCGATGTACGGGGGGTTCGAGGAGGAGCACAGCCACGCCACGAGCCATCTGCTGCTGCCCGCCGACTCTGCCGCGTTCGACCGTGACGTGCCCGTGGTGCTGGTGGACGACGAACTCTCCACAGGCCGGACGGTCCTGAACACCATCGAGGCATTGCACGCCGTCCGCCCCAGGGGCCATTACGTCCTGGCGGCCCTTGTCGACCTGCGCGGCCCCGACGACCGGTCCCGGATGGACGATCTCGCCGCCCGGCTGGGCACCCGCATAGACGCCGTGGCCCTGGCCGGAGGTCGCGTCGACCTCCCCGAAGACATCCTGGCGACAGGGAAGACGCTCGTCGCCGACCTGTCCGCCCGCACCGTCCTCCAGGGCGGGGCGGCGGCCGCGTTCGGGGTGACCCGCATCGGGCTGGAGTGGCCCACCGGACTGCCGGACGGAGGACGCCACGGCTTCCTGCCCGAACACCGGGCGCGGCTGGAGAAGGATCTGGCGCGCATGGCCGATGCGCTGGCCGGTGGATCGGGGGCCGGTGGACTGGGGGCCGGGGCCTCCCGGGTTCTCGTCCTGGGATTCGAGGAGTTGATGTACGCGCCCCTGCGGCTCGCCGAGGCCCTCGCCGACGCGCTGCCAGGCGTGGACGTCCGGTACTCGACGACGACGCGTTCGCCGGTGCTCGCCGTGGACGACCCCGGGTACGCGATCAGGACGCGCCTGGCCTTCCAGGCGCATGACGATCCCGCCGATGGGCCGGGGGAGCGGTACGCCTACAACGTCTCCCCGGCCTCCGACCAGAACGGATTCGACCGGATCGTGCTCGTGGTGGACGACATCGGCGACACCTCGCTGCTCGCCACCGGCCTCGTGGAGCGGCTGCGCGCGCTTGCGCCGGTCCTGGTCGCGGTGGTCCCCGCCAGGAGGGGCACGTGAAGCCGCTGTACGGGCCCTCATTCGGCAGCTACCAGGCGGAGGACGTCGCGTGGCTGCTCAAGGACCTGTCCCATGCGCGGCTCGAAGCGCCCACCGAGGAGCGGGAGGCGGCGATCCAGGCGGGCCGGGCCCACTACGCCGAGTCGCTTCCGGTGGAGTACCAGCCCGGCCCCGAGTACCGGCGGCTCTTCCACAAGGCGCTGGAGGCGTCGGCCGAGCGGATCGCGTACGCGACCGGGCTGGTCACCGAGATGATCCTCGCCGAGCGCGGCCCGCGGGCCGTGCTCGTCTCGCTGGCCCGCGCGGGCACGCCGGTCGGGATCCTCATGCGGCGCTGGGCGAGGTTCTCCCGTGGCCTGGACCTGCCCCACTACGCGGTCAGCATCGTCCGTGCACGCGGCATCGACACCGTCGCGCTGCGGTACCTCGCCGAGCACCACGACCCGGCGTCGGTGATGTTCGTGGACGGCTGGACGGGCAAGGGCGCGATCACGCGTGAACTGACCGCCGCGCTGGCCCCGTCCCCGTTCCCCTCCGACCTCGCGGTGCTGGCCGACCCGGGACGGTGCGCCTCCCTGTTCGGGACGCGCGACGACTTCCTGATCCCGTCCGCCTGCCTCAACTCGACGGTCTCCGGGCTGGTGAGCCGGACCGTGCTGAACGCCGACCTGATCGGGCCCGGAGACTTCCACGGCGCGAAGTTCTACGCCGACCTGGCCGGCGACGACGTGTCCGCCGTGTTCCTCGACACCGTGTGCGCGCGGTTCGGGGACGTCGCCGAGCGCGTCGCCAAGGACCTGCCGGAGCACCGCGCCGCCCGCCGCACGCCCGACTGGTCGGGCCGGGAGGCCGTCCGGCGGTGCGCCGCCGCCGAGGGCATCGACGACCTGAACCTGGTCAAGCCGGGGATCGGGGAGACCACGAGGGTGCTGCTTCGCCGCGTCCCGTGGAAGGTCCTCGTGCGCGCGGACGCGGGTCCCGAGGTGACGCACATCAGGCTGCTCGCCGGCGAGCGAGGGGTGCCCGTCATCGACGTCGAACCCGGCCGGTTCCCCTACGCCTGCATGGGATTCATCCATCCTCGGTTCGGCAAGGGAGCCGTCCAGTGACCGTCTTGGTGTGCTCCGACCTCGACCGTACGCTCATCTACTCCGCCGCCGCGTTCGCCTTGGACGGGCCTGACGAGACGATGCCGCGCCTGCTGTGCGTGGAGTTCTACCAGGGCGCGCCGCTCTCCTACATGACCGAGGCAGCCGCGCGCACGCTGGAGACCCTCTCGACGGCCGCGACGTTCGTCCCGACGACGACGCGCACACCGGAGCAGTACCGCCGTATCAACCTGCTGGAGAAACCGGCCGAGTACGCCATCACCGCCAACGGCGGCCACCTCCTCGTGGACGGCGTGGACGACCCGGAATGGGCGGCGTCCGTCCGGGCACGCGTCGCCGACGGATGCGCGCCGCTGGCGGACGTCCAGGAACACCTCGTCCGGACCGGTGGAGACTTCGTCCTCAAACGGCGCGACGCGTCCGGCCTCTTCGCCTACACGGTCGTCGACCGGGCCGCGCTGCCCCCCGGATGGGTCGAGGACCTCACCGGATGGTGCGCCGAACGCGGCTGGCGGACGTCCCTGCAAGGACGCAAGGTCTACTGCCTGCCCGCGTGCCTCACCAAGGCCGCCGCCGCGGCCGAGGTCGCCCACCGGACGGGCGCGGCCACGACGCTGGCCGCCGGTGACTCCCTCCTCGACATCGAACTCCTCGAAGCCGCCGACCTGTCCATCCGCCCCGCCCACGGAGAACTGCACGACACGGGGTGGACGTCCCCGGCGACGGCCGTCACCGCCTCACGCGGCATCAGCGCGGGGCAAGAGATCTCAGAGTGGCTCCTGGAGCGCGCGACCGCCCCGTGAAAGGCCGCCGCGAAAAATCACGCCGCGGCCGTGGAGACCGTTGACAAGCGACGGACCCCAAGGGGTCGCAGCGGCCGCGTTCAGCGGTCACAATCACGGTGACCCTCTCTCGCTCAAGAGGAGGACACCCTGAACGCATGACCTCCCGTCTGACCGGCGACGAGACCGCGCTGTGGAAGGCCGCGGCCAGGGTCCTCGATGCGAACTGGACCGGTACCGCCACCGCCGCGTCCCCCGGCCTCTACCCGCACCAGTGGAGCTGGGACTCCGCGTTCATCAGCATGGGCCTCGCCCGCCACCGCCGCGACCGC
Source organism: Actinomadura sp. 7K507 (assembly GCF_004348425.1). Taxonomy (GTDB): domain Bacteria; phylum Actinomycetota; class Actinomycetes; order Streptosporangiales; family Streptosporangiaceae; genus Spirillospora. The sequence goes on from NZ_SMKK01000151.1 coordinate 3,612, forward strand.
GCGGAAGCCGAACTGCTCTCCCTGTTCCGCGGCCAGTGGGCCGACGGGATGCTCCCGCACATCGTCTTCGACACCAGCCTCGCCCGGCACGCGTACTTCCCCGGCCCCGAACTGTGGCGCAGCGAACGGCAGCCGGACGCGCCGCGCGGCGTCCACACCTCCGGCCTCACCCAGCCGCCGCTGCACGCCCTCAGCGCCCTCCGCCTGCACGAATGCGCCGCCGACCTCGAAAGCAGCCGGGCGTTCCTCGCGCGGCTCCATCCGATGCTCACCGCCCAGCACCGCTACCTCGCCCGCGCCCGCGACCTGGACTCCAGCGGCCTGATCGCGATCTGCCACCCCTGGGAGTCGGGCCTCGACAACAGTCCCGCCTGGGACCGGCCGCTCAGCGCCCTCCGGCTCCCGCCCACCGCGTACGCGCCGGCGCAGCCCGCCCACACGCCGCCGACCGGCGAGGACTACGACCGCTACGTTCGGCTCGTCGCCCTCATGCGCGACGCCGGCTACGCACCCGGCTACCTCCGCGAAGCGCACCCGTTCGCCGTCGAGGACCCCCTCGTCAACGCCACCTACCTGGCCTCCGCCCACGCCCTCGCCGAGATCTCCGACATCGTCGGCGCCGACCCCGCCCCGCACCGCGAATGCGCGCAGCGCGTCCACGCCGCCATGCTCGACCGGCTGTGGGACCCCGAGACCGGCTGCTTCCGCGCCCGCGATCTGCGCGACGACCGGCTCCTGCCCGTGGTCACCGTCGGCGCGTTCGGTCCCCTCCTGGACCCCGAGCTGCCCGCCCCGATCGTCCGCGACCTCGTGGACCTGCTGCTGTCCGCCCGGTTCGCCGGCGCCGCCGGATACCCCGTCCCCACCTGCGACATCCAGGCCCCCGCGTTCGACCGCGGCGGCTACTGGCGCGGCCCCACCTGGATCAGCACGAACTGGCTCATCTGGTACGGCGCCCTCCGCCAGGGACTCCCGGTCGTCGCCGACCTGCTGTACGGCTCCACCATGCGGCTCGTCCGCCAGTCCGGATTCCGCGAGTTCTTCGACCCGTTCGACGGCACCGGCCGCGGCAGCCACGACTACGCCTGGTCGGCCGCGCTCGTCCTGGACCTGCTCGGAGCCCGCCGCGCGCCGCAGGCCGCCTGACCGGCCGCCCCGCGTGATCGCTTACGGTGGGTGCATGCGCCTACGCCGGGGTTCACTGCCGTCCGCGGTCCGCGACGAACTCACGCTGGAACGAGGCGAACGCGTCCTCGCCGCGGCCCCCACCCGCGGCGGCTCCCACGTCGCCGCCACCACGACCGCGCTGCACCTCCCCACCGCCTCCGGCGGCTTCACCCGCATCCCCTGGGAACGCGTCGACCACGCCACCTGGAAGGACGGATGGCTGAACGTCGAGGAGACATCGGCCGGCGCCGAACACCACATCCGGCTCACCGACCCCGGCTCCGTCCCCGAAACCGTCCGGGAACGCGTCACGGCCACCATCGCCGTCAGCCACCAGGCCGTCCTCCCCGGCGGCGGCAAGGTACGCATAGCCGGCCGCCGCCCGGCCACGGGCGGCGGCATACGCTGGACGTTCGTCTTCGAGGCGGGACTCGACCCCGCCGACCCGGGCCTGCGGGCCCAGGCCGAACAGGTACTCGAGGAACTGCGCCGCCAGACCGGCCTCTAGGAGGGATAGACCTGCGGCGGCTGCTCGTCGGTGGCCTTGTGGCGACCCGGAACCTGCTCGGGCACCCGCTCCTTCAGATGGCCGGCCTTCCCGCGCGCCGCCCCGGCGACCTCCTCGCCCTTGGCCCGCAGCCTGCCCGCCGTCTCCTGCACGTTCGGGTTCTCCGACACCTGCTGAGACATCCTCTTGAGCTGCTCGTACCGCTCACGCCCGGCCTTCGTCCCCAGGACGTAGCCGATCGCGGCCCCTGCCATGAACATCATGCGTGTCTTCATGTCCGACTCCTACTGACGGCGGATTGGTGCCACCCCCCATACCCGCCAAAGCCGACCCCACCCATAACGCGTGCGCGAAGAGCCCCCCACATGCGCTAACCTGGACGCGCCAAGGGGCCGACGGCCCCGCCGCACGCGCGGTCCCGCGTAGCTCAATCGGCAGAGCAGCCGGCTGTTAACCGGCAGGTTACTGGTTCGAGTCCAGTCGCGGGAGCCTCTTATGGCTCCGGGTATCCGCAGGTCAGGCTTCGTCCGATCGTGTCGGAACAGAGCCTTCCCGGCCTGTGCCCGACCAACTGCCCGACTGGGCCCGCCGTCTCCGCATAGGTGAGCCTTTCAGGCCACCTCCTCAATGGCGCTTCGGCGACGCTGCTGGGATGTGTTCACGAAGGTATGACACTCCCGCCTGCCGTTGCGGCTCCTCCTCAGCGGTCGCCGTCAGGACCGCTCGTGGTGCTGACTTGATTCGAGGTAGCGGTCGGCCATGGCCCGGCCGACGTGGGGGACCAGGCCTCGATGCCGTCGTGCGTCGCCAGGTCCGCCAGGTGAACGGGGTCGAACCCGGGAAGCTCGGCGGCCAGGTTCTCGTGTGCGGGGTACTCGGCGTCGCCGATGGCGCGGATGCCCGCGGCGTGCCGGGTGGCGGTGTCGACGGGTTCCCCGGTCCCAGCCGCCCGGTGACCTCGGCGGCTCCGGCTCGGGCGAATCGGGTCCCGTCATCGGCGGCGGGTGGTCCGTTTCGAGGGTGCTGGCCGGGTAGATCGGCTTGTGCGCGCTCAGTGGGTCGTGGCTTGGCGGAGGGGGGCTGCGGACGGGCATGGTGATGCTGGTTGTGGCCTATGCCGTCGTGGCCGTCGTCGTTCCGTGGGCGCTGGGGCGGCATAGGCGTGCCATGGCCTGCGCCGCCGCCGTGCTTCCGGCGGCGACGGCCGTCTGGGCCGCCACGCGGGCGGGGGGCGCGGAGCTCACCGAGAAGATCACGTGGTCCGCGCAGCTCGGGCTCGTGATCGACTTCCGGCTGGACGCGCTGTCGGTCGTCATGCTGCTGCTCGTCGGTGGGGTGGGAGCCGTCGCGCTCTGCTACGCGGGCTGGTACTTCGAGCGTTCCGAACGGCTGATGATCGGGACGCTCGTGGTGTTCGCGGGGGCGATGACCGGGCTGGTGCTGGCCGACAACCTGCTCGTCCTGTACGTGTTCTGGGAACTCACGACGCTCAGCTCCTTCATCCTGATCGGCACGGCCGGGCCGGAGCGGGCCGAGGACCGGCGTGCGGCCACCCAGGCGCTGCTGACGACCACCGCGTTCGGGCTGGTCATGCTCGCCGGGTTCGTGGTCCTCGGCCAGGCCGCCGGGACCTACCGGATCTCGGCGCTGCTCGCCGACCCGCCGGGCGGGGGCGCGGCCGAGGCGGGCCTGGTCCTGGTGCTGCTGGGGGCGTTCGCCAAGTCGGCGCAGATGCCGCTGCACGCGTGGCTGCCCGCGGCGATGGTGGCGCCCACCCCGGTGAGCGCCTACCTGCACGCCGCCGCCATGGTGAAAGCGGGCGTCTACCTGGTGGCGCGGCTGTCGCCCGCGTTCGCCGAGACCGGACTGTGGCGGCCGACGGTGATCGGCGTGGGGCTGGTGAGCCTGCTCGTCGGCGGTGCCCTCGCGCTCAGGCAGAACGACCTGAAAAGGCTCCTCGCCTACGGGACCGTGAGCCAGCTGGGCTTCCTGATGGTCCTGTTCGGGCAGGGGACCCGGACGGCGGCGCTGGCAGGAACCGCGTTGCTGCTGGCCCACGGCGTGTTCAAGGCCCCGCTGTTCCTGGCGGCCGGCGTCGTCGAGCACCGGACCGGCACGCGCCGCATCGACCGGCTCTCCGGGGTGGGGCGGCGGCTGCCCGTGACCGCCGTCGTGGCCACGGCGGCGGTCGCTTCCATGATCGGCCTGCCGCCGTTCCTCGGGTTCGTGGCGAAGGAGGCGGCGATCAAGGCGTTCGCCCACGGCGGCCTGGACGCCGCCGTCCTCGCCGGGGTGGTGGCGGGATCGGCGCTGACCACGGCCTACGGTGTGCGGTTCCTGCGCGGCGCCTTCGGCGGTGGCGGGGACGGTGCGCGGGCGGCCGACCCGTGGGGGATGGTCGTGCCGATGGCGGTGCCCGCCACCGCCGGTTTCGTCCTGGGGTTTATCGCCGGGCCGGTGCACACGATGGTCGCGCCGTACGCGGACACGATGAGCGGGGACACCGGGTACGAGCTCGCGCTCTGGCACGGGCTCGGACTCCCGATCGCCCTGTCCGCGCTCGCCATCGCGGCCGGCGCCGGGCTCTACCTCCTGTACGTCCGGTCGCTGCCGGACAGGCGGATGCGGTGGCCCCTCCTGGACGGCCAGCGGATCTACAACGGCGTGATCAGGACGACGCTCGCCGGGGCGCAGGCGGTCACGAAGTGGCTGCAGGTCGGTTCGCTGCCCGTCTATCTCGGCGTGATCGGGGCGACGGTGCTCGTGGTGCCGGGCACCGCGCTCGTCGTGGGACTGGTCCGGGATACGAGCCCCTCGGCCTACGTACCGCACGGCTGGGACGACCCGATCCAGACGGTCCTCGGCCTGGTCGTGATCGTCTGCGCGCTCGCGGCGCTGCTGGCCCGCCGAAGGCTGTCGGCGGCGCTGCTGATGTCCGGGGTCGGCTACGCGATCGGCGGGCTCTTCGTGGTGCAGGGCGGGCCGGACCTCGCGCTCACGCACCTCGTCGTGGAGACGCTCCTGCTGATCACGCTCGTGCTGGTGCTGCGGCGGCTCCCGGAACGGTTCCCGCCGCGCCGCCGGCAGCCGTCCGCCCGGATCGTGACCGCCCTGATCAGCCTGGGCCTGGGCGGGTTCGTCGCGACGTTCCTGGTGGTGGCGTCGCTGAGCCGCGTCAGCCCCCCGACCGGCCCCGCCTACGCCGACCTCGCCGCCGAGGAGGGGACCGGCAACGTCGTGAACATGATCCTCGTCGAGACGCGGGCCCTGGACACCCTCGGCGAGATCACGGTGGTGGCCGTGGCCTCGATGGGCGTCATCGGCCTCGTGCTCAGCGGTCGCCGCGCGCGGCGCTCGCCCGCCGAGGACCCCGGCACCGGCGAGCCGGGAGGGCGGAGCTGGCTCGCCACGTCCGGCCGCCCAGCGGTGGGTGGCGCGCCGATGGTGCCGGCGGCGGCCACGGCGCGCCTGCTCGGCCCGGCGATCCTGGTGTTCTCCGTCTACCTGCTCTTCGCGGGGCACAGCCGTCCCGGCGGCGGGTTCGTGGCCGGGCTCGTGGCGGCCATGGCGTACGTCCTGCGCTACCTGCCGGGCGGGCGGCGGGAACTGGAGGCCGCGCTGCCCGTGCGGCCCGGCGTCCTGCTCGGCGGCGGACTCGGCCTGGCGGTCGCCACCGGCGCGGCCGGCTGGACGCTCGGCGGGTTCGGGGACGGCGAGTTCCTCAAGAGCGAGGTGCTGCACGTCGCGCCGCCCGTCATCGGAGACGTCAAGATCACGACCAGCCTGTTCTTCGACGCCGGGGTGTACCTGCTGGTGCTCGGGCTGGTGCTGACGATCCTCATCACGCTCGGCGCGAGCCTCGACGAGAGCGCCGTGGACGAGGCCGACCTGGAGGACGTCGAAGCAGAGGAAGGAGCACGACCGTGACAGGCCCCGCCCTCGTCCTCGTTCTGGCCGTCGCCGTGCTGTTCGCGGCGGGCATCGACATGCTGATGCAGCGGTCGCTCATCCGGATCGTGGTCGGCTTCATGCTGCTCGGGCACGGCGCCAACCTGCTCCTGCTGCTCGCGGGCGGGACCGCCGGCTCGCCGCCGCTGCTCGGCAAGGAGTCCGAGCGGCCGATGGCCGACCCGCTGCCGCAGGCCATGGTGCTCACCGCCATCGTGATCACCTTCGGTGTGACGGCGTTCCTGCTGGCCCTGGCGTACCGCAGCCGGATGCTCCTGGGCGAGGACGAGGTGCGCGACGACGTCGAGGACCGCCGGATCCACGCCCAGCGCCGCCGTGAGGCGCGGGCCGGCGGCCCCGGCGAAGAGGCCGATCCCCTGGAGGAGCCCGACCGGCACGACACCGAGCAGGAAGGCTCCGCCGCGCAGGACGCCCCGCGCCGGGACGGCGGGACGGGTGACGGCGCATGAGCGTGCTCGTCCCGCTGCCGTTCGTGCTCCTGCTGCTCGGGGCCGCGCTCATGATGATCAGCCGGCGCCGGGAGTTGTGGCTGCGCGTCCTCGGCCCGCTGACCGTGGCGGGATCGCTGGCGGCCTCCTGCGGGCTGCTGGCGGCCGTGGCCAGGGACGGCGTGATCGCCGTCCAGATCGGTGGCTGGCCCGCGCCGCTCGGCATCACCCTCGTCGCGGACCGGCTGTCGGCGATGCTGCTCGTGGTATCCACCGGCGTGCTGCTCGCGATCATGCTCCATGCCGTGGCGGAGGGCGCCGGAGGCCTCGGCGGGCACGAGCCGGGCATCTTCTATCCCGCGTATCTCACGCTGACCGCCGGGGTCTGCCTGATCTTCCTCGCCGGCGACCTGTTCAACCTGTTCGTCGCGTTCGAGATCATGCTGGCGTCCAGCTACGTGCTGATGACGCTCACCCCGACGGCCGAGCGGGTCCAGGCCGGCATGACCTACACCGTGGTCAGCCTCATGTCCTCGATCCTGTTCCTCACCGCGATCGGCCTGACCTACGCCGCGGCGGGCTCGGTGAACCTCGCCGACCTGTCCGGCCGCATCGCGGACCTGCCCGAGGGCACCCGGACGGCGCTCGGGCTGCTGTTCCTCGTCGTGTTCGGGATCAAGGGGGCCATCGCGCCGATGCACCTGTGGCTGCCCGACAGCTACCCGGCCGCCCTCACCAAGGTCACGGCCGTGTTCGCGGCGCTGCTGACCAAGGCCGCCATCTACGCCCTCATCCGGGTGGAGACGCTGCTGTTCCCCCGCGAGCAGGTGTCGTGGATCATGCTCGTGCTGGCCGCCGCGACGATGCTCATCGGCACCCTCGGCGCGCTGACCCACGACGACATCCACCGGGTGTTCTCCTTCACCCTGGTGGGCCACATCGGCTACATGCTGTTCGGCCTGGGGATGTACAGCGTCGCCGGACTCACCGGCGCGATCCTCTACCTCGTCCACCACATCGTCGTGCAGGCGGCGCTGTTCCTGGTCAGCGACCTGATGCAGGGGCTCACGGGGGAGACGTCGCTGCGCCGCCTCGGCGGCATCGCGCGCATGTCGCCCTTCGTCGCCGTCGTGTTCTTCATCCCCGCCATGAGCGTGAGCGGGATGCCGCCGTCCTCGGGTTTCATCGCCAAGCTCGCGCTGTTCCAGGCGGGCCTCGGCTCGGGGCAGGCCGCCGCCTACGCCGTCACCGCCGTGGCGGTGCTGGCGAGCCTGCTCACGCTCATGGCGATGTCCCGGATCTGGACGCTCGGGTTCTGGCGTCCCCGCCCGAAGGAGGCCGGCGAGCCCCCCGCCGGCCCGTCCTACACGGAGGGAAGCAGGCGGCTGATGGGGACCGTGACGAGCGTCCTGGTCGCCGGAGGCCTGCTCATCGCCGTGTTCGCCGGGCCGCTGGCGACCTGGAGCCACCGCGCCGCGGCCGATCTGCTGGACCCGTCGGCGTACCGGACCGCCGTGCTGGACGGAGGCGCGCCGTGACCCCCGCACTCCGCCGCATCGCCTCCCGCCTCGTCATGGGGGTATGGCTGCTCGCGATCTGGCTGCTGCTGTGGGGACGGGCCGACGCCCTGACCGTGATCGGCGGCGCCGTCGTCATCGCCGCCGCCTATCCGGCGAGCCGGCTGCCCGCCGTTCCGCTGGTCAGGCGGATACGGCCGTTGCGCCTCGCGTTGGCCGTCGCCGAGTTCGTCTGGGACCTGCTCCTGTCCAGCGTGGTCATCGGCTGGCACTCGCTGTACCGGCCGGGACAGGTGCGCAGCGCCATCCTCGACGTGGACATGCGGTCCCGCTCGGAGGTCATCCTGCTGGGGGTGACGACCAGCATCTCCCTCCGTCCCGGCACCATCCTGATCGACCTGGACGCGGAGAAGGCCGTCCTGCGCATCCACGCCATGCCGGTCCGGAGCGCGCAGGAGGCGGAGACGACGCGGTACGGCGTGGTCCGGACGGAGGAGCGGCTGATGAGCGCATTCGTGACCTGGGAGGACGCACCACCGAAGGAGGAAGGATGAACACCGTCTATGTCCTGACCATGATCCTGCTGGGCGTCGCGTTCCTGATGACGGCCGTGCGGCTGGTGCGCGGCCCCTCCAGCTTCGACCGCATCCTGGCGCTGGACGTCATGGCCGTCCTGCTGGTCAGCGGCATCGCCGTGCACGCGGCCTACTGGGGCGAACCCGGGCACGCCACGCTCCTGCTGGTCGTGTCGATGCTGGCGTTCGTCGGCTCGGTCAGCGCCGCGCGCCTGGCGGGGGCCCGGGGGGAGCGCGCATGAGCGCCGGCGACGTCGTCACCGCCGTCCTGCTGCCCGCGGGCGCCGTCTTCTCCGTCCTCGGCGCCCTCGGCCTCCTGCGGTTCCCGGACCTGCTGTCCCGGCTGCACGCGGCGACGAAGCCGCAGACGATCGGGCTGCTGCTGATCCTCGCCGGGGTGGCGCCCCAGGCCGGTTCCGTCTCGGCCGCGACCCCGCTGATCCTGGTCGGGTTCTTCCAGCTGCTCACCGCGCCGGTCACCGCCCAGACGGTCGGCGGCGCCGCCTACCGCGCCGGCGTGATCCGGCACGACCTCCTCACCGTCGACGAGACCGACCAGCGAAGCTGAGCCCGGGACCTGGAAGGCCGCCGCCGGAGCCTCCCGTCCGGCGGCGGGTCACTCGTCGGTGGCGGGGGTGGCGCCGGCGACGGACTCGGCGAGCAGGTCCTCCTCGGTGGCGCCGCGCCGCCAGTAGCCGGTGAACGTGACGGCGCGGCGGTCCAGGCCGCGCTCGTTCACCAGGTGCCGGCGCAGCGCCTTGACGAAGGCGGACTCGCCGGCGATCCAGGCGTAGGCGCCGTCCGGGACGTCGGCGGCGCGGACGGCGTCGAGCAGGCCGCCGGGGGCGACCCACGTGATGTCCGCGTCGGCGGCCGAGGGCAGGTCCTGCCGGTCGCCGGGCTCCGGGACGTCGATCCAGACCTGCGCGGGCGTCCCCGCGGGCAGCCAGGCGAGGTTCCCGGCGATGGCGGGCAGCGCGGTCAGGTCGCCCGCGATCAGCACCGGGCTCTCGGAGGGCGGGCGGAAGTCGTAGCCGCCGTTGTCGGCGCCGGTCGGGCCGAGGACGGTGACGCGGTCGCCGGGGCGGGCGGCGGCCGCCCAGGCGGCGGCCGGGCCCGAGGTGCCGTTGGCGTGCAGCGCGAAGTCGACGTCGAGTTCGCCCGGACGCTGGTCACGGACGGTGTAGGACCGCATGATGCCGCGTACGGCCGGATCCAGGGCCCGCCAGTCGGCGAACCAGGTCGCGCCGTCGTTGTTCTCCGGCATGACGGGCGCGTCCTGGTGCGGGTGCGGGAGGAACAGCTTGATGCGCTGGTCCCGGCCGGCGGTCACGAACGGCGTCTCGGCGTAGGCGTTCAGGGAGTCGCCGCCGAGGGTGACCCGGACCATCGACGGTCCGAGCCGCTCGGCCCGCAGGACGTGCAGGTCGAAGAACGCGTAGGGATGGGCCGGGTTCGTCACGGTGCCGCCTTTCAACCGGTCTTCTTCGCGGACTTCAGGGAGGTGGCGAAGGCTTCGAGGATCGGCGCGCAGCCTTCGTAGGAGAAGCGGGGCTCGGGCTGCCAGGGCACGACCTGGCCGGCCTTCACCGCCGGCAGGTCCTTCCAGGTCGGCCTGTCGCCGAGGTCCTCGGGCTGGAGGGCCTGGGTGCGGGAGTCGAGCATGATGACGTCGGCCTCGTACCGGCCGGCGTTCTCCCAGCTGAGGTTCTCGAAGAAGCCGTTCTGGTCGAGGTTGTCCGGGACGATGAGGTCGACGCCGAGTTCCTTGAGGTAGATGAGGTCGGTGTTCTTGTCCGGGCTGGAGGCGTAGAACAGGTCGGGGCTCGCGGACGCGGCCAGCACCTTCAGCCCGTCATTGGCCTTGGCCGCCGCGCGTACCGCCTCGGCCGCCTTCTCGAACCGCGCCTTGGCGGCGGTGACCTTCCCGGCCGTCAGGTCGGCGCCGAGCGCGGCGGCGAGTGCGGCGGTCCGCTCGATCGGCTCGGGCAGCGGGACGGCGCCCGCGGCGATCGCGACGCTGGGCGCCAGCGCGAAGATCTTCTCCTTGCTCTCCGGCGGGACGTAGAACAGCTCGTCCTCAAGGAACATGTTGCTGACCAGGAGGTCGGGGCGGAGGGCGGCGTACTTCTCGATGTTGAACTCGCCGAACGCGTTGCCGATGATCTCCAGCCGGTCGACGGGCAGGTTCCCGGCCTGCGGGTCGGGCCTGCCGTCCTTGAGCTTCGTCGGGCCGAACACGCCGGCGATCTGCTCGTCGACGCCGAAGTCGTACAGCGCGGCGGCCGCGGCGACGTAGCCGACGACGCGCTGGGGCCGCGACTCCAGGGCGGCCTTCTGGCCGCGGTCGTCGGTGAACGTCCAGGCGCCGCCGCCCGCGGAGGCCGAGCCGTTCCCGCCGTCGCCGCCGCACGCGGTGAGGAAGGCCCCGAGGGCGACGGCGCCGCCCGCACCGAGGAATCCCCGCCGGGAGAGAGCGGCGCGGTCGAGGCGCCGAGCACCGGTGTTCGACATTCCGGACGTTCTCCAAAATCAACTACGGTGGCCCTATTGCGGGCATGATCGGAATTTAGGTTAACCTAACCTAAGTCCTTGTTCATAGGTGGGATCGATCACCCGGTCCCCACGGCGCGTCCCCGGAGCCCCGCCAGGTGTTGTCGACCAAGCCCCCGCCGGTCACGCCGCCGGCCGTGCGGACGCCCGGCGGCAGGCGGGCGGCCGGGCTCGCCGGCGCGCTGCTGCTCCTGCTCACCGCCGTCGTGCTCAGCCTCGCGGTCGGCGCCAAGCCGCTGTCGCCCGCCGCGGCCTGGGACGGGCTGTTCCACGCCGACTCGGCGGCGTACTCGATCGTCCACGACATGCGCCTCCCGCGCACCGTGCTCGGACTCCTCGCGGGACTGGCGCTCGGGCTCGCCGGCGCGGTGATGCAGGCGCTCACCCGCAACCCGCTCGCCGACCCGGGGCTGCTCGGGATCAACGCCGGCGCCTCCGCCGCGGTGGTCTCGGCGATCTCCTTCCTCGGCATCACCTCGTTCACCGGTTTCGTGTGGTTCGCGTTCGCGGGCGCCGGTGCGGTCGCGGTGCTGCTGTACACGGTCGGCGGCGGGAGCGGCGCCACCCCGGCCCGGCTCGTGCTCGCCGGAGCCGCGCTGAACGCCGCGCTGTTCTCCTACGTGAGCGCGGTCCAGCTCCTGGACACCGCGTCCCTCGACCGCATGCGGTTCTGGACGGTCGGATCGCTCGCCTCCGCGCAGACCCACACCATCGTGCGCGTCGCCCCGTTCGTCGTCGCGGGGCTCGTCATCGCCCTGCTGCTGGCCCGCCCGCTGAACGCGATGGCGATGGGCGAGGACGCCGCCCGCGCGCTCGGCGCCGGCCCCGGGCGGGCCCGGATCGCCGCGATCGTCGCGATCACCCTGCTGTGCGGGGCGGCGACCGCGGCCTGCGGGCCGATCGTCTTCGTCGGGCTGATGGTGCCGCACCTCGTCCGGGCGCTGACCGGATCCGACCTGCGCTGGCTGTTCCCGTACTGCGCGGTCCTCTCGCCCGCGCTGATGCTGGCCGCGGACGTCCTCGGCCGGGTGGTCGTGCGCCCCGCCGAGCTCCAGGTCGGGATCGTGATGGTCGTGGCGGGCGGGCCGGTCTTCCTGTACTTCGTCCGCCGCCCGCTCAGCAGGGCGGCCGCCTCATGACGGGGCGCGCCGCGGCCCGCGGCCCGCGTTTCGCCGTGGTGCGGACGCCCGCCGGGCTCTCCTTCCGCTTCCGCCCGCGCGCCATCGCCGTCGCGGCCGTCTGCCTGGCCGTGGCGCTCGGGACGGGCGTGCTGCTCATCGGCACCGGCGACTTCCCGATGAGCCCCGCCGAGGTCGTGCGCACGCTCGCCGGGCAGGGCTCGCCCGCCGACTCGCTCATCGTGAACGAGATCCGGCTGCCGCGCGTGGCGGCGGGCCTCGCGGTGGGCGCGGCGCTCGGCCTGGCCGGGGCGATCTTCCAGTCGCTGGTCCGGAACCCGCTCGGCAGCCCCGACATCCTCGGGTTCACCCAGGGCTCGTCCACCGGCGTCCTCGCCGTGATCGTGCTGACCGGCGGCGGCAGCGCCGCGGCCGCGGCGGGCGCCGCCGCCGGCGGTCTCGCGACCGGGCTGATCGTGTACGCGGTCGCGGGACGGCGCGGCGCGCACGGCCAGCGGCTCATCCTCGTCGGGATCGGCGTCGCCGCGATCCTCACCGGCGTCAACGGCTACCTGCTCACCCAGGCGAACATCGTCGACGCGGCCCGCGCCGTCCTGTGGCTGACCGGCAGCCTGGACGGCCGCGACTGGGCCGACGCCGCGCCCGTCCTCGCCGGGCTCGCCGTCCTCGGGCCGCTGGTGCTCGTCGGCTGCGGCCGGGCGCTGCGGATGCTGGAGATGGGCGACGACGCCGCGCACGGGCTCGGCGTCCCCATCGAGCGGGTACGCCTGATCATGCTGGCCGCGGCGGTGCTGCTCACCTCGCTGGCCGCGGCGGCGGCCGGCCCGGTCGCGTTCGTCGCGCTGACCGCGCCGCAGCTCGCCCGGCGGCTGACCCGGACCACCGGCCCCAACCTGCTGCCCGCGATGTGCATGGGCGCGGCGCTGCTGGTGGCCGCCGACTGGACGGCGCAGAACGCCTTCCCCGGCCACCAGCTCCCGGTCGGCGTGGTGACGGGGCTTCTCGGCGGCGGATACCTGGTCTGGCTCCTCACGACCGAACGCAAGACGGGACGGATCTGATGAAGAACAGGCGGCCGAGCGAAGGTCATCGACTGACCGGTACAGGGCTCACGCTCGGCTACGACAGGCGCACCATCACCGAGGACCTCGACGTGGCCGTGCCGGACGGCTCGTTCACCGTGATCGTGGGCCCGAACGCGTGCGGCAAGTCGACGCTGCTGCGCGCTCTGGCCCGGATCCTCAAACCGTCCTCCGGCACCGTCGTCCTGGACGGCGGACCGATCGCGGAATGGCCCGCCAAGAAGCTGGCGCGGACGCTCGGGCTGCTGCCGCAGTCGCCGATCGCGCCCGAGGGCATCACCGTCGCCGACCTGGTCTCGCGCGGCCGGTACCCGCACCAGAGCCTGCTGCGCCAGTGGTCGAAGGAGGACGAGCGGGTCGTCACCGAGTCGATGGCGGCGACCGGCGTGGAGGACCTGGCCGAACGGCACGTGGACGAGCTGTCGGGCGGGCAGCGGCAGCGGGTCTGGATCGCGATGGCGCTGGCCCAGCAGACCCCGCTGCTCCTGCTGGACGAGCCGACGACCTTCCTCGACATCGCGCACCAGATCGAGGTCCTCGACCTGTGCGCCGGGCTGCACGAGGAGGGCCGGACGGTCGTCGCCGTCCTGCACGACCTCAACCACGCCGCCCGGTACGCCACGCACATGATCGCCATGCGGGACGGCCGGATCGTGGCGGAGGGCGAGCCGTCGTCGGTGGTCACGGCCGAGCTGGTCGGGGAGGTCTTCCGGCTCCCCTGCCAGGTGATCGACTGCCCCGAGACGGGGACGCCCTTGGTCATCCCGGCCGCCCGCAGCCGGACGCCGGTCCCCGCACGCTGAACCGCGGCGCGCCGCTCCCGGGGAGCCGGGCTCCCAGGGGCGGTCACGCCGCGGATCGCCGAAGTCGTGCCGGGGCCGGGTCTACTTGCCGGCGGGGACCTCGTAGGCCTCGGCCTCCTTGGACGCGGCGGCCTCCCGCTCGACGACCAGGCCGCCCTCGGCCTTGGCGTCCGTCCGCAGGATGTAGGTCTTGCGGGTGCCCGGCTCGTCCACCTTCGAGAAGTCCATCGGCGTGCCGTACCCGCCGTCGTAGGTGGTGGTCGCCCGGTGCGCCTTGATCAGGCCGTCCCGGGTGAGGTCCTTGGCCTCGCACGCCTTCTTGAGCGCGTCCGCGAAGATCACCGCGCTGGTGTGGCCGTTGACGACCGCGTTGTCCAGCGGCTGCCCCGGGTACTTCTTGGCGTAGTCGCCGGCCAGCTTCTTGACCGGCGCCAGGTCGGACGAGATCGGCGCGCCGGCGCTGGCGAGGTAGAAGCCCTTCAGCAGCGCGGGGGCCGCCGGGGTCTCCAGCAGCTGCGGGGAGAACCCGGAGTTGCTCGCCACGATCGGCATCGTCATGCCCTTGGACCGGGCGACGCCCGCGAGCGACGCCGACTGCCTGGGGCCGGCGCTCATCAGGATCGCCGTCACCCCGGCCTTCTCCAGGGCCGAGACCTGCGCGGTCATGTCGTTGTCGGTCGCCTTGATCTTCTGCTCGACGACCGTCAGGCCGAGCTCGACGGCCGCGTACTTGGACCCGTTGAGCGCGCTCTCGCCGTAGTCGCCCTCGAAGTACACGTGCCCGATCTTGTCCCCCTTCTTCACCCCCGCCTCCTTCATCAGGAAGTCCACGGCGTTGATCATGTCGACGTCGTAGGTGGTGCCGGTGACCTGGATGTACTGGTTGCCGAGCAGCGTCGTCGCCCACGCGTTCGGGATGACGAACATCTTGTCGGAGGTGATGCGGTCCTCCAGCGCGGTCACCATCGGCGACCCGACGAACTGGGCGAGGCCGACGACGCTCGTCTGCAGCTCGCTGTAGGCGGCGACGGCCTTCTGCACGTCGTACCCGTGGTCGCGGACGACCAGCTCGACCGTGCGCCCGCAGATGCCGCCCTGCGCGTTCACCTGCTCGAAGTACAGCTGCTGCGCCTGGGTGAGGCTCTTGCCGAGCGGCGCGTACACGCCGGTCATGTCGGTCTGGACACCGATGCTGATCTTGTCGTCGGTGACGCCGGTGCCCTGCTTGACACCGTCGGCGCCGGCGGCCCCCGGGCCGCCGGTGGCCTTGTCGCTGCAGCCGGCCGCCATGCTCAGCGGCAGTGCCAGCGCCAGTGCGCCGGCGACCGTGACGCGCGCCATTCGCTTCATGCTGGTTGCTCCTCTTTCTCGAGTCGGGTGAGGGGTCGGGCGGCCCGGCGGCGGGCCACGGCCGTGCGCAGCCGCGGCCACACCCCGGCGAGGCCGCGGGGCAGGAAGAGGACGACGGCGACGACGGCGGCGCCGTACAGGATGCGGGCGGCCTCGGCGGGGGAGACCCCGCCCGAGCCCGGCGCCGCGACGAGCGGCAGGTCGTCGCCGAAGCGGGTGAGGAGCTGCGGCAGGACGGAGACGAACACCGCCCCCGCGACGGCCCCGGCGACGCTGCCGAGCCCGCCGATGACGATCATGGCGAGGTAGTCCAGGGCGAGGAACATCCCGAAGTAGTCGGGGACGGTCCGCTGGAACACCAGCGCGAGCAGCGCCCCGGCCGCCCCCGCGTACATCGACGACAGCACGAACACGCCGGCCCGGTAGCGCGCCACCGGCACCCCCATCACCGACGCCGCCACCTCGTGGTCGCGGATCGTGTTCATCGCCCGTCCCGGCCGGCCGCGCAGGATGCCGCGCGCGATCCACGCCGCCGGGATCAGCAGCGCCAGGGCGAGGAACCACAGCCGCTCCAGCGCGCCGAGCGGCACGTCGAGCAGCACGACCCCGGGGGAGTCGTCGAAGGAGAACCCGGCGATCTCCAGCGGCGGGACGTCCCGGCCGTTGAAGCCGCCGGTGACGCTCTCGGCGTTGAACAGCACGTGCTGCCCGATGAAGATCAGTGAGAGGGACGCGATGCCGAGGTAGACGCCGCGCAGCCGTCCCGAGATCGGGCTGAAGACGCCGCCCGCGACGCCGGCGAGGACGATCGCGCCGACGAACGCCAGCGGTGTCGGCAGCCCGAGGCCCGACATGTCGCCCTCCGAAGGCGACGCCAGGTACACGTATCCGTAGGCGCCGACGGCCAGGAAGAACGCGTGCCCCATCGACAGCTGCCCGGTCGACCCGGTCAGCAGGTTCAGGCCGATCGCGCCGATCGCCGCCGACATCGCGAACAGGCCCGTCTGCAGCCAGAACGCGTCCAGGTAGAAGGGAGGCAGGAGCAGGACCGCGATGCCCGCGACGGCCGCCCACCGGCTGCGGGACCGCGGGAGGAACGAACGGTCAGACACGCGACAGCTCCCTTGTCCCGAACAGCCCGGCGGGCCGGACCAGCAGCACGGCGAGCATCACCAGGAACGGCGCCACGCCGCCGATGCCGCGGCCCAGGAACGTCAGGTCGCCCTGGTAGCCGGTCACGAGCGACTCGGTGAGCCCGATGAGGAGCCCGCCGACCAGTGCCCCGGTGGTGGAGTCGAGCCCGCCGAGAATGGCGGCGGGGAACGCCTTCATGGCGGCGAACGAGGTGGCGCGGTCCAGCCCCGGTGTGGGGAACACCGTCAGGAACAGGGCCGCGACCGCCGCCAGCCCGCCCGCGATGGCCCAGGCGGCCAGCGATACCCGCGACAGCCGGATGCCCATCAGCGCCGCCGTCTCGCCGTCCTCGGCCGCCGCCCGCATCGCCACGCCCCAGGACGTGAAGCGGAATGCCAGCAGGAACGCGGTGATGATGACCGCCGCGGCGGCGAACGCGGCGATGCGCGTCTGGGCGATGCCGACGCCCCCCACGTACACGATGCGGTCCTGCCACGGGTCGCCGAGCGAGAGGACCTGCGTGCCGATCCGCCGCGTCAGCTCGGTCACCAGCACGATGTCGATGCCGATCGTGACGATCGCCAGCACCGCGTGGTCCTCCACGCGGGCGTGCCGCAGGATCAGCATCTCCACCAGCACGCCCAGGAGCGCCGCCGCGCCGATGCCGGCCGCGAGGGCGGCCGGGAAGCCGATGTCGTCGTGCAGCACGGCCGTCACGTAGCCGCCGGCCAGCAGCAGTGACGCGTGCGCGAAGTTGACCACCTCGGTGGCCTTGAAGATGATCACGAAGCCGAGGGCGATCAGCGCGTAGACCGCTCCCGCCGAGACCCCGTTGACCACCAGCTCGATGAACGTGCTCAAGGGTTTCCTTCCGCGTGGGAGGGCGCCGCCGGGTCGTGCGCGGCGCCGAGATAGGCGCGGACCACGGCCGGGTCGCGCTGCACCCGCGCCGGCTCGCCGCTCGCGATGCGCCGGCCGAAGTCCAGGACGGTCACCTCGTCGGCCAGCCGCATGACCATCCCCATGTCGTGCTCGACCAGCAGGATCGAGACGCCGAGGTCGGCGCGGGCGCGGGCGATGACCTCGGCCATCCGCCGCCGCTCCCCGCCGTTCATGCCGGCCACGGGCTCGTCCAGGAGCAGGAGCCGGGGCTCCATCGCCAGCGCGCGCGCCAGCTCCAGGCGCTTCTGGACGCCGTAGGGCAGCACCCCGACGGGAGTGCCGAGATGCTCGTCCACGCCCACGAACCGGGCGATGTCGCGCACCCGCGCCCGGTGCCGCGCGTCCTCGCGCCGCGCCCACGGCGTCCGCAGGCCCGCCGACGCGAACCCGGCGCGGGTGAGGCGGTGCCGCCCGAGCATCAGGTTGTCCTCGGCGGTCTGGTGCCGCGACAGCGCGATGTTCTGGAACGTGCGGGCGACGCCGAGGGCCGCGATCCGGTGCGGCGCCAGGGAGGTCAGCTCCGCCCCGCCGAACCGCACGCTGCCCTCACTCGCCCGGTACACCCCGGACAGGACGTTGAAGCACGTCGACTTCCCGGCCCCGTTCGGCCCGATGAGCGCGTGGACGCTGCCCTCCGCGACCGTGAACCCGACCCCGTCGAGAGCGGTGAGTCCCGCGAACCGCACGGTGAGCTCACTGACCACCAGCTCGCCCGTCATCCGGTCCACCTTTCGAGCGTGGGCGGCGGGGCGGTCTCGCCGGCGGCCTCGCCGTCCTCCGCGGAGTCGGCTTCCTCGCCGACGCCGAGGTAGCGGCGCCTGACCTCGTCGCTGCCGGCCAGCTCGGCCGACGGGCCGTGCAGCGCCACCGCGCCGACCTCCAGCACGTGCGCGGCCGACGACAGTTCCAGCGCCAGCGCGGCGTTCTGCTCGATCAGCAGGATCGCCGTGCCCAGCAGGTTGATCTCCCGGATGGTCTGCGCGATCCGCTCGGCCATCAGCGGTGCCAGGCCGAGCGTCGGCTCGTCCAGCAGCAGGACCGACGGGCACGCCATCAGCGCCCGCCCGATCGCGAGCATCTGCTGCTCCCCGCCCGACAGCAGCCCGGCCCGCTGCCGCGCCCGCTCCGCCAGCACCGGGAACAGCTCCAGCACCCGCCCGTGCGCCTTGGCGGACTCGGCCCGGCTCGGTGCGCCGAGCGCCCCGGCCCGCAGGTTCTCCTCGACGCTGAGCCGGCCGAAGACCCGCCGCCCCTCCGGCACCTGCACCACACCGGCCGCGACCACGGTCGCCGGATGCAGGCCGATCAGGGACCGGTCGCCGAGCCGTACCGTGCCCGCGTCCACCGCGCCGCGGTGGAACGGAAGCGTCCCCGAGATCGCCCGGAGCAACGTCGACTTGCCCGCCCCGTTGGCGCCGAGCACCGCCGTCACCGATCCCGCCGGGACGTCCAGGGACACCCCGCGCAGGGCCCGAACGGCCCGGCCGTAGCTCACCGACAGATCACGGACCGCGAGGGTCCCGTTCGCCATGCACGCCTCCACATCTCGTGTGGCAGGAACCCCAGCACGGGGCGCCGACCTGCGTCCATGGGGCGCGGGCAAGACGTGGCGGGCGTCCAATCGAACGCCGTTCGGGTTGTGTCGCGAGCACAGTCGGGACGGCCCGCGAGGCCGTCCGGGGCGGTGTTCAGTCCGCGCGGTTGTGCGCGGTCAGCGGAGGTGCCGCTCCACCGATTCGACCTTGGCGTCGAGCGCGCCGGTCACGCCGGGCCGGATGTCGGCCTTGACGACGAGGCTCACCCGCGGCGCCCGCGCGGCCACGGCGTCGGTGGCCGCCTTCACCACGGCCATCACCTCGTCCCACTCGCCCTCGATCGTGGTGAACATCGCGTCGGTGCGGTTGGGCAGACCGCTCGCGCGCACCACACGGACGGCCTCTGCGACGAGTTCGCCGACCTCCTCGCCACCACCGAGCGGGGTCACCGAGAACGCGACGAGCATGGGGAGACCTCCCGTAGTCAGGGTTGCAGGACCTGCCGTACCACGATCTCATCCAGCCGCCGCTCGACGATGGCGCCCACCGGCCAGTCGCGCACCAGGCACCGCAGCAGCGCGGCCTCGTGCTCGGCGAACGACGGGTCGCACCCCTGCTGCTCAAGGCTCGACCTGATCGCCAGGACGTAGTCGTCAACGGTGAATCCGGGCACCTCCCGGACCATCGCGGTCGTCGTGGCGCGGTGCGAGTTGAGCCCGGCGAACGACCGCCCGCACCCGCAACCCCCGTCGGGGTCGTCCTGGTCGCGAGCGCACACGATCCCGATGTGGACGAGCTCTCCCTCGACGCACCAGTCGAAGTCGTTGTCGCGGAATCCCTGGCTGGAGTTGGTGGCGGTGAGCAGCTTCAAGGCCATTACCTCCTAGGCAAGCGAGTCCGCCCCACCGTACGACGAGCGTCTGACGTAACGTCGGGGGCATGAGCGACAACGACGTCCTGCTCCACCGCGACGGCCCGTTCACCACGATCACGATGAACCGCCCGCGCCGCCGCAACGCACTGTCGCGCGACTTCCTCCTCGCGCTGACCGAAGCCTTCCGCGAGACCGGCGGCACCGACGCCCGCGGCGTGGTCCTCGCCGCCAACGGCCCGGTCTTCTCCGCGGGCCACGACTTCGCCGACATGGCCGGGGCCTCGCACACCGACGTCCGCGACCTGCTCCAGGTCTGCACCGAACTGATGCGGACGATCCAGTCCGTTCCCCAGGTGGTGGTGGCCCGCGTGCACGGCCTGGCCACCGCCGCCGGCTGCCAGCTGGTGGCGAGCTGCGACCTGGCGGTCGCCGCCGAGAGCGCGGGCTTCGCCGCACCGGGCGGCAAGGGCGGCTGGTTCTGCCACACCCCCCTGGTGGCGATCGCCCACAACATCGGCCGCAAACGAGCCGCCGAAATGGCCCTGACGGGCGAGGTCTTCGACGCGAAGACCGCCACCGACTGGGGCCTGATCAACTACGCGGTCCCCGACGACGACCTGGACAAGGCCACCCAAGACCTCCTCCAACGCGCCACCCAAGGCAGCCCCCGCAGCAAGGCCCTGGGCAAACAGGCCATGTACGCCCAACTGGACCGCCCAGAACAGGACGCCTACACCTACGCGATAGAGGTAATGGCCGCCTCCAGCCAAACCCCCGAGGCCCAAGAGGGCATGAAGGCCTTCCTAGAAAAACGCCCCCCCAACTGGCCCGCTTAGCCCCGAGAGGCACAGCCCTCAAAAGCCCGGCCGACAAGGCCGAGGGCTGAAGGCCCGTGCACGAACCCAGGCCACGCGAAGAGACCAAGGG
>NZ_SMKK01000152.1 GCF_004348425.1 Actinomadura sp. 7K507
GTTCTGGACGGCGTGGTCGTAGAGCGCCGCTGGGAGGGAGGCCGTCTGCCAGTTCACCGGGGGACGAGGGTGAGGAGGGTCGCCTCGGGCGGGCAGCAGAAGCGCATGGGGGCCTTGGGGGACGTGCCCAGGCCGGCGGAGACGTGGAGCCAGGAGCCGCGGTGCTTGTTCAGGCCCTTGACGCGGGCACGGTCGATGCCGCAGTTGGTGGAGATGGCGCCGAAGAAGGGGGCGCAGACCTGGCCGCCGTGGGTGTGGCCGGCCAGCAGGAGGTCGTAGCCGTCGGCGGTGAAGCGGTCGAGGTTGCGGGGCTCGGGGGAGTGCATGACGCCCAGGTGGACGTCGGCTCGCGGGTCGACCGGGCCGGCGATCTTGTCGTAGTGGTCGCGGTCGATGTGGGAGTCGTCGATGCCGCCGAACTCGATGTCCAGTTCGCCGACCTTGAGGCGGCCGATGCGGTTGTTGAGGTCGAGCCAGCCGGCGGCGGCGAGGGACGAGGCGAGCTCGCGGTAGGGGAGGTCGGGTTCGCGGCGGGTGCGGCCGTAGTCGGACTTGCTCGTCCGCCAGATGTAGCGCAGGGGGTTCTTGAAGACCGGGGAGTAGAGGTCGTTGGATCCGTAGACGAACACGCCCGGACGGTCGAGGAGGGGGCCGAGGGCGTCCAGGAAGGGGCCGATCGCGTCGCGGTGGGAGAGGGAGTCACCGGTGTTGACGACGAGGTCGGGTTCGAGGGCGTCCAGCGAGCGGACCCAGTGGATCATGCGGGTGCGGCCGGGCGTGAGGTGCGTGTCGGAGATGTGCAGGATCTTCACCGGGGGACGGCCGGGTGGCAGCACCGGCACGTCGACGCGGCGGAGCCGGAACCAGTTCCGCTCGATCACCGAGGCGTACCCGAAGGTCGCGGCGCCCGCCCCCAGCAACCCCAGGGGCATGGCGTAGATCTTTCGCACGGCTCTCCCTTCCCAGGGTTCCATGCTTCCAGACAAGGGCACCGCGCGGTAATCCCGATGAGGCTTCCGGTGCGGACGGGCATGATGTGACCATGACCATGAAGGAGAAGCTGGAGACCGATCTTTCCACCGCGATGAAGGCGCGTGACGAGTTGCGCACCCGCACCCTGCGGATGGCGCTGACGGCGGTGAAGAACGAGGAGGTCGCCGGCAAGCAGTCGCGGGAGCTGTCCGACGACGACGTCGTGAAGGTGCTCACCCGGGAGGCGAAGAAGCGCCGGGAGGCGGCTGCCGCGTTCGATGACGCCGGACGCGTGGAGCAGGCGAAGGCGGAGCGGGACGAGGGCGAGGTGCTGGAGCGGTACCTTCCCGCGCAGCTGTCCGACGAGGAGCTGACCGCGCTGGTGGCGGACGCGATCGCCGGGACGGGTGCGGCGGGGCCGCGCGCGATGGGGCAGGTCATGAAGGCCGTGAACCCGAAGGTCGCCGGGCGCGCCGAGGGCGGTCGGGTCGCGGCCGAGGTCAAGCGTCAGCTGGCGGAGTAGGACGGTGGTGCCGCCGGGTCGTCCGGCGGCACCCGGTGCCTCAGTCGTCTTCCTTGCCGCTGCTCACGTAGAGCATGATGGTGGTGCCGGGCGGGACTTCGCTGCCTGGTCCCGGTGAGGTGGAGACGACCGTCCCTCTCGGCTGGTCGGAGTCGACGGACCCGGACGCGACCCTTGCCTCCAGGTCGGCGGCCTTGAGCCTGGAGGTGGCGGCGCCGACGGTCTTGCCCTGTACCTCGGGGACTTCGGTGGTGTCGCCGAAGTCGCGGGTCGGGCTCTGGAAGCCGGGGGCGGGCTCGCCGGCCAGGGCGCCCTGCATGGACGACTGCCAGATGCCGCCGGGGATGCCGGCGCCGTACACGCCGTGCACCTTGTACTGCCAGGGGCCGCGGAAGTCCCAGTAGGCGGTGGTGGCGGCGAGGGTCGGGGTGAAGCCGGCGAACACGGCGCAGGTGAACTCTTCACAGGTGCCGGTCTTGCCGGCGGCCGGACGGCCGATGCCGCGGCCCGACGCCGTCCCCTTGGCGATGACGCCCTGGAGGATCGAGTTGACCTGGTCGGCGACGTCCTGGTCCAGGACCTGCTCGCATTTGTGCTCGGGGAGCTTCACCTGCTTGCCTTCGCCGTCGATGACCTCCGTCACCGAGACCGGCGGGCAGTACTTGCCGCGGGCGGCGAAGCCGGCGTAGGCGGACGCGAGCGACACCATGTCGATGTCGTTGACGCCGAGGACCTGGGACGGGGTCGGGATCAGCGGGTTGCCGTTGCCCTGCTTCATCCCGAACTTCTCGGCCATCTTCACGGCGTTGCAGACGCCGACGCGCTTCTCGAGGGCGGCGTAGAAGGTGTTGACCGAGTTCCAGGTGCCGGTCTTGAGGTTGAAGGTGCCTTGCTCGCTGTCACCGGCGTTGGAGACCGTCCAGGGCGGACCGCCGCCGACGAGGTCGTTCTCGTACTTCTCGCCGTTGATCGTCCCGGTGTACCGGCACGGCCGGAAGCCGCCGATGGTGATCGTCTGCGGCGATTTGATCGATGTGCTGATCGGGATGCCCTGGTCGAGGGCGGCGGCGAGCGTGAAGACCTTGAACGTCGAGCCCGCCGATACGCCGGTGCCGCCGCCGTGGGCCCTGTTCGCCGGGAGGTTGATGGTCGTCTTGCCCTTGCCGGGACCGAACGGTTTGCTCAGCCCGATCGCCTGGATCCGGCCGGTGCCGGGTTCGACCATCGCCTCGGCGGCGACGCGGTTGCCGCGGGGGTTGACGGCCGAGCGCAGGGCCCTGTCGACGCTGCGCTGCGCCTTCGAGTCGAGCGTCGAGCGGATCGTGTAGCCGCCGCGGTTGAGTTCGTTGACGATGTTCTGCTGCTCGTCCGGCTCGAGCTCCCAGTACTTGCCGTCCGACAGGATGTTGAGCATGTCGTACTTCACGTACTCGCAGAAGTAGGGCACCTTGCTGACCTGGCAGCCGCCGACCGGGTCGGTGCGGTTCAGCTCGACCGGCTTGGCGGACTCGGCGTCCGCCTGGGCCTTGGAGATGTCGCCGAGCTGGGCCATCCGCTGGAGGACGACGTCGCGCCGGTGTCGCGCGTCCTTCGGGTTGTGGATGGGGTCGTAGGCCGTCGGGTTCTGTGTGATGCCGGCCAGCAGCGCGGCCTGGCCGAGGCTGAGCTCGGAGGCGGGGATGCTGAAGTAGCGCTTGGCCGCGGCCTCGACCCCGTACGCGCCCGCGCCGAAGTAGGCGATGTTGAGGTAGCCCTCGAGGATCTGGTGCTTCGACATCCGCTGCTCGATGTCGAGTGCGTAGCGCAGCTCGCGGACCTTGCGGCCGAGGGTGGGCGCGGTGGCGTCGCGGTACTCCTCCTTGGTCCTGGCGGCGTCGACCAGGAGGTTCTTGACGTACTGCTGGGTGAGGGTCGAGCCGCCCTGCGTCGTTTCGGAGTCGACGTTGGACGCCAGTGCGCGGAGCGTGCCCTTGATGTCGAGGGCGCCGTGCTCGTAGAACCTCGAGTCCTCGATGGCGATGATCGCCTTCTGCATGATCGGGTTGACCTGGTCGAGCCGGACGGACTCGCGGTACTTGTCGAAGAACGTGGCGATCGGCTTGCCGTCGGTGTCGTACACCACCGTCTTCTCCGACGGGGGCGTCGTCTCCAGCTTGCCGTCCATGTCCTCGAAGTTGTTCGCGGCGTCGCGCGCGGTCAGGCCGGCGCTGCCGACCGCCGGCAGCGCGATGAAGGCGACGAGGACGCCCGCGACGACCCCCGCACCTAGCAACCTGAACAGCGTGGATGCCGCCTTGACCCGATCCGTATTCGCAACGCGCACGTGGTCTAGGGTACGCGGGACGAGGAGTGCATCTGGGACACGGCTCCCGTACCCGAAGCTTTCCGGCGCCGCTGACCGGGAAGATCGTCCGTTATGCCCTCGTCGTGACAACCTGCTGTGTGTCTGGCGCGTCTACTACAGGTAACTAGTCCGTTCCGGCGGTATGGCCCCGGTGGGCTATATCGAGAATGGGCCCTCCGGGGGCTGTTGAAACGTCCCTCGCTTCCGTAAGTTCTTCCCCACGGCTTTCGTTTGGCGGCCTGACGTCCGCGCCCGTCTGGCCAAGGAGCGCAAATCGACACAGACCCTAGGGGAGTGGGGCCAAGATGTGGATCACGGATTGGACCGCCCGCGCCGCCTGCC
Organism: Actinomadura sp. 7K507; assembly: GCF_004348425.1. Lineage (GTDB taxonomy): Bacteria > Actinomycetota > Actinomycetes > Streptosporangiales > Streptosporangiaceae > Spirillospora. The sequence continues at coordinate 4,182 of NZ_SMKK01000152.1, forward strand.
GTAACGCGGATCCGGATGCCCTGTTCGTGCAGGGAGCGGCGCAGAATCGAGCCAAGCTCATCTGCCGTGGCTGCCCAGTGCGCACGGAGTGTCTCGCCGATGCCCTCGACAACCGGATCGAATTCGGTGTCTGGGGCGGGATGACCGAGCGAGAGCGTCGTGCTCTGCTGCGGCGTCGGCCGGATGTGCGATCGTGGCGCGCGCTGCTGGAGACCGCGAAGGAAGAGTACGAGCGGTCGGTCGATGTCGACGGGGTCGATGTCGACGAGGAAGAACTCGTCGCCAGCTGACCCGACGACCTCCGGCAGAGGTTCAAGGACCGGCACGGTCCAAATAAGAAGCGTGGCAGCAGGCCCGCACCGGAACCCGGTGCGGGCCTAACGCCACGCTCACGCCTCCGCGGACGCGGCCACCCGGCCTTCCACCCGGCCTTGGTGAGGTCAGGCGGCGGTCGGGGTCGTCGTGGGGGCGGCCAGGTCTTCGCCCACCTGGCGTAGGCCGTCCAGGTCGTGGACGTCCTCCGGCTGGGCGGGGACGGCCGTCACCGGGACGGTCGGGTGGGTCGAGGCGAAGTGGTCGCGGAGGCGGTCCTCGCGGGCGGCCAGTTGCATGCGGTCGGTGTGGAGGCGGAGCAGCGCCGCGGTCAGGGTGTGCTCGCCGCGTTCCTCCAGAGTCTCGGCGGCGGCCTGGCTGCGGGCGGCCGACAGGCCGTCGGCGGCGGACTCGTGGACGCGGTTGACCACGAGCCCGGCGAGCGGCATGCGCTCTTCGGCGAGACGTTCGACGAAGTAGGACGCCTCGCGGAGCGCGTCGGGCTCCGGTGCGGCGACGACGAGGAACGCGGTGCCGGGGGTCTGCAGGAGCCTGAACGTCTTCTCGGCGCGTTCGCGGAACCCGCCGAACATCGTGTCGAACGCGGCGACGAACGTCTGCACGTCCCGCAGGAGCTGGACGCCGAGAACCTTGTTGATGACGCCGGTGAACATGCCGAACCCGGCGCTGATGACCTTGACGCCGAGGCGCCCGCCGGTCTTGGCGGGGGCGGCGAGGATCTTCATGAAGCGGCCGTCGAGGAAGCGGCCCATGCGTTCGGGGGCGTCCAGGAAGTCCAGGGCGTTGCGGGACGGCGGGGTGTCCACGATGATCAGGTCCCACGCGCCGGAGCGGTGCAGCTGCCCGAGCTTCTCCATCGCCATGTACTCCTGCGTCCCGGACAGGCTGGACGACAGCGACTGGTAGAAGGGGTTGGCGAGGATCTGCTTGGCCCGGTCGGGGTCGGCGTGCGCCTCGACGATCTCGTCGAAGGTGCGCTTCATGTCGAGCATCATGGCGTGCAGTTCGCCGTCGCCCTCGATGTCGATCTTGCGCGGGTTGTTGTCGAGCTCCGACAGGCCCATCGACTGGGCGAGGCGGCGGGCCGGGTCCACGGTGAGGACGACGACGTCCCGGCCTCGTTCGGCGGCGCGGATGCCGAGGGCCGCCGCGGTGGTGGTCTTGCCGACGCCGCCGGACCCGCAGCACACGATGATCTTGGTGCGGGGGTCGTCGAGCAGCGCGTCGACGTCGAGCGCGGGCGGGGTCCTACCGGTCGTCATCGCGTTCCTCGATGCTCATGCGGTACCCCGGGCTCGCAGGGGCGCACCCCGGGCTCGCAGGGGCGGGGGTCATGTGGCGCCTTGGGCGCGCAGGGCGGCGGCCAGGTCGTACAGGCCGGCGAGGTCCATGCCGTCCGACAGCAGCGGCAGCGTGTACTGGGGGCGGTCGATCGACTCCAGGCGTTCCTTCTCGCGGCGCTGGAGGGCGGTGCGGCGGGCGTGGTCGGTGGCCTCCGCGGCGAGGACCCCGGCGATCGACTCGGCGTCGTGCTCCAGCCCGGCGGCCTTCACACCCCGGATGATCTCGTCGGTGTCGAGGGAGCCGTCTGCGGCCGCGGCGAGGTTGTCCTCGGTGAGGACGGTCGGGTGCTCCATGTTGACGACGACGCCCCCGATGGGGATGCCGGCCTCGGTGAGGTCGCCGATCCCGTCCATCGTCTCCTGGACGGGCATCTCCTCGAGGAGCGTGACGAAGTGCACGGCGGTCTCGGGGCTGCGCACGACCTTCATGACGGTGTCGGCGTGGTTGCGGATCGGCCCGACCTTCGCGAGCCCGGACACCTCGTGGTTGACGTTCAGGAACTTCGTGATGCGGCCGGTGGGCGGGGCGTCCATGACGACGGCGTCGTAGATGAACGAGCCGTCCTTCTTCTTGCGCCGCACCGACTCGCTGGTCTTGCCGGTGAGGATCACGTCGCGCAGGCCGGGCGCGATGGTCGTGACGAAGTCGACGACGCCGAGCCGGGTCATCGCCTTGCCGGCGCGCTTGAGGCTGTAGAACATCTCCAGGTATTCGAGGAGCGCCTCTTCGGTGTCGATCGCGAGCGCGTACACGTCCCCGCCGTCGGGGGCGACGGCGACGCGGCGTTCCTCGTACGGCAGCGGCGGGCAATCGAAGATCTGGGCGATGCCCTGGCGGCCCTCGACCTCGACGAGCAGGACCCGCCGGCCTCCGGCGGCCAGGGCGAGGGCGAGTGCCGCGGCGACGGTCGTCTTGCCCGTGCCGCCCTTGCCGGTGACCACATGGAGGCGTACGCCGTCCCAGTCGGTGTCTCTCGCGCTCACCCGATCGACCATATCGTTCACTCGTCAAACACTTCAGAGTGCGCCCGTCCTGATGCAAGTGATCCCTGACACGATGGCTTCACGCTGCGGAGATCGTCCGCAGGACGTTGTATTTCGGCCTGCCCGCGGGGTTAGCTGGGAAACGTGGACCGGTCACGGCCGGTCGCCCGGATCCCACGGCTTCCGGGGGGCCAGCCGGACCCCCAGGCCGCTCCCCGGCCGTCCAAGCCGTCAACGCGAGAAAGGTGCCCGTCATGGAAGGGCTAATACTCGTCATCCTTCTCATCGTCGTCTTCGGTGCGGGGATCACCCTGTTGTCGTCGATACGGGTCATCCAGCAGTTCGAGCACGGTGTCGTGTTCCGGCTCGGCAAGGTGCAGCGGGGCGGGCAGCTGCGGCCCGGCGCGGTCCGCTCGGCCGGGCTGACGGCGATCGTGCCGGTCATCGAACGTATGCAGAAGGTCAGCCGGCAGACGATCACGCTGGACGTCCCCGGCCAGGACGGCATCACCCAGGACAACGTGAGCGTCCGCGTCGACGCGGTCGTGTACTTCCGGGTGATCGATCCGGTGAAGGCGGTCGTCAACGTCCAGCACTACGGCTACGCGACCTCGCAGGTGTCGCAGACCTCGCTGCGGTCGGTCATCGGGCAGTCCGACATGCAGGAGCTGCTCGGTGAGCGCGCCAAGATCAACGCACAGCTCCGGGAGATCATCGACGAGATCACCCAGGACCCGTGGGGCGTCATGATCGAGCGAGTCGAGATCAAGGACGTCTCGCTGCCCGAGGGCATGAAGCGCTCGATGGCCCGGCAGGCCGAGGCGGAGCGCGAGCGGCGCGCCCGCATCATCACCGCGGACGGCGAGTTCCAGGCGTCCAAGCGCCTCGCCGCCGCCGGAGAGATCATGTCGCAGGACCCGGCCGCCCTCCAGCTGCGCCTGCTGCAGACGGTCGTGGAGGTCTCCGCCGAGAAGAACAGCACGCTGATCATGCCGCTGCCGGTCGAGATCCTGCGGTTCTTCGACCGCGCCGCCGGCGGGCTCGGCGAGACCGAGGAGGAGGGCAAGGAGAAGGAAAGGCTGGCACTCGGGGAGCGGCTCGCCAAGGCCGAGGCGGAGCTGGCCAAGGCGGCCGAGACGAAGCTGGAGTCCCCCGAGGACGTCCCGCCGGTCGTCGGCCTGGACGACCCGAAGCGCGACGACCAGCCGCCGCGCGAGGTCGCGCCCCCGCAGCCCGGCGAGCAGCCCGGCATCACTCCCGGTGGTGACCAGCACGGTGGTGACCAGCACGGTGGTGACCAGCACGGTGGTGACCAGCACGGTGGTGACCAGCACGGTGGTGACCAGCACGGTGGTGGTCAGCCCGGTGGTGGCCAGCAGGGCGGCGTCCGGCGAAGCGACTGGTACCAGAGCGGCGGGAACCCCGGCGGCGCGGCTCCGGGCGGCTGGCCCCAGGGCGGACAGCAGCCCCCGCCCCAGCACTGAAGCACGGGGCTTCCGGTGGCCCTCTGAACAGTGGGTTCGAACGCGGTTCGGACAGGCTGATCGCTAGTGTGGGCTCATGACGAAGTGGGAGTACGCGACTGTTCCGCTGCTGGTGCACGCGACCAAGCAGATCCTTGACAACTGGGGCCAGGACGGGTGGGAGCTCGTCACGGTCCTGCCGGGCCCGAACCCGGAGAACCTGGTGGCCTACTTCAAGCGCGAAGTGCAGTCCTAGGAGTGGCGATGAGCACGCCCGAAGAGCGGATCCGCGAGCTGGGGATCGAGTTGCCGGAGCTCGTTCCGCCGGTGGCGTCGTACGTTCCCACGGCCCGGACGGGGTCGCTCGTCTACACGGCCGGGCAGATTCCGCTGGTCAAGGGCGAGCTGGGCGTGACCGGGAAGGTGGGTGCCGAGGTCAGTGCCGAGGAGGCCGCCCGGCAGGCGCGGATCTGCGCGCTGAACTGCATCGCGGCGCTGAAGGCCGAGGTCGGCGAGCTGTCCCGGGTCGCCCGGATCGTCAAGGTCGTCGGTTTCGTCGCCAGCGCGCCGGACTTCCACGGCCAGCCCCAGGTGATCAACGGGGCGAGCGACCTGCTGGGCGAGGTGTTCGGGGACGCGGGCAAGCACGCCCGCAGCGCCGTCGGCGTCGCCGTGCTCCCGCGCGACGTCCCCGTCGAGGTGGAACTGATCGCCGAGATCTCCTGAGTTCCCCGCCCGGCCGTGGATACTTGACGGAATGACGTTCGGTATGTCCGAATAGGCCGCCATGGGGTTGGAGGGCGATGGACGGTCTGCCGAGCGGAGCTCGTCCTTTGGAAGGTGGCGGGTGGGGGCTGGAGGACGGTGGTGAGCGGGCTCAAGCTGCCGGCGGAGTTCCGGGGCATGATCGAGGACATCCTGGCGGGCAGAGCCGAGCCCGTTCCCGCACGTCACGCGGCCACGGTCGTCGTCCTCCGCGATCACGACCGGTACGGGCTGCAGGCGTTCCTGCTGCGGCGCGTCCGGTCGATGGCGTTCGCGCCCGGCGCCTACGTGTTCCCGGGCGGGTCGGTGGACCCGCGCGACGGGGACGCGACGCTGGCGTGGTCCGGTCCGCGGCCCGCCGACTGGGGTTCGGCGTTCAAGGCCGGTGAGACGCTCGCCCGCGAGCTGGTGTGCGCGGCCGTCCGCGAGACGTTCGAGGAGACCCTCGTCCTGCTGGCGGGCCCGACCGGGGACACGGTCGTGGGCGACACGCGCGGCGACGATTGGGAGGCCGACCGGCAGGCGCTGCTCGACCGTTCGCAGTCGTTCGGCGAGTTCCTCGACCGGCGCGGGCTCGTGCTGCGTTCGGACCTCCTGCGGCCCTGGGCGCACTGGGTCACCCCGCTGATCGAGCCGAAGCGCTACGACACCCGGTTCTTCGTCGCCGCGATGCCGGAGGGCCAGCGGGCGCGGGACGTCAGCACCGAGGCGGACCGAGTGGCGTGGGTGCGCCCGGCGGAGGCCGCCGAGCGCGCGAGCAAGGGCGAGTGGGCGATGCTCCCGCCGACGATCGTGACGCTGGCGGAGCTGGCCGAGTACGAGACGGTCGCGGACGTGCTGGCCGCGCAGCGCGAGATCGTCGTCCACGAGCCCACGGCGGAGATCATCGACGGCGAGGCGTACCTGGTGATGCCGGAGTCCGAGGCGCGGCACTACTGGGCCGGGTGAACGTTCCGTGCGCGGTGGGAGAGCGGTCATGTGGCGGCTGGCGGGCACGTCGGCGCTGCGGCGTCTCGACCGTCTCGGCTGGAACCCGGTCCGGCACCCGGATCTGGGCTCAGGCAGGATGGGGAATATGGCGGAGATCGACGGGATGGGCACCGAACGGGCGACATGCGTGCTGGCCGAGAACCCGTCCATGATGACGTTGGACGGCACCAACACATGGGTCATCGCGGAGCCCGGCTCCGAAGAGGCCGTCGTCGTCGATCCCGGGCCGAAGGACGCCAAGCACCTGCGGCGAGTCCTGGACACCGTCGAGGCCCAGGGTCGCCGCGTCGGTCTCATCCTGCTCACCCACGGACACCCCGACCACTCCGCCGGGGCCGGCAAGTTCGCGAAGCTGGCCGGCGGATCCGTGAAGGTGCGGGCGCTCGATCCCAGGCACCGGCTCGGCGACGAGGGGCTCTCGGAGGGCGACGTCGTCACGACGGGCGGCCTCGAGCTGCGGATCATGGAGACGCCCGGCCACAGCGACGACTCCCTCACGTTCTGGCTGCCGGCGGACGGCGCGGTCCTGACCGGCGACACCGTCCTCGGGTACGGGACGACCGTGCTGGAGGGCAGGCTCGGCGACTATCTCAGCTCGCTCGACCGGCTCCGCGCGTTCTCCGCCGACGTCGAGGCCGCCACGATCCTGCCTGGTCACGGGCCCAAGCTGGACGATCCGATCGCGGTCCTCGACCACTACATCGACCATCGCCGGGAGCGCCTGGCCCAGGTCGAGGCCGCCGTAGCCGCGGGCGCCCGGACCGCGCGGGAGGTCGTCGAGAGCGTCTACGCCGACGTCGACAAGGCCCTCTGGCCCGCGGCCGAGTCGTCGGTCCAGTCGCAGCTCGACTACCTCAACGGCCGCTGAGCCGCTGCCCCGGCCACAGCCGCACGGCGGGGCGGACGTGCCGAAACGCCCGCTCCATCGCCGGGCGGGCTGAGGGCGGCGGGCGGCGCTACTTCGAGCGCTTGCGGAGCCGCTCGATGTCGAGGATCACGACGGCGCGGGCCTCTATACGCAGCCAGTTCCGCTGCGCGAAGTCGGCGAGCGCCTTGTTGACCGTCTCGCGGGACGCTCCGACGAGCTGAGCCAGTTCCTCCTGGGTGAGGTCGTGGTGCACGTGCAGGCCGGACTCGGACGGCTGGCCGAACCGTTCGGCCAGGTCGAGCAGCGCCTTGGCGACCCGTCCGGGGACGTCGGTGAACACCAGGTCCGCCATGACGTCGTTGGTCTTGCGCAGCCGCTGCGCGAGGGCGCGCAGTAGCTGGACGGCCACTTCAGGGTGTCCCGTCAGCCAGGGCCGCAGGTCGTCGTGGCCCAGGCCCGCCAGCCGGACCTCGGTCACCGCTATGGCGCTGGCGGTGCGGGGGCGCGGGTCGAACAGGGAGAGCTCACCGAACATCTCGCTCGGGCCGAGCACGCTCAGCAGGTTCTCCCGGCCGTCGGGCGCGGTCCGGGTCAGCTTGATCTTGCCTTCGAGAACGACGTAGAGCCGGTCTCCGGTCTCGCCCTCGTTGAACAGTGTCTGACCGCGGGCGAGGCGCGCCTCGGTCACGTTGGCGCGCAGCGCCTTGGCGCCCTGCTCGTCGAGGGCCTCGAAGAGCGGGGCTCTGCTCAGAACGTCCACGTCACGATCGGTCACGCTTCTCCTCCTCGAACACCTACATGCTTAGTGTGACGTACGTCCCACCGCGTACGTGAAGGCAGGGTCACGGCGCGCCGAAACGCGGGACCGGGCTCGCCCGGCCGCGCCGGGCCGCCGCGGTCCCGTTCGCCCAGTGTACGGACCGTTGGGTGAATGCCATCACACCGGTCTCATCACCCCTTACCGGACGGCGCGGAGGTGGAGCGGCGGTGCCTTAACCTGATCGGATGTCCCAGTCCTCGCCGCGCAGGCTTCCCAGGGGGCGCCACGCGCTGTCCCGCACGGAGGTCGAGCGGGTTCATCGTGACCGCCTCTGCGCGGCCATGGCGGCGGCGATGACGGAGAAGGGTTACGTGGGCACGTCCGTCGAGGACGTGCTGAAACTGGCCAGGGTGTCCCGGCAGAGCTTCTACGGCCTGTTCTCGTCCAAGATCGACTGCTTCATGGCGGCGTTCGACATCGCGAGCGAGCTGCTCCGCCACCGGCTGGAGGGCGCCGCAGAGGGCGGGGGCGACCCGCTGGCCCGGTTCGAGCGCGCTTTCACGGCCTACCTGGACGCGCTGGCGTCGGAACCGGGCTACGCGAGGCTTTTCCTGGTGGAGGTCTACGCGGCGGGTCCGGAGGCGATCCAGCGGCGCTCCGACATACAGCACGACCTCGCCGAGGCGCTGGTGGGCCTGATGGGGCTGAGCGGTGAGGCCGCCGTCTTCGCCTGCCAGATCGTCGTGTCGGCGGTGGGCGCGATGGTGACGCCGGCGGTCGCGGCCGGCGACATGGAGGCGCTGCGCGCGGTCGGGCCCCCGGTCACCGAGCATGTGCGCCTCCTGCTGCGGTCGGGTGTCATGGACGGTTGACGCGCCCGCCCGCCGCGGCGTGGTGATGCTCACGTTCCCGGTAGCGGGTCAGCGGTTCCCGCGGCGGGTCAGCGGTCGCCGTTCCGGCGCCGATGCCGGTGCCGGTCCGGCTGGACGCGCAGCGTGGTGATCACGGTGGCGAGCATCTCGTAGTGACCGGCGAGCACGGTCAGCTCGACGCACTCGCCCTCGGTGAGATGGGTGCGCAGCCGCGTCCAGACCTCGTCGTCGAGGTCGCGCTCCTCGTGGAGTTGGTCGGTCGCGGCGAGGACGGCCCGCTCGCGCGGGTTCCAGCCGTCGGCGTCCGGTCCCTTCTTGAGGCGCTCGACGTCCTGTTCGCTGACTCCGGCGCGGCGGCCGAGGCGGACGTGGTGGTCGAACTCGTAGCCGCAGTCGCGCAGGTGGGCGACGCGGAGGATCACCAGTTCGGTCTCCCGGCGCGGAAGGGTCCCGCCGGGCATGAGCCGTCCGGCGAACCACAGCCAGCCGCGAAAGAGGCCGCGGCGGCGCGCCATGGTCATGAACAGGTTCGGGGGTCCCGTCCCGGTGGCCCTGCCCGCGATGTGGCAGGCGAGCCAGTTCACCACTCCGACCTCGCGGATCCCGCCCGGAGTGGCGCGGGGGGCCGTCACCGCCCGGACTCCGGCTGGCGCGTGGTCAGTTCGACCTGCTCCTTCCGCGCGATCTCCAGGATCTGGCGCAGCCCGCGCTGGACGGCGCTGTCGGCGATGGGCTGCGCGAGCATCCTGACCGGCAGGATCCCGCCGACCCACCAGGGAGCGACGACTCGTTTGCAGCGGCGGGCGATTCCGCGTTCGAGCGCGTCGATTCCCAGGCGCAACGGCGAGACGGCCGAGAACATGCTGGTGCCGGGGCCCGCGCTCATCAGGGCGGCCGCGGCCTCGGTGTCGAACCCGCGGCTCGTCATGTCGGTGTCGAGTTCGGCGAAGTAGGCCACACCGGCCTTCGCGCCCCACGGACGTAGTTCGGCCCTCATCGTGTTGCCCAGCGCCTCCACCGCGGCCTTGGACGCGCTATATGCGCCGAGCAGTGGCGCATGGACGGCCGCCGCGAGGGATGCCACGGGGAGGGCGTAGCCGCGTTCATGGCTGATGTGGGGTCCGGCTGCGCGGAGGGTGTTGTGGACGCCCAGGACGTTCACGCGGAGGCTCTGCTCCAGGATCGACGGGTCGCCGCCGATCATCGGCATCTGCGCTGCCACACCGGCGTTGGCCACGACCACGTCCAGGCCGCCCAGTTCTCGTGCGGCGCTGTTCACGACCTCCTCGACCTTGTCGCGGTCGGTCACGTCGCACGTCCACCAGGGCGCCTGCCCGCATTCGGCGGCGACGGCGGCGAGCAGGTCGGGCTCCAGGCCGGTGAGCGCTACCCGCGCGCCGCGTTCGTGCAGCCTGGCGGCCAGGGCCGCGCCGATGCCCCGGGCGGCGCCTGTGATCAGCACGCGCCGCCCGGCGAGGGTTGCCGTCCACCGGGAGGAGTCGAAAATCATGCGAGAGACCCTAACACAAAAGAACATGCATGTCTTTTTAAGGAAGGCTCTACCCTGGCGGCATGGCGACCAACGCGGCTCCTGAGGCCGGACGCCCGTCGGGACGAGGTGGCGGGCAAGGTGCGGGGCAAGGCTCGGGACGAGGTGGCGGGCAAGGCGGCGGACGAGGCGGCGGGCAGAGCGCGGGGCCTGGCGCGGGGCGTGGTGCGGGGCGCAAGCCCGAGACGCGGCTCGCGCTCGTGCGGCGGGCGCGCCGGATGAACCGGGTCCTGGCCGAGACCTACCCCGACGCGCACTGCGAGCTGGACTTCGGCACGCCCTTCCAGCTGCTCGTCGCGACCGTCCTGTCGGCGCAGACCACCGACGTGCGGGTGAACCTGACCACGCCGGGGCTGTTCGCCAAGTACCCCACCCCGGAGGACCTCGCCGCCGCCGACCCCGAGGACGTCGAGGCCATCCTGAAACCCACCGGGTTCTTCCGCGCCAAGACCAAGTCGGTGATGGGACTGTCCGCCGCACTGCGCGACCGGTTCGGCGGAGATGTCCCAGGGCGGCTCGAAGACCTCGTCACCCTGCCCGGGGTCGGACGCAAGACGGCCAACGTCGTCCTGGGCAACGCGTTCGACGTCCCGGGAATCACCGTCGACACCCACTTCGGCCGTCTCGCCCGCCGATTCGCATGGACGACCGAAGACGACCCCGTGAAGGTCGAACAGGAGATCGGCGGACTGATCCCGCGCAAGGACTGGACGATGCTGTCCCACAGGCTGATCTGGCACGGCCGCCGCATCTGCCATGCGCGGCGTCCGGCCTGCGGCGCGTGCCCGCTCGCGCAGATGTGCCCTTCGTTCGGTGAAGGCCCGACCGACGAGGAGACCGCGCGCAAGCTCGTCAAACCCGGCCCGTTCTCGTGACCCGGCCGCCGAGCCCGGAGTGCGCGACGCCGCGTCGGGGAAGGAAAGCGGGCGTTCCGGAGTTGGGAGGGACGTGAGCGACAACGCCCCCAATTGCCCCCAGTGGCTCGAACGTTTCCGCGCCGAGGGTCCGCGGATGCGGGTGCCGCCGATGTTCCGGCCGGCGTCCGACGCGCGCCCGGCGGCCGTCCTGATCCTGTTCGGCGAGGGAGTGGACGGCCCCGACGTCCTGCTCACCCAGCGCGCGGCCACGCTGAGCAACCACGCCGGGCAGCCCGCGTTCCCCGGCGGACGCGTCGACCCCGAGGACGACGGGCCGGTCTCGGCGGCGCTGCGCGAGGCGTGGGAGGAGACCGGCGTCCAGCCGTCCGGCGTGGACGTCCTCTGCTCGCTGCCCGAGCTGTACCTGTCGCGGAGCGAGCACCGGGTCACGCCCGTCGCCGGCTGGTGGCGCGAACCGTCGGAGGTCGCGCCGGGCCACCCGGGAGAGGTCGCCGCGGTCGCCCGCGTCCCGATCGGCGAGCTCGTCGACCCGGCGAACCGGACGATGGTCCGGCACCCGTCCGGGATCAGGCTCGGGCCGGCGTTCCACGTCCGCGGCATGCTCGTGTGGGGGTTCACGGCGGCGCTGCTCACCCAGGTCCTGGACGCCGGCGGCTGGAACCGCCCGTGGGACACCGGCCGCGTCGAAGACCTGCCGCCGGACGTGCTGCACCTCTCGTCCCGGAGCTGAGAATCTCCGCGGGCCGGCCGCGATGAGCGGCCCGAACGCGGCGCGGTAGAGGAAGTCGCAGGTCAGGCGTACTTTCCCATCCGGGACGGCGGCGGCGACGAACGCGCATCACACCCGACGGCTACACAACGCACCCGAATCTGGTACATCCAGGGGACGTGTACCGGGCGCGCGGACCTATACGGTGAAGCGGTGCTGCACGACCACATTCTCGATGTCATCCTGCTCGTGCTCGTCGTGCTGTTCGGAGTCTCGGGCTACCGGCAAGGCTTCATCGTGAGCCTGCTGAGCTTCGTCGGCTTCGTCGGCGGCGGCGTCGTCGGGGTGCTGATCGCACCGCCGATCGCCGAGGCCGCGGTCGAGGGCGCCGCGCAGCAGGCACTCCTCGCCATCGTCATCGCGTTCCTGGCCGCCACCTTCGGGCAGCTGCTCGCGTCCTCCCTCGGCGCCGTCCTGCGCAACCGGGTGACCGGCCTGAACGCCCGCACGGCCGACGCGGTCGGCGGCACCTTCGTCAGCGCCCTGTCGCTGCTGATCGTCGCCTGGTTCTTCGGGAGCCTGGTCGCCAACTCCGAGTTCAAGCCCGTCCGTACGCAGGTCAAGGGCTCCTCGATCATCGGCGGCATCAACGACGTGATGCCGCCGCAGGCGCAGTCGTGGTTCACCTCGTTCCAGGGCTTCGTGAAGAGCAGCGAGTTCCCGCAGGTCTTCAACGGCCTCGGCGGCGAGTCGGTGGTGCAGGTGCCGCCGCCGGACGAGTCCGTGCTGAACGCCCGCGGGGTGCGGGCCGCCCGCGCCAGCATCGTGAAGGTCGTCAGCACCGCGCCGCAGTGCCAGCGCCGGATCGAGGGCACCGGGTTCGTGTTCGCGCCGCAGCACATCATGACCAACGCGCACGTCGTCGCCGGAGCGCGCGGCTCGTCCGCCGTGGCCACTGTGAACGGCGAGACCGCCCGCGGACGGGTCGTCCTGTACGACCCCAGACGCGACATCGCCGTCCTGTACGTGCCGGACCTGCGGGCCCCCGCGCTGGAATTCGCCGACGAGGCCCGCGTCCGCGACAACGCGATCATCGCCGGTTTCCCGAAGAACCAGCCGTTCAGCGCGGGCGCCGCCCGGATCCGGGCCCGCCAGACGGCACGCGGCCCGGACATCTACCACTCCGGCCAGGTCAGCCGTGAGATCTACGCCATCCGCGGCAGGGTCGAGCCGGGCAACTCCGGTGGCCCGCTGCTCACCAAGGACGGACGCGTCTACGGCGTCATCTTCGCGGCGGCGCTGGACAGCCCGTCGACCGGTTACGCCCTCACCGCGGAGGAGGTCGCCCCTGACGTGCGTGCGGGGCGCAACGCCACCGAGCCGGTGTCAACGCAGAGGTGCTCCGACTAATACGGCTTGGTGAGGCGGAGGGGTATCGGGCCGTTCTCGGGACGGGCGGCCAGGTCGCGTGCGCGGTGGACGACTCCCCGGACGTCGACGCCGTGCGGGCCGGCGGCCTCGTACGGGACCAGGCGTTCGGCTGCGCGGCTGAGAAGCGCTTCGGCGCCTCGGGTGTTTCCCCTCCGCAAGTGGGTTATCCCTACGGCGATCTGCGCCAATCCCCGCCAGAGTTCGCGTTCGGGTTCTGGGGAGGCCTTCCAGACCGCTTCCAGTACCTCGTGCGCATGGAACGGACGATCGGCGTCCAGGAGTCGTTGTGCCTCGGCCAAAGCCTCCGCGGGTGGCATATCGAGGTCTTCAGGCATCGTGGGTATGCCTGACGCGCCGTGAGGCAGAGGACGTCCGTACGCGTCCCGTGGCCGCGCGTTGCGTGGGCGCCCGCCCTCGTCCCGATCCCGCATGCCTCCACGGTACGTGGCCGTTGACACGTCCCGTGCGGGGACTCAGTGTTCGGGTTCTGGGTCTGCCAGCCAGCCGATGAGCTGGGTGTCGAACGCGCGGGGGCGTTCCTGGTGTGGGAAGTGCCCCGCACCCTCTATGAGCTTCCAGCGGTAGGGGGCGGCGACATAGCGGCCGGAGCCTTGGGCGCTGGACGGGAGCGTGCACGTGTCGAGCGCGCCGTGCAACTGGAGCGTGGGGACATGGATGGGGGCGCGCATACGGTGCGCGTAGCGGATACCGTCCGGGCGGGCCAGCGAACGGATGAGCCAGCGGTGATACTCCAGCGCGCTGTGCGCCGCCCCTGGAATCTGTACGGCCTTCCTGACGAGCTGCTCTGTGCGCTCGTCCGGCCAGCCTGGGCCGGACCAGTCGTGCAGAAGCCGTCCCACCAGCGCCGCGTTGTCGCGGACAAGACGCCGTTCAGGCCAAAGCGGCAGCTGGAAACCGAACGTGTGCCGTGCCGCCCACCCCTGCCGGCGCGGGTCGCCGACGACGGACTGACGCAACCTCAGCGGGTGCGGGGCGCTCACCACGCCCAGCCGCTGGACGACCTTCGGGTGGTAGACGCCCATCGTCCAGGCCAGCAACCCGCCCCAGTCATGCCCGACGACGACCGCGTTGGCCTCACCGAGCGCACGGACGAGCCCGGCGGCGTCCCCGGCCAGCGTGACCAGGTCGTAGCCGCGCGGCGGCTTGTCGCTGCCGCCGTATCCGCGCAGGTCCACCGCCGCGGCGCGGTAGCCGGCCGCGGGCAGCGACACGAGCTGGTTGTGCCACGACCACCAGAACTCGGGAAAACCGTGCAGCAGCAGGACGAGCGGCCCCTCACCGGCCTCGGTGACGTGGAACCGCGTCCCGCCGGCGCTGACCTGCCGGTGGGTCCACGGCCCGTCCACCTCGATCAGCGATGCGTCGTTCCCGGACATGGCGTCGGTCAGACCGTCAGCTCGGGGGTGCCGTCGCCGCGCTTGCGCAGGGTCGCGATGTCGTTCTTCAGCGTCTTGCGGGTCCGCTTCCCGCCTTCGATCTTCTTGATGAGCCGCTTGGCGATGAACATCAGAAGGCCGGCGAGCAGCACGTACACGACCGCGACGATGAGGAACGCGGCCCAGTGCCACACGCCGAGGCCGATCAGGCCGTACGCGAGCGAGATGGACAGCAGGATGACGACGATGCCGCCCATCACGGCGGCGATGGTGAACATCACGCTGCTGATGGCGGCCTTCTTGGCGTCGGCCTTGAGCTCCATCTTGGCCAGGTCCATCTCCGCCCTGACCAGGTTGGAGATGTTCTGCGACGCCATCCCGACGAGGTCGCCGACGGACTTCTCCTCGACGCGCTCGCCCGGTAGAGCCTCGGACATATCGTTTGTTCTCCTTAGTCCTGGCGCGCGCAGACGCACCCTTCTCCGGAAGACGACGGCCGCGGCCGCTGAGGCGAGCCGTCTCCAGCCACGCTCGCGATCAGGACCGCAGTCGTCACTCTCTCGAATTGTGACGGGTCGGTATAGGCCAAACCGCCGAACAGCAGCGAAATGGGGAAACTACCCCGCCGAGCGACGCCGTTCGTGCAGGGGCAGTCTGCCATCGGCACGACGGCGGCCCGCGTCCGGTGGGGTCCACCGGACGCGGGCCGTGACGTTCGTCGTCGGATCCCGGTGAGCCGCCGGCTCCTCGCGGGCGGTCTCCGGATGCGTCAGTCCTCGGTTTTGGCGCTCGGCAGCTTCTCGGAGATCAGGTCCATGACCGTGCTGTCGGCGAGCGTCGTGACGTCGCCGACGCTGCGGTTCTCGGCGACGTCCCGCAGCAGCCGCCGCATGATCTTGCCGGAGCGGGTCTTGGGCAGCTCCGGGACCATCATGATCTGGCGGGGCTTGGCGATCGGGCCGAGCGCCTTGGAGACGTGGTCGCGCAGCTCCCGCAGGAAGTCCTCGCCCTCCACGTCGCCGCCGGCGTCGCCGCGCGGGATGACGAACGCGACGATGGCCTGCCCGGTGACCGGGTCGGTCGCGCCCACGACCGCCGACTCGGCGACCTTCGGGTGCGACACCAGCGCCGACTCGACCTCCGTGGTGGAGATGTTGTGCCCGGACACGAGCATGACGTCGTCCACGCGGCCGAGCAGCCACATGTCGCCGTCCTCGTCCTTCTTGGCGCCGTCCCCGGCGAAGTACAGGCCCTCGAAGCGCGACCAGTACGTCTTCACGTAGCGCTCGTCGTCGCCCCAGATCGTGCGGAGCATGCCGGGCCACGGCTCCTTGACCACCATGAACCCGCCGCCGCCGTTCGGCACCGGCCGGCCCTGGTCGTCCACCACGTCCGCGGCGATGCCGGGAAGCGGGCGCATCGCGGCACCGGGCTTGGCCGCCGTGACCCCCGGCAGCGGGCTGATCATGATCGCGCCCGTCTCGGTCTGCCACCACGTGTCCACCACCGGGGTCCGGTCACCGCCGATGTGGGTGCGGTACCAGACGTAGGCCTCGGGGTTGATCGGCTCACCGACCGACCCCAGTACGCGCAGGGACGACAAGTCGTACTCGGCGGGGATGTCGTCTCCCCACTTCATGAACGTGCGGATCGCCGTGGGCGCGGTGTAGAAGATGGACACCTTGTACTTCTGGATGACATCCCACCAGCG
This sequence comes from Actinomadura sp. 7K507, assembly GCF_004348425.1. GTDB lineage: Bacteria > Actinomycetota > Actinomycetes > Streptosporangiales > Streptosporangiaceae > Spirillospora. Next base: position 20,235 of record NZ_SMKK01000152.1, read on the forward strand.
GCCCTTGTTGGGGGTGTCGGGCGTCCCCTCGTAGATGACGCTGGTGGCGCCGTTGGCGAGCGGCCCGTACACGATGTAGGAGTGCCCGGTGACCCAGCCGATGTCGGCCGAGCACCAGTAGACGTCCTTCTCCGGCTTGAGGTCGAACACCGCGTGGTGGGTGTACGCGCACTGCGTCAGGTAGCCGCCCGTGGTGTGCAGGATGCCTTTCGGCTTCCCCGTCGTGCCGGACGTGTACAGGATGTACAGCGGGTGTTCCGCGTCCATGGGCTCGGCGGTGTGCTGGTCGCTCTGCCGTTCGACGACGTCGTGCCACCACAGGTCGCGGTCGTTGTCGGCCACCTGCTCGCCGGTGCGGCGCACGACGAGGACGTGCTCGATCGTCGGCGTCTGCGCGACGGCCTCGTCCACGATCCCCTTCAGGTCCGACGGCTTTCCGCGCCGGAAACCGCCGTCCGAGGTGATGACGAGCTTGGCCTGCGCGTCGTCGATGCGGGTCCGGAGCGCCTCGGAGGAGAAACCGCCGAACACGACCGAGTGCGTCGCGCCGATGCGCGCGCACGCGAGCATCGAGATCGGCAGCTCGGGGATCATCGGCAGATAGATCGCGACCCGGTCGCCCTTGCGGACACCCAGTTCGAGCAAGGCGTTGGCGGCCTTGTTCACCTCGCTCTGGAGGTCGGCGTAGGTGATGGTGCGCGAGTCGCCGGGCTCGCCCTCCCAGTGGAACGCCACCTTCGTCCCACGCCCCGCCTCTACGTGACGGTCGACACAGTTGTAGGCGACGTTCAGTTCGCCCCCCACGAACCACTTGGCGAACGGGGGGTTACTCCAGTCCAGGACGTCGTCCCAGCGCTTCGTCCAGGTGAGCCTGTCCGCCTGCTCCGCCCAGAAGCCCAGGCTGTCCTCCGCCGCACGCTCGTACGCGTCTGCCTTGACGTTGGCCGACTCGGCGAGTTCTGCGGGCGGAGGGAAGCGCCGGGTCTCCTGCAGGAGGTTCGACAGTGTTTCTTGGCTCTGGCTCAACGCGCACTCCTTGCTAGCTGAAGCGGGGTCGCCCGGTATCCCCACTCCACCAGGAAGGTCCTGTTTTCCACAAGGCCGCCGTGCTGATGTCGGGGAAGAGCGCGACCGGGGTCCCGGCTCCGGATGGTGTTGGGTGACACCCAATACAACAGCCCTTCCCGGCCTGCAGCGCTGGAACCGCTCCCGGCATGCCGTCTATGGGGCGTTGCGTAGGCGTAACGGGCGACCGCATAAGGTCGGGGCCGTGACCGATGCCCTTGCTGATGTAGCGAACTTGCCCGGCGTCGCCGGCGCGGTCGACGACGCGCGTTCCGCTGTGGACCGGCTGCTCGGCCATCGCATCCTGCGGCGGCGCAGTGCAGAGGTGTCCACAGAGTCGGCGCTGCGCGGCGCACGGGCCTCGGCCGTGCTCGAAGGCTCCTCGGTCACGCTGGACGAACTCCGCACCACCGAGAACCCGTCCGACCCTGTCGTGCAGGGCTCTCTGCGTGTGTCCGCCGAACTGGGGACTCTCACAGAGACGTGGCGGAAAGCCCCCCGGCAGGCGCTTGCGCGGCTTCACGTTCTCGCTGCGGCGGACGCGGTCGACAGTGCCGATCTCGGACGTCCGCGCGTGGGCGACGGGGCCGTGAAGGACGTACTGGGTCTCGGTGAGCCGCCTTCGCCGTCCGAGGTGGCCGCCCGCTTGGACGCGCTCAGCGGGCTGCTAATGGAGTCGACGAAGGCGCCGGCGCTGGTGGTGGGGGCCATCGTGCACGGCGAGTTGCAGACTTTGCGTCCTTTCGGCTGGGGGGACGGCCTCGTCGCCCGTACCGCACAACGCCTCACCTTCGTCGCCCGTGGCCTGGACCCCAAATCGCTTGTCGCGCCAGAGGTCGGACACCTGGAACTCGCCGACGACTACGCCGAAGCGCTCCGGGCCTACTCGTCCGGCACATCCGAGGGCGTCGCCCAGTGGATCGGGCACTGCGCGGAGGCTGTGGCCGCCGCGGCACGGGACTCGCAGGCCATCTGCGAAGCGTTCATGCGCGGCTGAACCCCATTCCTGTCAGTGGGTGGGGTCATCCTGGTGCGTATGGCCGATCGCATGCACGGACGCCCGGCGGCACCCACCGAGACCACCATCTCGTCGGCGAACTGGGATTCGCGTGACCTGACGGGTGAGCGCTACGAGAACGTCCTGTTCATGGACACGGACATGACGGAGGCAAGTGGAGTCGGCGCCGCGTTCACCGATTGCACGTTCCGCGGTGTGCGGTTCAACGCGTCCACCCATACGGACGCCGCTTTCCTGAACTGCACGTTCGTCCGGTGCGGCTTCTTCGACGCCACCTTCAGCGGATGCAAGCTCGTCGGCGGCCTGTTCGACGGTTGCACGTACGACCTTTTGAAGGTCAAGGGCGGCGACTGGTCCTTCACCGGCCTGCCGGGTGCCGACCTGCGCCGCGCGTCCTTCACGGACGTGCGCATGCGCGAAGTCGATCTCATGGGGGCGAGGTGCGCCGGAGCCGAGTTCCGCGGCGTCGACCTGTCGGGGGCTTTCCTCCACAAGGCCGACTTTTCCGGATGCGACCTGCGCGGAAGCGACATCTCAGGGATGGACCCGTTCACGGTCGAACTGGGACGTGCCGTGATCGATCCCTATCAGGCGATCGTTCTGGCAACGGCCCTCGGGCTGGACGTCCGCGACTAGCGAAGCGAGTGGCGCTTGGCGAAGCAGGTGGCGCTTGGCGAAGCAGGTGGCGCTTGGCGAAGCGAGCGGCGCCCCTTCTGCAGGGCGCCGCCGCCAGTCACGTCACACCGGGTTACCAAGCGTGCACCTAATATTCGTCGGACCGGGTCAAGCCCGTCTCGACGCGCCTCCCGCGGCTGATCGCGCGTGGGTGCCCGGCTGCCGTGCTCGGACACTTGGTCCGTATGACCTGTCTACGCCTCATTCGTCCTGCTGACAAGCCCCCCATTCGGAAATCCCGCACGACCGGCGCCGACCGCGCCGTACGGGACACCGGTGCCCTGTGGGGTCAACTCGGGATGTAACCCGCCATTCCGGACTAACCGTAACCTTCTCTCCGGACACAGAATTGATCACTCCCCGTGATCGTTTCTATTTGGCCGAGCGGATCCGGCGATGCGGCCGGAAAGATCTTTAGTTCTCCTGTACGCTCCCACTTCCGTCCCGATGCACTCCCTGTGCACAGGAACGGGAGCTCTGTCGAGTGCGGGACGCGTCTTGCGGGCACGCTCCTGGGGGGTTCATCCCAACCAGGCGCGAAAAATCCCCACCTGGTGGGCGTGATTGCACCTCGACGGAACTCTCAAGCATCGGGCAGCATATGTTGTACCCGCCTAGACTGGAGTCAGTAAGTTTGCCTCCCGTATAGAGCGAACTAGAGTCCGGCTTACGCCGAACTCCCCCGAGACTTTCTTGGGAAAGCGGGCCGGCTCTACCCCCCCGGAGCCGGAC